>JBBSUD010000008.1:0-64460 GCA_038235225.1 Verrucomicrobiales bacterium
GTCTCCACGCACCCATGCTACACCCGGAGCGTCACCGCTCCCAGCGTAGGGATTGTGGCCAAAGTCAATGGCTGGTTGTTCTTTGTAAGACTCTTTCATTCTCTATTCCAAGCCGGTTTATCCCGGCGCTTTCACTGACCCCGTTCACGCCAACTTCCCCGTTGCCTTTTGTCACCGCTCGCTAGAACCCACCGAAGCCCATGAACTCCCTCCTGCCATCCAAGCTCCTCCCGGCCGCTCTGGCAAAGTCCAACCCCGTCCTTGGTTTTAAGTGTAAATATTGAAATCCAAGGACTGGTCCCCCGTTCACCCGAGGCACCGCGGGCCGGACACAAGCGTCGGAACATGCAGTCTATCCCTCGGGAAGAAAGCGAGATGCTGAACGGGTGGGCAGGATGAAAGTAACAATGGCCATCGGCGCCCGCTCCATGCGATCCGGTTCCCGGCAAGTTCAACCGCGGGCAAGCCCCTGAAAGCCCGCCAATTTCCCCGTCGTCCGCGGCCCAGCGCTTACTAGAACCCACCCCAGCCCATGATCTCCTTCCTGCCACCCCCAGAGCTTTCCGGCTGCGAAAGCACCGCGTCCAGTGCCTATGGTTGCCAGATCCATAGCAATGCCAGCCGGATTCTCGCGATCACCACCGATAGCTCCTTGGTCTGTGACTCCAGTCCGTTCTTCCGCAGAAACGCATTCCACATCACCTGCTTGTTCCGGGCAAACGCATCGGTCAATCCGGTCGGCACATCCGTCGGAAGCTCGGCATCACGCCGTCTGAATGTGGCATATATCGCTTGCCGCAGGATGTCCCGATCCAGCTCCCCGTCCCTGAGCAGAAAGTCCAAATCGAAAAAATCCTTCATCCGCGTATTCTGTGCATCCAGACGCACCAGTGCCTCTAATTTCTCGGCCACCACGGTATAAATCGGATAGATCCGCAACGTTGCGATCGGCAGTCCGCCCAGCAAGGGAGGGAACTCCCGGATTTCCGGTCCCGGCACCATCGCGTCGCCAAAACCCACGTCCACTTGAACCGGGATTCTCACATTGCCCAGCTTCGCGCGGAACTTCGCCCGCACACCGCCGTAGACCATGTCATTGCGGATCGGTTCCGCCACCAGTGACGCCTCGTCAAACGACAAGCCGTCTTCTGGAACCTGAACCCGCATGATGGCAAGAATCGACTCGCTGATGGACTCCACGTCATTCGGGCCGAATCCCAACAGATCGAGATCGCGCGTGGGCCGGTGCATCTTCTTGTTCCAGACGTGAAACAACGTCGCTCCTTTCAGAACGAACCGATCAGCCTCTCCGGATAAACTCAAACGGTAAAGAAACCGCTCGATGCCGAAGCGGGAAAGCACGAAATCAAATACCTCGCCATTTTCCCGCGAGAGATTCAGCAAGCGCGTCCGTATCGATTCGATGAGACCTTCGGGCTTCATGCAGTGAGGGATTCGAGATAGGGTTTCATGACACTTTCCATCCGGCAGGCGCGGGCGATGCGGTTGATTTCAGCCAGTGTGAACCGGCGTTCCCGCAAACCATCTTTCAGCGCCTCCAGCGCCACATCCAGTCCGACCTTGTTGCGGTAGCGGAACAGATCCACCACGGTCCGTGCCACCGAATACACCCGCAGTCGGGTTCCCTCCACCTCGTGTTCTTCGAGTCCGAGATCAAAGTGTCCCGGGCCGAAGCGCAGCACCTTGAGCGGTATTTCGTTCAGCTTGGGCCTGCGGTCCTTTGATCCGATGGCGATCCAGACCTCATGCGGGTTCTGGGTCGTCAGGTCATGAAAACGAAGCGCGCTCAGCAGGCAGATCGCCGCGCTCGGCACCCGGCGTGTCACCTGCACCAGCGAGTGATGCTCCGTGAGTTCCGCGCCGCATCGTGAATAGAGCCCGTGTCCCACGCGCTCCAGCATTCCCGATTCCATGGCATCCCGGATCCGCGAACGCGCAAGACCGCGCTGCTCCAGATCCTTCGATCTCAGCACCGTCGCATTTCCGAAAAGTTCCTCAAGAACCTGCTTCCATTCACGTTTCACAGAACGTCGGAAAGAATCCACAAGTTCCGACATCTTGCAATCTTAATACTTCCCGCAAGCACGGATGCTCGGCAGACATGTACCTGCCTGACGCTCCATCCTCCCTAACACTCCGTCGCAAATCACCCGATCCCGATCCCGCTTCTCCCCTCATTTATGCTCACTGCTCACTCGGCACTTCCGCCCTCCCACTTCCCCATTGCCTTCAAAGCCGCCGCTCGCTAAAACCCACTCAGCCCATGATCTCCCTCTTGCCCCTCCCAAGCTCTTCCCGGCCGTTCCGCCCAAGACCAGCCAGGTCCTTCGCTTTGAGTGAAATATTGAAATCCAAGGACACCGTTCACTCGAACCCGTTCACGTCAAATCCACTGACATGCGCTACGAACTCATCATCTACTGGAGCAAGGGAGACAACGCCTTCCTCGTCGAGATTCCCGAACTCCCCGGCTGCATGGCAGACGGCGCCTCCTACGAAGAAGCCCTTGGCAACGCCCAAGCTGTCATCGCCGAATGGATCGAAACTGCCCCCTTCCCTCCACCGCCCCATCCCCGAGCCAAAAGGTAAACTTGTCTATGCATGGAAACGCAGGCTCCTACCTCCGCATCGTGAAATGGTCTGATGAGGATCAGTGCGACATTGGCCACTGCCTGGACTTTTTCTTGCCATCTCAAAGTAGATTAGGACGATACGGGAACAATGATGGCCGATAGAAAATTAGACGAGGAAGATGTTCGGGGGATGGTCCGGCTGGTGGGTGAGGCCGCCTCCCGCGGTTCGAATCACGCGGGCGCCCGCCGGTATCTTATGGAAGGTCTCAAGAGGCTCATCGATGCGGATTGTTGGGTCTGGAGTCTCGGCTATCTCGAATCCGAAAAGCCTCCGGTTTACGTGTCGATCCAGCATGAAGGCTTTGACGAAGATCGCTTCACTCAATTCTTGCAGGCGGTCGAGCATCCAGAAATGACGGCCTTGACGTCACCCTTTGCTGCCGAGGTGATGAAAAGTCCTCGCACGCAGGTCACGAGGTTGCGGCAGGAGTTCGATCCTTACAACCGGCTGGCCTCCACCGCTGCAAATGTTTTTTGGCAGGCGGCGGATATTTATCCAGTCATGTTGTCGGCCCACCCGCTCGATGAGCGGTGTGTGAGTATTATCGGGGTCTATCGCCGTCAGGATCAACCGCTGTTCGGCGAACGCGAACGTCAGATCGCCCACATCCTGATGACCGAGGTTCCGTGGCTGCACGCGAATGGTTGGCCGCATGACTTCGGCGTCGAGACTCCCACGCTCCCTAGAAGCCGCAGGCTGGTGCTCAATCTTCTGTTGGAGGGTCACAGTCGCAAGCTAGTCGCCGACAAGCTCGGCCTCTCGCTGCACACCGTTTCTGGCTACATCAAGGACATCTACCGGACCTTCCAGGTACATTCTCAGGCGGAACTCATGCGGCGGTTCGCCAAGATGGATGCGGCCAAATAAGCAGTAGACGCGGACAAAATTTCCGCCATTTTCAGCGTCGGAAATGACCAAATATGAAGCCTATCAACACCTGAAGAATGCTTTTGGCTACGGAACTTGGTCTGGCGATGGCGGGGTGACCGAGGGTATTTCCGGAAGGCATCTCGGGACTCGAATCCCGGACTTTCGCGGAATTGTCCCATACCCCCTAATTCGGGGGCTTCCCATTTTGGGGCACTCTCTGGTAGTGAATGAAACTGCCGTCGGCGCACCCGCCGAACCGCTCGTATCCAGCCGTCTTTACCCGCTTCCCCTACCAAATCCCGCTGCCAACTCCATTGCTCCTGTTTCTTCGAAGTCCAGGCTCATTCTCTTGCATCACCTGCCCGAAACCATCTCCCCAACTACAAATCAAATGAAATTAATCCGTTTTGCCGCATTGCTCCTAAGCGCTCCCGTGGCCGCCCACGCCAAGACCCTCACTGTGGACAACAAGGTGGGCTCCGTCGCCATGTTCACCTCGGTGCAAGCCGCTCATGATGCAGCTTCTTCTGGGGACACGATTCTGATCGCAGGCTCGCCGACCAGCTATGGCAACGTGACCCTCACGAAACGATTGGACGTTGTCGGTCCCGGCTATTTTCTCGATGAGAACGCTATCCCCGGAATCACAAAGGATTCAGCGGTGATTAATGCATTGTATTTAAATTTGATTCAGCTAAGTAGCCCGGAAAACTCATCAGTCACGGGTATATCTTTCATCAATGCTCCAAGCGCCTCGGCTGGCGTAAATGATATCTTATTTGATAAATGCTTCATTTCTTCACCTGGTGGCTCCAGTGACTTTCTAGGTCGTGTTTCTATCAAGAGATCTTACGTGACAGCAGTATTTGCTCTGAAAGGTCCTGGTTCTTCAATCCAAAATTCGGTAATAATTAACTGGATGGTTTTGGGTAATGGGACCACCGCCTCAAACTGCGTCATAGGCTACGCGCCGGGTATGTATTCAGAGGCGGGTTCATCGATCTCAAGCTCAATTTTCATCACGCCCAGCACCTTGTCCGCAGCTTCCTTTGCTGTGAAGGTCAAGGGATCGGTCACCCATTCCCTCGCCGTCGGTGGGGTTGGCATCGGCGGGAATCCCACCTTTCTCCCATCAGGCAACGGGAATATTCCGAACATCGCCTTTATCGTTCAAGCATTTGTCTCTGGCCATGCAAATGATAAAGCTTACGTCTTGGCTCCGGGTTCCCCCGCCATCGGCAGCGGATTGAACGGTGTGGATATGGGTATCTTCGGCGGCACCTTGCCGTACGTCATCAGCGGAGTCCCCTCGATTCCCCGCATCACGCGCTTCCAGGTCCCGGCCACGGCCACCAGCGCCAGCGGCCTCCACATCGAGATGGATGCCCAATCGTTCTAATGATCTCCTCCCCCAAGTGATATGAAAACACTACGCTTGTTTCCGCCTGTCATGGCGCTGGTTTCCCTAACCTCATCATCCAACGCGCAGATCGTCGCCGCCGAGTATTACATCAACGGCGATCCAGGACCGGGGAACGGCACCGTGGTGACGGGCGTAACTCCCGATACCCTCGCCTCCATCAACATTGATGTCGCCGCCGCGACTATCGCCGCTCTCCCCGCCGGCACCCATCTCCTCACGGCGCGGATACAGGATGCGGAGGGGGATTGGTCCATCGCCTTCACCCGGCCATTTCTGAAGGAGGATCCTGTCGCCCCACCGTTCGCCACCATCCTCGCGGCGGAATACTATATCGACACCGATCCCGGTCCCGGAAATGGCACCCCGGTTTCCACCGCAGCGGGCCAAAGCGCAACCACGTTTCCGATCAATGTGCCGCCGTCTGTCACATCGACGTTGGCCGACGGACTTCATTGGATCACAGGCCGCGTGAAGAACAGCGCTGGCGCTTGGTCGGTCGCCTTCACCCGCCCATTCATGAAGGAAAACCCTGTGGCGGTTCCTGTCCCGCTTGCCACGTTCATCGAGTATCGCTGGCACCTCAACGGGGTTCCTGTCAGCCCGCCAATCACCCTCACACCAGGGTCTCCGGCGCAAACGATCAGCTTCGATTTCTTGGCCAGCTTGAGCGGACTTTCCGACGGCGGAACCTACCAATTCGTCGCCACCCCCATCGACAGCGCCGGGACCCGCGGGTTTTCCCAGACCAGGCTCGTCAAGATCGAGACGACCGACACCGACGGCGACGGCCTTCCAGACCTCTGGGAGATCAATAACGATTTGGATGCCGAAGATTCTTCGGATGCCATCGCCGATTCGGACGGGGACGGGCTGTCGAACCTGTTGGAATTCATCGCCAAAACCGACCCGCGCAATACTGATACCTCCGATGACGGACTGAGCGACAAATTCGCCATCGATCTGGGTCTGGATCCACTCGCGGCGAATCCCCAGCTGCGCGCGGCGATCCTTGCCAACTCCATGGAACTCGGGCTGGCGAGCGAATCGCAGATCCGAGCGCTCCACCCGACCTCCCCGCTATTGGCGAGGAACCCGCTGACCGGGAAATTCACGCTGCGGCTGGGAATCAACCAGTCCGCTAGTTTGAATCAGTGGCAAAAACTGCCCATTACAGAGGCCGGTGCCGTCGTAAACGACGGTTGGTTGGATTTCTCCTTCAGCTCCACTGCGGACGCGATGTTCTACCGAGTTTCTGCGGATGATGATTGAGCCGGTCCCTCCACTGTGCAACATGCACGGGCATTCCGGATCAGAAGTTCCCAGACAAATAGAAGAGGCTATCGGAAGGTTAAGGTCAGGATATGTGAACGGGGTCCTCGCCAATCAACATTATCTCAAAAGGAAATAAATGGGGTCCTGACTAACGATAATTTGCCGTCAAACCCGGCTCAGGATCCGACCACCGAGACATTCTCAATCAGTCTGCTCTTAACGTCATTCGCTGCGGCCGGTGATCGTCGCTACGTCAGGGGAAGGCGATGCGATAGAAGCGCTTGGGAGTGAGCGAGGCGGGTTTGTGAAGGTGACGATGCCGCCAGCTCCGGCGGGGAGGGTGGCGGCGGTGGTCCAGCCGCCGGGAGCGACGGTGTCGCTTTTTTCGATGCGGTAGGCGAGGCCGGAGACGCCGGGGAAGGTGGCGCTGGCGGAACCGCCGGGCAGTCGGTTAACGGTGGATAATCCGGTGCCGAAGCTGGGGCCGAGGGCGTTGAGCGTGATGGAGAACTGCGCGGTGGACAGGGTGAAGCGGTCGCCGCGGGCGGAATCGACGGTTCCCAGCGCGAGTGTCCCGGCGCGGGCGGTGTAACTCACGATGCCGAATTCAGCTCCGGGCGGTGGCGAGTAAGGGGGGGCGAACGGCGACATCGACCGTGCCGGCGAGGCTGGCGATCTGGCTGACGGCGAGTTTGTCGGAAGTGCGCGCTCCGGCGATTTCGACCCTCAGCTTGCCGCCGTCAGATTGGGTGTAGCTGCCGTCTATGGCGAGGGTGCCGACGGAGTTTCCGGGGCTGACGGTGGCGGAGTGCTTTTTTACTTTTGCCTCCATGCTGCTGTTCTACGCACACTTCGGACGCCTTCGGGCGGCGGCGGGTGATCCTGCGGGCGGAGGGCGGTCGGCGGCCATGTGCAAGGATCGGTGGGAGAGGGCGGTCAAGAAACGTCTCGCGTGGATTTGATGATCCGCCTAAAGTGGTGCCATGAAAGGCATGATGCTGGAGATCCCTGAAGAGGTTTTGGCTTCCGCGAAGATTCCCCGGGCGCAGTTGGAATCCGAGCTACGCCGACGTTTGGCGGCAGCTCTTTACACGGAAGCGGTGATTGGTGGGGCGGCGGCTTGCAAGCTGGCCGGGCTGGGCAAGGCGGAGTTCCAATATTGGCTTGGGGAGCATGGCATCACTCAACCGCTCGAAGGTTCGGACTATGAAACTGAACGGTACAAACTTGAGGAATGGATCAAGAGCGCCTGATCATCTGCAACACCTTGCCTTTGATCAATCTGGCGGAGATCGTACTTCTCGAGGTTCTTGAGACGCTGCCGGGAGTGGTCTGCATCCCGCCCAGCGTTCGTGACGAAGTTATGGCAAAAGCGGGCTTGTTTGCCAAAGCCGCGGGAGTTGTGGAATCAGGCCGGTTCCGGGTAGTACCGCCGACAGACAGTTTGCTGGTGAGAAGTTTATCCGCGACTCTGCACCGTGGAGAGGCGGAGTGCCTGGCTTTGGGCATGGAGCTTCCTGGATCCCTTCTAATCCTCGATGATCTGGCAGCGCGTGCGATGGCGTCCGCCAACGGTTTATCATTCACCGGAACTTGGGGAATTCTGGCCTCTGCCAAAGCACGAGGGCAGATCGCCGCCCTTGCACCGGCGATGCATGACCTGCGCACCCGCGCCCGATTTTGGATCAACGTGCAACTGGAAAAACGGCTGCTTCAAGAGGCTGGCGAATCAGAATCGACATGAATGGTAACGGTCACGATAGGCTGACATCGGAGGGGGCAGTCCGGACTGTATTACCTAGCATCAGTATAACAATTATTCATCATCAAACCCGGTTCCTGACCCGACTGCCAAGCCGTTCTCAATCCGTTCGTTTTCATTCCACGTCATTCGCGGCGACCGGTGATCGCCGCCACGTTAGGGGAAGGCGATGCGGTAGAAGCGTTTGGAGGGGAGCGGGGCGGGATCGGTGAAGGTGACGATGCCGCCGGGGCCGGCGGGAAGTGTGGCGGCGGTGGACCAGCCGCCGGGGGCGAGGGTGTCGCTTTTCTCGACGCGGTAGTTGAGGCCGGAGACGCCGGGGAAGGTGGCGTTGGCGGAGCCGCCGGGGAGGCGGGTGACAGTGGACGGGCCGGTGCCGAAGCTGGGGCCGAGGGCGTTGAGCGTGATGGAGAACTGCGCTGTGGACCGGGTGAAGCGGTCGCCGCGGGCGGAATCGATGGTTCCCAGCGCGAGCGTCCCGGCGCGGGCGGTGTAACTCACGATGCCGAATCCAGCTCCGGGTGACGGCGAGTAGGGCGGGATGACGACGACATCGACCGTGCCGGCGAGGCTGGCGGTTAGACTGACGGCGAGTTTGTCGAAGATGCCTGGTCCGGCGATTTCCACCCGCAACGAGCCAGCGGCGGATTGGGTGTAGTCGCCGGCGATGGACAGGATGCCGACGGGATTTCCCGGGCTGACGGTGGCGGAGTTGACAACATTTCCGGTGACGGTGCCCTTGCCGGCGAGGGTGCCGCCGGCAACGATCATGTTGGCTCCGTCCAGCGTGAGGTTGCCATTGACGGTAGTGAGGCCGGCGGTCTGGGTGAAGACGTCGCCGGAACCCATGGCGAGGGTGCGGCCGGATTCGACGCGGACGGTCCCGGTGGTGGTGAAATCGGAGGTGGGATTGACTGTGAGAGCGTTGGACGCATCCGCGACGATGACGCCTTGGTTGGTGAAGTTCATGAAATCGGCGCCGATCTGTCCGGCTCCGCGGATGGTGTGACCGGCGGCGTGGGTGAGACGGTGGGTGGAAGCGATGCCGAAAATGCGGTTGTTGATGTTGTCGCCGAGGACGACCGCGCCGGTGCCGCCGAGGGTGACGTTGCCGTTGATAATGATGTCGGTGGAGGTGCCGGCTGAAAGGACCGAGATGGTGCCGTTGTCGGTGATGGTGCCGGTGAGGTTGGTGTCGGTGCCGTTGGCGGCCTCGAAGCTACCGCTATTGGTCAGGCTGGCGAGGGTGATAACGCCGACGTTGCGGATGACACCGGGCGCGGTGGTGGTTAGGTTTCCACCGGTGACGGTCACGCCGGTCAGCTCCACGAGGGACGATGCGCCGGTGGCGGAAAGGGTGCCGCCGGTATTGGAGAAATTTCCGTCCTGCAGGCGCAGGGTGCCGCCGGTCGCCCGCAGCGCGCCGGTGTTTATCGCGCCGGTGGTGCTGGGATCGATACTCAGTTTGTTGGAGAAATCGGCGAGGATGGTGCCCTGATTGGTGAGGGCCATGAAATCGGCACCGATCTGTCCGGCACCGCGGATTGTATGCCCGGGGCCGTTGTTGAGGCGATCGGAGGCGGCGAGGCCGAAAATGCGATTGTTGATGTTGTTTCCGAGGACGACCGCGCCGGTGCCGCCGAGGATGACATTTCCGCCGATGATGAGATCGGTGGAGGTGCCGCCGGAATTGAGGGCGATGGTGCCGTTGTTGGTGATGGTGCCGGTCAGGTTTGTGTCGGTGCCGTTGTTGGCGGCGAAGCTGCCGGAGTTGGTGAGATTTGCGAGAGTGGCGACGCCGGTATTGCGGATGACGCCGCTGCCTTGGGTTACCAGGCTGCCACCGGTGATCGTGGCGGCGGAGGTGAGCTGCACCTCGTAGGGGCTCCAGGCCATGACGATGCCGCCGGAGGTGTTGGAAAAATCGCCGCTCTGCAGGCGCAGCGTGCCGCCGTCCGCCTCGAAAGTGCCGGAGTTGAGAAATCCACCGGGACCGGGGTCGAGGCTGAGCGTGTTGGTCTGGCTGGCGGTGATGGTGCCATTATTCGTGAGTGCCATGAAATCGACACCGATCTGGCCCGCGCCCTGGATGAAATTGTCCTGGTTCGTCAGCCGGTCGGTACTGGCCACGTCGAAAATGCGGTTGTTGACGTTGTCCGAAAATGAAATATAGCCGCCGCCTTTGAGGGTGACGCTGCCATTGACGATGAGGTCGGTGGAGGTGCCCGAGGAATTGAGGCCGATGGTGCCGGAATTGTCGATGGTGCCGACGAGGTTGGTATCGGTACCGTTGTTGGCCTGGAAATTGCCGGTGTTCTTCAGGTTGGTGAGGGTGCAGACGCCGGTGTTGCGGATGACGCCATTTCCCGAGGTGGCGAGGGCACCGCCGGAAACGGTGGCTCCGGAGAGTTCCACCTGAGATAGTTTGGCGGCGGAAATGACAGCGTCGGAGTTGGTGAAATTTCCATCCTGAAGCCGCAGCGTCCCGCCGCCGATGGCAGTGAGGGTGCCGGTGTTGGCCGCGCCGGATGCCGAGGGGTCGATGGTCAGGCGGATGGAAAACGTGGCGCGGATGGTCCCTTGGTTGGTGAGCGCCATGAAATTCGCGCCGATTTGGCCCGCACCTTGGATGGTGTTGTCGATGTTGTTGAGGCGGTCGGTGCTGGCAGTGCCGAAGATGCGGTTGTTGATGTTGTCGGAGAACGAGATCGTGCCGCCGCCGGAGAGGATGACATTGCCGTGGATCGCGAGATCGGTAGAGGTGCCGAGCGAGTTGAGGGAAATGGTGCCGGAATTGACGATGGTGCCGGTGCCCGCGCCGGAGTTCACCACGTCGAGCTGCTTGCTGTTCAGAATCGTCAGCGTGGCAACTCCGCCGACCGTCAGTGAGTCGATCACCGCGAAGGTGTCGAGCGTGACATCTTTTCCGGCCGGGATGACGACGCGGTAAGTGGTGCCGGCGGGGGTGCCGTTGTCAGGCGCGGAGACGGAGGTCCAGTTGGCGGCATCGCTCCAATTCACGCCGTCACCATTGCCGGTCCAAGTGGCGGTGAGCTGCGCGGCACCTACGCCGGAACCGAGGGTGAGGGCGAGCGCCAATCCCAGCGCGGGCGAATGAGTCCGGATCATTTTCATAGCGGCTACGAGACTGCCGCAAATGTCGCGTGGGGGCGATCCTTAATGGCCCGGAGCCAGCCTGCGTGTGCGGGCGTGCTCGTTCCGCGCCCGCCGGCGGCATGATCCGGAATCCGGCGGCACGGGCGATCGCCCCCCTTTCAGCAGTTCCAGAAGTCCGGATAGGACTACTTTGGAGGAATTCATGGAGAGATCGGCCGCCGACCCTGAGCTGGTCCAACGACTACTTATTCCATAGCGGCTTGCGCGAATCGGCGCCGGGAATTTGCAGGCCAGGCGGTCAACCGCGCTGAATTCCCTCCCGGCCGCCTGCGTGGTCGGGATTCCCGCAATTCCGGCGATGTCCCCCTTACATGTCGACCTTCGGAGCCCTCGAATCCCGCAATCATAAAGGATTCCGACGAATTCCCTTTTCACCGAGTTTTTTTTTGACAGGGTGGTCGGCTTTGTTACCGTCCGCCCGCTCTTCCCCACATCAAGTCAGGGGTGCCGCGGCCAGTCTCGTGAAACGTGACAGGACGCGGTGTTTTTGTCGGGACGGTGGGGGAGCGATACATGTCAGGTTGCTCGCGTAGCTCAGGGGTAGAGCGCATCCTTGGTAAGGATGAGGTCGGGGGTTCGAATCCCCCTGCGAGCTCCAGGGCAATCCCGAAAAATCTCAACAGTCTCAAGCAGAACAACAACCACCATGGCCAAAGAATCATTCCAGCGCAACAAGCCGCACGTAAACATCGGGACCATCGGTCACGTCGATCACGGCAAGACCACCCTCACCGCGGCAATCACGAACACCCTCGCAGAGAAGGGCCTTTGCCAGAAAAAGAGCTATGCGGACATCGACGCGGCACCGGAAGAGCGCGAGCGCGGCATCACGATCAACACGGCCCACGTCGAATACGAGACCGCGAAACGCCATTATGCGCACGTCGATTGCCCCGGCCACGCCGACTACGTGAAGAACATGATCACCGGCGCCGCGCAGATGGACGGCGGCATCCTCGTGGTATCCGCGGCGGACGGCCCTATGCCGCAAACCCGCGAGCACATCCTTCTCGCCCGCCAGGTGGGCGTCCCCGCGCTGGTCGTCTTCATGAACAAAGTGGACCTTGTGGACGATGCTGAGCTTCTCGAGCTCGTCGAGATGGAAGTGCGCGATTTGCTCTCCATGTATGAGTTTCCCGGCGACGACATTCCGATCGTCATGGGTTCGGCAAAAGCCGCCCTCGATGGCGATGCCGCCCAGATGGAGAACATCATGAAGCTCATGGATGCCGTGGATTCCTACATTCCCGAGCCGGAGCGTCCGATTGACAAAACGTTCCTCATGCCGGTCGAAGACGTGTTCTCGATCGAAGGTCGCGGCACGGTCTGCACCGGTCGTGTCGAGCGCGGCATCATTAAAAAGATGGAGGAAGTCGAAATCGTCGGCATCCGCGACACCCAGAAGACCACTGTCACGGACATCGAAATGTTCCGCAAGCTGCTCGACGAAGGTCGCGCCGGTGACAACGTCGGCCTCCTCATCCGCGGCCTCAAGAAGGACCAGGTCGAGCGCGGCCAGGTCATCGCCAAGCCCGGCACCGTCAAAGGCCACACGATCTTCAAATCCGAGATCTACGTCCTTTCGAAGGAAGAAGGCGGCCGCCACACCCCCTTCTTCTCGAACTATCGTCCCCAATTCTATTTCCGCACGACCGACGTGACCGGAAGCATCAAGCTCCCCGAAGGAGTCGAAATGGTGATGCCGGGCGACAACATCAACCTCGAAGTCGAGCTCATCACGCCGATCGCCATGGAGCAGACCATGCGGTTCGCGATCCGCGAAGGCGGCCGCACCGTCGGCGCCGGCCGGGTGGGCGAGATCATCAAGTAATTTCATCGAAGGCCCCCGGCGGCGAGCTGCCGCGGGGCCGGATTTCGGGGCATCCCGTCCTCATCGGCGGGATGCCCCTGAATCGCCTCTACAGTAAAAAAAAACGGAAGTAGCTCAATTGGTAGAGTAGCGGTCTCCAAAACCGTTGGTTGTGGGTTCGAGTCCCACCTTCCGTGCCATTTTCCCGATCAGCCCACCGTCCAGCGAACTACATGTTTTCGAAAATCACCAGCTTCCTCAGCGAGGTCAAAAGCGAGCTCCGCAAGGCCAGTTGGCCATGGGAATCCGATCCGAAGATCAAGGGATTCAAGAAATACAAGGAGTTGGTCGACTCAACGATCGTGGTGCTGATCGCCGTGATCCTGCTGGCTGGATTCGTCCAGTTCTGGGATTTCCTGCACGTTCAAATCGTCGGCTTCTGTCACTCGGTGACGGAATACCTGTTCGCCAAGTTCGGCGCCTGAGCCGCTCCGCCGGCCCCACCCTCCCCTTCCCTCTCCGACCGACCCGTCATGCCAGAAGAAAAACCATTCCGCGACCAGTGGTACGTCGTCCAAGTCCTCTCCGGCCAGGAAGGGAAGGTGCGTGACCGCATCGCCCGCACGGCCGAGGCCGAGGGCATGACCGAATACATCCGCGAGGTGCTGGTGCCTACGGAAATGGTTTCCGAAATCCGCCGCGGCAAGAAGACCGAGACGAAGAAGAAGTTCTTCCCCGGCTACATCATCGTGAACATGAACCTCGCCACCGAGGACAACCAGCTCGTCGAGAAGACCTGGTTTTTCATCAAGGAGATGGACGGCGTAATCGGCTTCGCCGGCACCAAGGACCGGCCTACGCCGATGCGTCCGCGCGAGGTCGAGGCGATGCTGTCGCAGATCAAGGAGCGCGAGGAAAGCGTCCGCCCGGCCATCAGTTTCGAAGTGGGCGACACGGTGAAAGTCGCCGACGGCCCGTTCCAGAGCCAGAACGGCGTGGTGGAGGAAATCGACCCGGAACGCGGCAAGCTGCGCGTCTCTGTCACCATCTTCGGCCGCAGCACCCCGGTCGAACTCGAATATTGGCAGGTCGAAAGAGCATAATTGTCTGGACCCCCGCCGCCGAATACCCAATCACCCCGCCCCCGCAATTTAATCCGCATCAATCATGGCCAAGGAAGTCGTCAAAATCATCAAGCTCCAGATCAAGGCAGGAGCCGCCAATCCCTCGCCGCCCGTCGGTCCCGCACTCGGCCAGGCCGGTGTCAACATCATGGCGTTCTGTAAGGAATTCAACGCCGCCACGCAGAGCGCCGCGGGCGACGTGCTTCCCGTGGTCATCTCGGTTTACAAGGACAAGTCGTTCTCGTTCATCACCAAGAAGCCACCCGCGGGAAATCTTCTCAAGAAGGCCGCCGGTCTCGCATCCGGCTCCAAAGAGCCGAACAAGGTGAAAGTCGGCAAGATCACCAAGGCCCAGCTCATGGAAGTGGTGAAGATCAAAATGCCCGATCTCAACACCAACGATCCGGAAGCTGCCTGCCGCATCCTCGCCGGCACCGCCCGCCAGATGGGCTTGGAAATCGAGGGGATGTAATCATTTTCGCCGGATTGTCCCCAACGGGATTCCCCGGCACCCGCAGGAGGGAGCGGCAATCCGCCGCTTCCGACCGAACTGCCAACCGATACGCACATGTCAAAACACCGCAGCAAACGCTATAAAAAGGCGGCAGCTCTTGTCCAATCCGGCAAAAGCTACTCCCTCACCGACGCAATCGGCACCGTGAAGGAATTCCCGGCGCCAAAATTCACACCCACCGTGACGCTTTCCTTCCACCTCGGAGTCGATCCACGGAAGAGCGACCAAATGGTCCGCGGCTCCGTTTCCCTGCCACACGGCACCGGACGGAATGTCCGCGTGGTGGTATTCGCCCAAGGCGCAGCCGCCGAGGCCGCCCGGGCAGCGGGTGCAGAGCACGTCGGTTACGAAGATCTCATCAAGCGGGTGCAGGAAGGATTTACGGATTTCGATTCCGCGATCGCGACTCCCGATGCCATGACCGAAGTTCGGAAAATCGCCCGGGTCCTCGGACCCCGCGGCCTGATGCCGAATCCGAAGACCGGCACCGTCACCGACGATACCGCCAAGGCGGTCAAGGAAGTGAAGGCTGGCCGCATCGACTACAAGCTCGACAAGAACGGCAACGTTTCCGCCTCGATCGGCAAGACGTCCTTTGAATCAGCTCAGCTTGAGGAGAACGCCCGCGCCTTCGTCGATAGCGTCGTCCGCGCCAAGCCGGCGTCCGCGAAAGGCAACTACATCCAGGCCGTCACCCTAGCTGCCTCGATGCTGCCCGGCATCCCGCTGGAAGCAGCCACCTACACCAAAGCATCCGCGTAATTTCCGGTCCGCCCAAGCATATGAATCCCGATAAGAAAATCATCATCGACGGCCTGCTGGAGCGCGTGAACGCGTCCCCTTACCTGATCGTCATCGATTACACCGGCCTCACCGTCCAGCAGTTCACGGAACTCCGGAACCGCCTGAACGCCAGCGGCGCAAGCTGCACCGTGGCGAAGAACACCTACATGCGCAAGGCGCTGGCGGAAGCCGGCATGCCCGACATCGGCACCGACCTGACCGGCCAGATGGCTTACGTCATGGGCGATGCCGAGGTGTTCTCCGCGGCCAAGGTCATCAAGAATTTCGAAAAGGAATTCAAAAAGCCCCAGATGAAGGTGGGCATCCTTGGCAACGCCGTGCTGGACGCGGACAAGCTCAAGGCGATCGCCGACATCCCTTCCCGCGAGGCGGTGCTTTCGCAACTGCTCGGCACCATCCTCGAACCTGCCACCCGCATCGCCCGCGTGGTGCAGAACAAGTTCAACCCGGACGGCGGCAAGGAAGAAGAATCCGAATCTCAGGAAGCCGAATCGCAAGAAACCACTTCCGAGGAAGCCGCGGCACCCGCCGAGGCGTAACACAAAATCTGATCTGAAGGTGGTGGCGGCTCCCGCCATCACCCGAACCCACAATGGTTCCTCGTCGGGGCGGCGGCCGCTGAACTGAAATCTCCGGAGGCTCCGGAGGCGACGATACCGCACAAGGAGAATACAAACATGGCTAACATTGATACATTGGTAGAAGAACTCGGCAAGCTCACCGTCCTGGAAGCTGTCGATCTGGTTAAAAAGCTCGAAGAAACCTGGGGTGTAACCGCCGCTGCCGCCGTCGCTGCCGCAGGTCCCGCCGCAGGCCCCGCCGAAGCGGTCGAAGAGAAGACCGAATTCGACGTCGTCATCGCCGAATGCGGACCGAACAAGATCGCCGTCATCAAGGCGGTGCGCGAAGTTTCTCCCGGTCTCGGCCTTGCGGATGCGAAAAAGCTCGTCGAGAGTGCACCCGCCAAGGTTCTCGAAGGTGTCTCCAAAGACGCCGGAGAGACCGCCAAGAAGAAGCTCGAGGAAGCTGGCGCGAAAATCGAACTCAAGTAACGACTTTCCGACCGTTCCCGGGGCGGAGAAATCCGCTCCGGGAATTTCTGTCGTGACCGGCGGGAGATCCTAACATCAACACTGGGCTTTCCCGCCGATTCCGATCCATTTCACAACCGCTTGATCCACCCTGCCTGAGACCGTTCGCGGCTCGGGCTCAATTTGTAAGTTAGAATACCACCAAACGCCATGGCTGAACGTCTCTATTTCGGGAAATTCGAAGAAGTCATCGAGCCGCCGAACCTCATTGAGGTTCAGAGCCGCTCTTACGATGAATTCCTTCAGAAGGAAGTGCCCCCCAGCGAACGCGCGGATGCGGGCTTGCAAGCGGTTTTCCGCGAAGTGTTTCCTATCAAAAGCTACGACGAGGCGATTGAACTCGATTTCGTCGCCTATGACATCGAGGACCCGAAGATCACCTCTCTCGACTCGTTGCGGAACAGTGAAAGCTTCAGCGCCGCGCTGTATGTCACGTTCAAGCTGAAGGACGAGACCGGCACCAAGAAGGAGCGCGTTTACATGGGCGAACTTCCCATGATGACCCGCCGCGGGACATTCATCATCAATGGCGCCGAACGCGTCATCGTCTCCCAGCTCCACCGCTCGCCGGGAATTTGCTTCGAAACCTCGCAGCATTTGAACGGCAAGCTGCTGCACTCGTTCCGCATCATTCCCGACCGCGGCTCGTGGCTCGAAGTGCAGTTCGACACCAACGATCTTCTCTATGTCTATCTGGACCGCCGCCGGCGCCGCCGGAAGTTTCTGGCGACTACGTTCCTGCGCGTTCTCGGCTACCCGACGGACCGCGATATTGTCAGCCATTTCTACTCTCCCGAATCGCTCTCCCTGAGCGAGAAAATGGACGAAGGCGAACTCGGCCACAAAGTTCCTTTCGAGGACATTCTCGATGGCGAACTGACCGTTGCGAAGGCCTACGAGCCTTTGACCATCGGCATCGTCCGCCAGCTTCTGGCGCTCGGTCACAAAAAGGTCGAAGTCATCGACGGCCGCGAGGATGAAATCCTGCTCAAGTCGCTCCGCAAGGATCCCGCGAAGGATGAGGAATCCGCGCTCAAGGATATCTATCGGAAGCTGCGCCCGGGCGATCCGCCGACGGCTGCGAACGCCCGCGCGCTGCTCAAGCGTTTGTTCTTCGATGCGAAGAAATACGACCTCACCCGCGTCGGCCGCTACAAGATCAACCAAAAGCTCGGCATTCAGGTTGATTCCGACCAGCGGATCATGGTTCCCGAGGATTTCCTCGCCGCCGTCCGCTATATCCTGAAGTTGAAAAAGGGCGACGGTGTCATTGACGACATCGACCACCTGGGCTCGCGCCGCGTGCGTGCCGTGGGCGAACTTCTCGCCAACCAGTGCCGCGTCGGCCTCGCCCGGACGGAGCGTTTGGTGAAGGAACGCATGACGCTTTTCGACGTGAACATCGAAGGCATGACGCCGCAGAAGCTGATCAATCCGAAGGCGCTTTCCGCAGTGGTGCGCGATTTCTTCGGCCGCTCGCAGCTCTCTCAGTTCATGGACCAAACCAACCCGCTCGCCGAGCTGACGCACAAGCGCCGCCTCTCCGCGCTTGGACCTGGCGGCCTGAACCGCGACCGCGCCGGCTTCGAAGTCCGCGATGTGCATCCGTCCCATTACGGACGGATTTGCCCGATCGAAACTCCGGAAGGTCCGAACATCGGTCTTATCAACTCGATGTGTACTTACGCCCGGATCAATGAATTCGGATTTATCGAAACTCCCTACCGCCGGGTGGTGAATTCGAAAGTCACCAACGAAATCGAGTATCTCACCGCCGACCAAGAGGAGAACTTCCTCATCGCGCAGGCGAACAACCCGATCGACAAGAAAGGGATTTTCCAAACGGAACGCATCACCGCGCGTGAAAAGGGCGGTGAGTTCATCGAAGCACTTCCAGCCGATGTGAACTATATGGACGTCTCGCCGAAACAGCTCGTTTCGGTGGCGGCCGGCCTGATTCCCTTCCTTGAGCACGACGACGCCAACCGCGCGCTGATGGGCTCGAACATGCAGCGCCAGGGCGTTCCGCTCCTCGTTTCCGAAGCACCGCTGGTCGGCACCGGTCTCGAAGGCAAAGCCGCCCGCGACTCCCGCGCCGTGGTGGTGGCGGAAGCCGACGGCATCGTCGCAGCCGCAACAGCGGAAATCATTGTCACCACGCCGGACGGAAAGCTGCCGGTTTCCGAGGAGAAATTTCTCAGCGACGCGGAGTCTGTGAAGACGAACATCGACAAGGGCATCCTTGCCTATCCGCTGCGCAAATTCATGCGGTCCAACGCCGGCACCTGCATCAACCAGAAGCCGATCGTCAGCAAAGGCCAGAAGATCAAAAAGGGCATGGTGCTCGCCGACGGTCCTAACACGGAAGATGGCGAACTTGCCATCGGACGCAATGTGCTGGTCGGATTCATGCCTTGGAACGGCTATAACTTCGAAGATGCCATCGTAATCTCCGAGCGCGTGGTGAAGGACGATGTGTTCACCTCGATCCATATCTCGGAATTCGACGTCGCAGCACGTGATACCAAACTCGGTCCTGAGGAAATCACCCGTGATATTCCAAACGTCGGCGAGGACGCGCTGCGGAATCTCGACCACGACGGCATCATCCGCATCGGTGCGGAAGTGAAGCCAGGCGATATTCTCGTCGGGAAAATCACTCCGAAATCCGAGACCGAACTCGCCCCGGAAGAACGCCTGCTGCGCGCGATTTTCGGCGAGAAGGCGGCGGACGTGAAGGATACCTCGCTGCGCGTGCCTTCCGGCTGCGTCGGCATCGTCCAGGATGTGCGCGTTTCCCAAAGCGGATTCGCCAAGAAGCGCCAGGAAAAGGTCGATCCCGCCGAGTTGAAAAAGACGCTCAAGAAAATCAACGACGAGCATAAGAAGAAGGCCGACAAGCTCACCGACGACCTCACCGAGCGGCTTTCCGACATCCTGCTGGGCGAGAAAATCCCGCTGGATGTGGTCAATGCGCAAACCGGCGAAATCATCATTCCGGCCAACCGCAAGATCACCAAGACACTGCTCCGCAAGCTGGCATCGGTTCACGATCATATCGAAATCGACCCTTCCCCGATCCGTAACAAGATCTTGGAAATCATCAGCTCGTTCGAGGGCCGTTTCCAAGAGCTCGACACGGAGCGGGAACGGAAGCTCGACTCACTGGAATCCGGTGACGAGGTCGATCCCGGCGTCATCAAGGAGGTGAAGGTATTCATCGCCGCCAAACGGAAGCTCTCCGTGGGTGACAAGATGGCCGGCCGCCACGGCAACAAGGGCGTCGTCGCAACCATCGTTCCTGAAGAGGATATGCCTTATCTAGCGGACGGAACTCCGGTTGATATCTGTCTTAATCCGCTGGGCGTGCCCTCGCGGATGAACGTGGGGCAGGTGCTCGAAACCCACCTTGGCGTCGCCGCGAAAGCGCTCGGCTTCAAGGTCGCCACACCGATTTTCGATGGCATCAAGGAAGATGTCATTTGGGATTTCATGTCGAAAGCCAAGAAGGTGGACGGCGTGAAAATGGTCGGCGACCGCGGCGAACTCCGCGAGCGCAAGCCCAAGGAAAAGGAGAGCCGGGGCTATACCTGGATCGGCGACGGCAAGGACGGCACCACGGGCGGGAAATCCACCTTGTATGACGGCCGCACCGGCGACGCTTTCCATAATCCGGTCGTGGTCGGCTATATCTACATGCTGAAGCTCGGCCACTTGGTCGCGGACAAGATCCACGCCCGCGCCGTCGGCCCCTACTCGCTCGTCACCCAGCAGCCGCTGGGAGGAAAAGCGCAATACGGCGGCCAGCGCTTCGGAGAAATGGAGGTGTGGGCGCTCGAAGCGTATGGCGCCGCCTATACTCTTCAGGAACTCCTTACCGTCAAATCGGACGATGTGCAGGGCCGCACCCGGATTTACGAGGCGATCGTCAAGGGCGATAACAACCTCGAAGCCGGTACCCCCGAATCCTTCAACGTGCTCATCAAGGAAATGCAATCCCTCGGACTCGATGTTCGGCCGGGACGCAAGGGCTCGACCCATGGCTCCGCAATCAGCGGCGGCGTGGACGATTTCTCCCTCGATGACCTCACCCTGTAACCGCGAACCCCAACCTGACCCAACGTTTCAAACAATATGAGTGTCGATAACAACCTTCGCGAACTATTCGGCGTGGACGAGCGCCCCGAGGCTTTTGACCAAGTCTCGATCACCGTCGCTTCCCCGGAAATCATCCGTTCCTGGTCCAAGGGCGAGGTGAAGAACCCGGAAACCATCAACTACCGGACCTTCAAGCCCGAAAAGGGCGGTCTTTTCTGCGAGCGCATCTTCGGACCCACCCGGGACTGGGAATGCGCCTGCGGTAAATACAAGCGCATCAAGCACAAGGGCGTCATCTGCGACCGCTGCGGCGTCGAGGTCACGCTCAGCCGCGTCCGCCGCGAGCGCATGGGCCACATTGAGCTGGCGGTGCCGGTTTCCCATATCTGGTTCTACAAGTGCATGCCCTCGCGCATCGGCCTGATGCTCGACATGAGCGCGCGCCAGCTCGAGCGGGTGATTTATTATGAGGATTACGTCGTGACCGATCAGGGCAACACCGCTCTCGAAGTCGGCCAGCTCCTCACGGAAAACGAACTCCGCGAGGCGGAGGACACCTACGGCGATGGCTCGTTCCAAGCCGGCATGGGCGCGGCCGCGGTGATGGAACTTCTCCGCCAGTGCGACCTTGCCGACCTGATTGTGAAGCTGGAGGAAGAACTCGGCACCACCCGGTCCAAGCAGAACAAGAAGAAGCTCAGCAAGCGCCTGAAAATCACGCAGGGATTCGCCCAGTCGAAATCCCGCCCCGAGTGGATGATCCAGACGGTGCTGCCCGTGATCCCGCCGGATTTGCGCCCGCTGGTTCCGCTGGAAGGCGGCCGCTTCGCCACTTCCGACCTGAACGACCTCTACCGCCGCGTTATCAACCGGAACAACCGCCTCAAGAACCTCCTGCTGCTCAAGACGCCGGAAGTCATCATCCGCAACGAAAAGCGGATGCTCCAGGAAGCCGTGGATGCGCTCTTCGACAACGGCCGCCATGGCCGTGCCGTCACCGGGGCGGGAAATCGCCCGCTTAAATCCCTCAGCGACATGCTCAAGGGCAAGGGCGGCCGCTTCCGCCAGAACCTGCTCGGCAAGCGCGTCGATTACTCCGGCCGCTCCGTCATCGTCGTCGGCCCGGATTTGAAACTCGGCCAGTGTGGTCTGCCTAAGAAAATGGCGCTGACCTTGTTCGAGCCATTCATCATCCGCCGCCTTAAGGAGCTTGGCTATTGCCATACCGTCCGGTCGGCCAAGAAGATGATCGATCGCAAGACGACCGAAGTCTGGGACATCCTCGCGGAGGTCACCAAGGGTCACCCGATCCTGCTCAACCGCGCGCCGACGCTCCACCGTCTTTCGATCCAGGCCTTCGAGCCGAAGCTCATCGAAGGCGAGGCCATCCGTGTCCATCCGCTCGTCTGCACCGCTTACAACGCGGACTTCGACGGCGACCAGATGGCCGTTCACGTTCCGCTCTCGATCGAAGCGCAGATGGAGTGCCGCCAGCTCATGCTCGCGCCGAACAACATCTTCTCGCCCGCTTCCGGCCGCCCGGTGACGGTGCCGACGCAGGATATCATTCTCGGCACTTACTACCTCACCTGGGCCGGCAGCCGGACCCAGAAGGACCGCGAGAAGGAGGAGCGCATGTCGCTCTTCGACAACGCGTCCGAGGTCGAGTTCGCGCTCGCCGCCGGGAAAATCGAGTATCACCAGTGGATTCGCGTCCGCAATCCTGACCACGGCAAGAAGACCGTCTTCGGCTACGAGGGTGAGGAGCTTACCGATAAGGACCGGAAGGAACTCACTCCGCTCCAGCAGGCGCTGCGCGAGGGCAAGATCATCGAAACCACGCCCGGCCGCGTGCGCTTCAACGAAATCTGGCCCGATGGCGTCGGATTCATCAATCACAACGTCGGCAAGAAGCAAATCGGCGACATCATCTGGCGCTGCTATCAGGTTTCCGGGAAGCCGAAGACCGTCGAGGTGCTCGACGAGCTGAAAATCCTCGGATTCCGCGAAGCGACCCGTTCCGGCACATCCATCGGGATTGTCGATATGGTCATTCCCGAGGAAAAGCCGGAGATCATCGCCAAAGCCTACGAGGAGGTCGAAAAGGTCACCAAGCAATACCGCAACGGCGTCATCACCGACGGCGAGCGCTACCAGAAAGTCGTGGACGTCTGGACCCAGGCCACCGACACCATCGCCAACGCGCTCTATCGGAAAATCGAGCACAACGACGGCAAGGCCAAGGCATCGCCGCTGTTCATGATGGTCGATTCCGGCGCGCGGGGTAATAAGTCGCAGATCAAGCAGCTTGGCGGAATGCGCGGCCTCATGGCCAAGCCTTCCGGCGAAATCATCGAGCGTCCGATTATCTCGAATTTCCGCGAGGGACTGTCCGTGCTGGAGTATTTCATCTCCACCCACGGCGCCCGGAAAGGCCTGTCGGACACCGCATTGAAGACCGCGGACTCCGGCTACATGACCCGCAAGCTCGTGGACGTGGCGCAGGACGTTATCGTCTTCAAGCAGGATTGCGGCACTGCCAACGGCATCAGCGTCGCCGCCATTTTCGACGGCGACGAGGAATCCGCATCGCTCCAATCCCGCATCTACGGCCGCGTTTCCTGCGAGCAGATCAAGGACCCCGTTAGTGGCAAGGTCCTCGTGGAAGTGGACGACGTCATCAATGAGATCCAGGCGAAGGGCATTGAAAACATCGGTGTGCTGAAGCTGAAAATCCGCTCTGTCCTCACCTGCGAGGCCGAGCGCGGCTGCTGCGCGAACTGCTACGGCCTGAACCTCGCCACCGGACTCCCCGTGAAAATCGGCGAGGCCGTCGGCATCATCGCCGCCCAGTCAATCGGCGAACCCGGCACCCAGCTCACCATGCGGACGTTCCACGTCGGCGGCGTGGCGGCGGCGACCTTCAAGCAGCCGATCATCAAGGCGAAGAACACCGGACGCTTGGTTTACAAGGACATGCGCACCGTCCAAGCCGTCGATGGCCACTGGGTCGTGCTCAACAAGAATGGCGTGATTTCCATCCGCGATAAGGAAGGCCTCGAGCTGGAAGCGCACAACATCGTCATCGGCTCGGAAGTGTCCGTGAAGGACGGCGAGGACGTGAAGAAGGGCGACACCATCGTCACTTGGGACCCCTACAACGTGCCGATCCTCACCGAGAAGCACGGCAAGGTGGAACTCCGCGACATGATTTCCGGCATCACCGTTACCAACGAGGTGGACAAGGAAACCGGCAAAAAGGGCATGGTCGTCACCGAGCACAAGGAGGACCTCCACCCGCAGGTCGTCATCATGGACGAGAAGACCAAGGAGGTGAAAGCCTCCTATTCCATCCCCGTCGGCGCCCACCTTTCCGTCTTGGAAGGGCAGGTCATCACCGCAGGCACGCAAATCGCGAAAACCCCACGGAAAGTCGCGCGCACCAAGGACATCACCGGCGGTCTGCCGCGGGTGGCCGAGCTGTTCGAGGCCCGCAAGCCGAAGGACTCCTGCGTCATCGCGAAAATCGACGGAGCCATCTCCTTCGGCGGTAACGTGCGCGGTAAGAAAAAGGTCATCGTCACCGACGCCGAATCCGGCGAGCAGGTCGATCACTTGGTCCCCATGGGCAAGCACATCGTCGTCACCGACGGCGATCTCGTCCACCGCGGCGACCAAATCACCGAAGGCCCCGTGTCGCCGGAAGATTTGCTCGAAGCGTGCGGCGCGCAGGAACTCCAGGAGCACCTCGTCAACGAAGTGCAGTCCGTCTATCGGGTGCAGGGCGTGGAAATCAATGACAAGCACATTGAGGTCATCGTCCGGCAAATGCTCCGCAAGGTGAAGATCACCGATCCGGGCGATGCCGACCAATACCTCTGGGGTGACCAAATCGACCGCTCCAACTTCAAGCGCGTCAATGCGGAAATCGTCGCCAACGGCGGCAAGCCCGCCGAAGGCGAGCCGGTTCTCCTCGGCATCACCAAAGCGTCGCTGGAGACGGATTCGTTCATCTCCGCCGCCTCGTTCCAGGACACCACCCGCGTCCTCACGGAAGCGGCGACCTTGGGCCGCATCGACTACCTCACCGGATTCAAGGAAAACGTCATCATGGGCCACCTGATCCCCGCCGGCACCGGATTCCACCATCATCGCGATGCGGAGTTCGAATTTACCGTCGAGGAGCCGGAACCCGTCGTCCACGCGAAGGAAATCTTCGAGGACGACGAGGACGCCGCCACCGCGTAACCGACACCCGTCTATCCAACGCCCCGGCCCGCCCCGCGCGAGCCGGGGCGTTTCGCGTCCGGGCTGCCGGCCCCGCTCGATTCCTGCGGCGGAATCGTCACCAGCCGCCGTTTGCCGCAGATCGGCGATCGTTTCAGGGTTCCGAAGTAGTTGCCGCCGCAGCCCCGATTCCTCGTGGCACGGCTAGTGCTCAAAGCGACCGCCCACCCGAAACAACAACATGAACATCGTAGATCATCACCTCGCAGTGCCCGACATCTCTACCGTGCCGTCCGAGCTGTCCTTTACGGACGTCTGGGACGGCGAAGCGGTGTCGGAACTCATCCGTTCCAAGTGCGACCATGGAGAAACCCCGGCCTTCCTCTTCCTCGGGAGAATGGAGGCGGGTTTGCTCAAAGAACACCTTGCCGAAATCTTCGGCGAGGAATCCGTGACCACCTTGCACGGCACCCACTACAAGGGCCTCGAAGTCGTCTCCATCGACTGCGAATCGTTCCTCAGCACCGGCGGCCGCAAGGCGGTCAGGACGCTGCAGGATCCCATCAGCCGCCGTCCCGCCTGGCGCGACGCGAATACCGACACACTCTGGCAATTCCGCATCTGACGGCATCTTGAGACACCCGCTCTTCCTTTAAATCGAGGAGGAGCGGGCGTCCCAAGACCGGCGGCACGGAATTCCAGAAACGAACCGGAAGGCTCCCTCGCAAGAGGGAGCCTTTTTCGCATCACGCGATGACGTAATGGCCTGCTTTCGCCTCGCCAGCGATCCTCCTCCGCCCTATCCGGTGAGTCCCCCCCCGATGCCTCCCAACCACCGCCAGAACAATTTCGACCTCATCCGCCTGCTCGCCGCCGCGCAGGTCGTCGTCGCCCACGCCATCGGCCACACCGAACTGGCCGCGCATCTGTCGGGTTGGGGCAAATGGTCGTTCGATGCCCTGATGATGCTTCCCGGCGTCCCGATATTCTTCGTCATCAGCGGATTTCTCATTACCAAATCGTTCGAGCGGAATCCGGCGGATATGGCCGGCTACTTCTGGCGGCGCTCGCTGCGGATTTTCCCCGCGCTATGGGTTTGCCTCGCGGTCACGCTCGCGGTCTTCGCCGCCTTCGGCTTTCTCGGCACCGATTTCCTGCTCTCCAAAACCTTTCCCATCTGGCTGGCCGGGCAACTGACATTCCTGCAATTCTATAATCCCGATCATTTCCGCGGATTCGGAATCGGCGTCGCCAACGGCGCGCTCTGGACCATCACCGTCGAGCTCCAATTCTATTGCTTCATCCCCATCTTCCATTTCCTCACCCGCGGCGCGGGAAATCGATCGGCGCTAACCAAAATCATCATCGCCATTCTCTTCTTCGCCTCGTTCGCCGCCTACTGCGTCGTCAATCACCAAGTCACCGGCCCCGGCGGCTATACCAGCGCGCCGATCCTTTACAAACTTCTCTTCGTCACCCTCGTCCCCAATCTCTGGATGTTCCTCCTCGGCATCCTCATCCACCGCAACTACCAAACCCTCGAGCCATGGATCGAGGGGAAATTCCTCTATTGGTTCGGTGCCTTCATCGCCTTCATGTCATTGCAGGCCGAGTTCCTTCCGGACCGCACGCTGCCGGCCTATTTCGCTTATCTCCCGAGCCGCGCGATCCTCGCCCTAGCCACCATCGCCGCCGCCTTCACCGCCCGCTCGCTTTCCCACAAACTGCTGCGCGGCACCGATCTTTCCTATGGCATCTACATCTATCACTCCGTCGCCATCAATGTCATCGTCCAGCTCGGCCTGATGACCTCCGGCCTCTCCGTCGCCGCCGTCTATGGCATCTCCATCGCCTGCGCCCTATTGAGTTGGCACCTTGTTGAGAAACCCGCCCTCGCCTGCAAATCCTTCTCCCCCCGCGCCGTCTGGCACCGCTTCCGCCAAGCGAATCCCGGCATGTAATTCATCCCTGCCGGTTCAAAGATTCGGAGCTGCATTCCAACTCCCATCGTTCCGGTTAAGTCGGCGCGTCACGAACGCCCCCTTGGATTATCCTCGAATCAGTGAATTTAGTGCGGTCGGTCGGTGCGTCCCACGCGGAACCGCCACCGGTTGCGCTGCTCGTTCCGGCGGATCGCATCCGCCAAGCTCCCTAAACCGAGCATCTCAAATAAAAATCCCTCCACAAGCACCTCTCAAAGACCAACCCGCCCGGCTCTCCAAATACTATTCCACTCCTAGATCCACCCAAGCAAATCTTGAATTGCGATTCCCCGCTCGTAATTCATTTCCAGTGAGATGCCACCAAGCTTTGAATCATGCCGTCCAACTCTCGCAGCGATGGTGTGATTTGATCCGCGCCCTGTTCCAGCCACTTCTTCGCATCTTTTTCATAATCGTCATGAGATCGCGTGAACTCAGGGTAGTTCTTCGTACTCCACCCCAAATGACTTTCGTCTTCCGAACCCGGAAGACCGGGAAGATTGAGAGGAAACGTCGCGATAATTTGAACCGAGTTGTCATCCGACATGCCCAGAAATAGATAGTGCAGATCGCCAAGCCGCAGGAGTTCAGCTTCGATGGTCCATTGCGCGACCAACCTGATGCCATGGCCTCCGGCGAAGTCCAGCCTACGCTTCAGGCACATGAAGGAGAGCGTCCCATCGAAGTAGCCTGGGGAAAGGTAAGGGACATCCTGAGTAAGGGCTGCATCCATTCTCTCACGCATCGAGCGAAGCATTTCGTAAATGTTTCTATCTTGATATTCTCCATCGGTGAATGCCACATCCCATTCGTCCGCTTTGTGGATCAGAATTTGTGGCGCTGTGGGGTCATCGCCGACGTCCCCTTTGGTTATGGAAATCCCTTCGGGCAAGGCGGATGGAAGCCTGACAGCCCAGTGTTGAGGTCTGCAAATATAACCGGGCTTCGATTCGCTCCGCTCGTCCCTCTGCAAGATTTTCCACTCTTCACGGGAATAGAGTGGAAATATCGGCATTTTCTCAATGACTGCCGATTTTTGCCATTTTTGGGGAATCGTGAGGGCAAAGGGACCTACAGCCGTTCTCGCTTTGGTCACCGAATGTTCCTGATCGCAGCCTACCATACCAACCAAGCCGAGGTGGATGAAGTGTCGTCGTTTCATGGCGAGACGATCATTATCAATTCATGAGAGGCATGGCGAGTTATAAGGAAGGCCCAATCTTGGCATGCGTAGCCGGAGTTGTTGCTGTGGTTTGGTCCCCAAGCTTATTGCTCAACCCCATCATATTGATTGCGGTGGCAATCGCGGTGTTGTTTGGCTTCCACAGACGCACCAACCGCCGGATCGATGCGCTCGTGCGGTTGCTCGCCATTGACCGCGCGTCAGATAGCCCATCGGCCGAACCGGCTCCTCGGGAGTGATTGGCTCAAGGGATGCCGAAGCCACCCGATCGCGGATGGCGATGCAAGGGGTTTGCCAGTTTTCGAAAAACCGAGGGATGGAATGCCGCCGCGACGGATTCGCGACGACCGGTGATCGCCGCGACGCGGGTCGTGCCTATGGCTCCCGCATCCGGCGGGTGAATCATTTGCCTCACCATTCGCGCGTGATGAAGGGCGGCACCGCTGTCGTGAAACGGCCAGGGGCGAAAGCGCTTTTCGCCACACCACATTCGGTTCCGGTCGATTTTCGCGCGGCGCTTCCGCGAGAAACATCGCACTCCGGCTCCCGGTAGGGAACGCGCATGCGAATTCCGTTTTTCCTGATTCTCGCGGCGGGCGCGGCCCTCGCCAACGACCCGGCGATGCCTGCCAAGGGGCTGGTTCTCGACTTGGATGCCGCCAAAGGAGTGACGCTGGAGGACGGAAACAAGGTCAGCGCCTGGACCAACCAAGCGCCGGACACCAAGGCGAAATCTTTCGTTTCCCGCAACCAAGGACGGACGGAAGCAGGATCGGGACGACCCGAGTTGCGGGCGGGCGCTGCGGAAATCGCTGGCAAGCCGGCGCTCATTTTCCGCCAGCAGGAACTCACTTGCGCCGATGAGGATACTTTCGACGGCCTGACCACTGGCAAAGGCCATACGTGGCTCGCGCTGATTGCGGTCTATCCGCAGCGCGCGGGCCTGAAGGACGTGAATTCATTTTTCGGAAATCTGCGCAACGGCGGAAATTACGAAGGCGTCTGGGGGTGCCTGAACGACGACAACACGCCTTGGTATGGCGCCCGCAACGGGATCAGCTTCGGCCGCTTCGACACGAACAACCCGCAGCTCCGCGGGCCGCGCCTCGAACCCGGCAGCTTCCATTTCCTCGCCGGACGCCTGGCAGCGGGGACCGGAATCCAACGACTTGAGTTCTTCGTGGACGGCAGCAGACCGGCAGCCAGCGCGGATTTCCCGGTGAACCCGAAAGCGAATCCTTCGAGAATGTCCGTGGGCCAGGAGCGGGATGCGATCGAGCATCCCGGCGTGGAATCCTTCGACGGCGAGATCGCCCGGCTGCTGATTTGGGAACGCCCGCTTTCCGACGCGGAGCTCGATGCCGCCTTGAAAGCTCTCGAATCCGTTTACCATCCGAAATAGCGCCGAGGAAGGAGGCGGCCGCGGCCAAGGAAACGTCCGCCCATTCGGCCAAGAGTGAAGGGCGGACCGGATCGATGGGAAGGAGTCTGGTCCACGGACACGCGATCGCGGTATGCCATTGCGGCCGGAAACGGGCTATTTCTTTTCCCGTCGCAAGGAACGGTCCTTCCCCCCGGGGACAGCACCAAGCGACAAAGACATCCCCCCGATATCCGGGCCTTTCCCCCCGAAGGTCCCTTCAGCCGGCGCAAATCGAAAGTCCCCCCGCTTCGATTTCCGCCGGCTTCTTTTTTTCCAAATTCGTGAAATCACCCTTCCGGGTGATGGCGGTGGCTTGGGGACGAGCCTAGGTTGGCAGTCCTATGAAACCCAAATACTCCGTCCTCCGCTGGCTTTCCGTCAGCATCGCCGCAGCCGCCATTCAGCCCGCCACGCTGTGTGCCGCACCGTTCGACATCCTAAAGGCTTGGAATTTCAATACGGATGGAGATTTCGAAGGCTGGGCGGAGGGGGGCGGAGCCGACAAGCTCAAGGGCCCCAATTACGACGGAACGGTCGATTTCTCGGAGGAGGAGGTGGCCGGTGGTTCCTTGCGCGCCAAAGTCATCGCGAGCGATCCGCAGCTTGAGGTGTCGGGATTGACGCTATCGGCCGCGCAAGTCGGATACATCAAGATGCGCTACCGCGTGCTGGACGGCGCCGGCACTCCGATTATCCCGCCTCCGACCGACCTGCTCCTGAGCACTCCCGGCGGCGTGCAAGGTAATGCGAACGCCACCTCCAACAGCCAAACCGTGGTCGATGCGGTCAATGGCTGGACCGAGAATGTCTGGAATCTCACCGACGTTTTCACCGGCACGCTCACCGCCTTGCGCATCGATCCGGTAGGCGGGCCGATCGACGGCGGTAACGGGATTTTCGAAATCGACTACATCCAAGCCTTGGAGACGGACGTGGCGCCGCCCTTCGTGGTGGAGGTGGATCCGCCCGCGATCGCCCCGAGATACCAACTGGTCCGCGAGTGGACCACCGACGCGGACTGGGCGAAATGGACGCCGACGGATTTCACGATCGATTCGATCACCGGGGGCGTGTTGAGCGGGACTTCGACCAGCGGCGACGCGCAGCTCAGCGTCACGAACGCCGCGGATTTCGGCGCGCCGGTGCCTGCGCCGGTTTCCGGGAAATTCGTATTTGAATACGCGATCACCCAAGGCCTCGCCTCCAGCGGCGAGCAAATTCTCTTCTATACGGACGATGCGGGCGGCGTCAGTGCCGCGCGCTCGGTCACCACGGCCGATACGGATAATGCCCCGCATGTCGTCCGGGCCACACTCACCAATCTCATCACCGGGAACCTCACCGGACTGCGCTTCGATCCCAGCGCGGTGATCGACGCGCCGACGAGTCTCGATTACTTCCGCGTTTACGTGGACACCACCATCATCGGTTGGGACACGAACCTCTCCGTCGCGGGTGCCCAAGGCGGCACCGGTGCTTGGAACCATACCGATCCGTTCTTCTACGATGGTGACACAAACAAGACCTGGCCCAACACCTCCAGCGGAGACAACGATGCCACCTTTGCCGGTATCGCCGGCACCGTAACCGTGGATGCGGGCGGAATCACCGCCAACGATCTGCGTTTCTTCACCTCCGGCTACACTCTGACCGGCGGCCCGCTCACGCTCGACGGCGCGATCGCCACGCTGACCAGCCCGGCCGGCTCGACCACCACGATTGACGCGCCGCTCATCCGCTCCGGGGGCAGCACCGATCTTCTCAAGATCGCCGGCCCCGGCATTTTCGACTTTGGAGGCGGCGGAAACCTCGGTCGCAAGCTGCATTTCATAACCAACGCCAGCCTCACCGGCGGCACCTTCGCCAGCGATGGCGCGACGAGTGGCTCCAACGGGCTGGTGGTATTTAACAGCGCCACACTCACGCTCGACGGCGGGACACTCACCCGCGTCAACGGCGACGCCGATGACGCGCTCTACGTCGGCAGTCCCGCGTCCTCGGGCGATTTCGCCGGTGCCAGCCGTCCGGGAACCTTCAATGTCGTTTCTGGAAATCTCGACGTCTCCGGCGGCCGGGGAGTGGCGGTTGCATTCGGCGGCTCAAGCAATTCGACCATGAACGTCAGCGGCGGCACGATCACCTCCACCCAGATCGCCGTCGGCTGGAACTCGAACGGCAATGTCAACGTAAGCGGCGGAGATGTCAGCGTGAACACTGCCAGCGCGACGAGCGACGCCATCCGCCATACCGATGCGGGCAACGGGATTTTCACAATGACCGGCGGCATCGCCCGCTCGGGGAACGTCAAGCTGTCCACCAATGGCAGCGGCACCGACTCGCTCACGGTGAATCTCAACGGCGGAATCCTGGAAACCGAGCGAATCTGGCTGTCACGCGGCGCCAGCGTTTCCGGCACGCATACCACCACCGTAAATCTCGACGGCGGCACCCTGCGCCTTCCCACCGTCGCTCCCACCGGCTCCACCGGCCATTTGCTCGGTGATATTACGAACCCGACCAACGGCACCTTGGTTTTCCAGTCCTTCGTCCGCGGCAATGGCGCTGTGATCGATACCAACGGGCGCGATACGGAAATCATCAGCCCGCTCCAGGAGGACGCGGCATCGCCCGGTGGCGGACTGACCAAAAACGGCGCCGGCCTGCTCAATCTCAGTGCGGAAAACACCTACACCGGTCCCACCACGGTCACCGCCGGCACCTTGCAGGTCAACGGCTTGTCACTGAGCGATGCCGGGCGGTTGTCCATTTCCGGGGGCAAGGTTCTGCTGCCCGCCGGGGTCACCGAAACGGTGAACACGCTGTTCTTGAACGGCGTCGCGCAGCCTGCCGGGGACTATGGCTCATCCGCTTCGGCAGCGCCTCCGGCCAATCGCAAGGACGGGTCCTTTGACATCGGCGGCACCGGCATTCTCACCGTCCTTTCCCAGGGGAGCGCCGCCAGCTACGCCAACTTTGCCGCGGGATTCACCTCGCCACCGCTCTCGAATACCGCCGCCACCGCGGACCCGGATTTCGATGGCCTGCCCAACGCATTGGAATACGTCATCGGCGGAGATCCGCGGGTTTCCTCGCAAGCCGGCCGCCCGACCTCGATGATTGTCGGGAATGATCTCGTCTTCAGCTTCACCCGCGTCGATAGCTCGGAGAGCCCGGATGTCACGCTGGTGGTGGAAACCAGCACCAACCTCGCCGATTGGGCGACTCAGCCGTCGTTCACCATCGGTGCCACCACCGGCAATTCCACGCCCGGTGTCACAGTCGCGGAAAACGGCAGCGCGCCGGATACCATCACGGTGACCATTTCCGGAGGCGCGAGGAAATTCGCGCGCCTGAGCGTCCGCGTCTCACCCTGATCCCGCAATCCTCGAAGAACCCCTCACGGCGCCAGTCGCCGTGAGGGGTTTTTTATGGGCAGAGGCATTCATCAAGGCATGCGGGGGCCCACCGATCCGCCGGGCCGCGAGTGTTGTTACCGAGTGGTGAGCGATCGAATCAGTGCGGTTCGTCCCGGCGGAGGCGCTGGAAATCCTTAGCCCGAGGCAGGATCTGCGAGGCGGGAATCATCGGGGACTACGCAAGCTGCCCCGGCCGGCAGTTTCTTCCCCATTCCCGCAACTCCACCCGATCGCAGGCGTTCATCGCAGGCCTGTCCAGGCGCTCTCCTTATGAAACTTCCGCACTTGCTTTTGATAACGCTTGCCGCCGCATCGCCGGCCATTTCCCCCACCCGCGGCGATGCCTACGAGGTATGGATGGGAACGCTCGGCTGGCAGCGTGGCATGCTGGAGCACCCGGAACAATGGTCCCGCACGGCGGCGCTGGCGGAGGGCCTTAATGTCAACTGGGCGCATGGCCAGCCGGACGACAAGCGGCTCGGTCGAGAGTCCAGGGACGACGTGGTGGCGATGTTCGCGAAGGCCAACGACCACGCCTATCAGGTCCTGCCGCATGGGAAAGGTCGGATCACGGCGGACACGGAGTGGGCCAGAGCGTTCGACCGCAGCGAGGGCGGCGGCTATCATCTGGATTTCCTCTACTCCTACAACGGCGGCAAGGGCAAGACATGGAAGGACGGCGAGCACGAACTGCTGCGCCAGTGGCTGGACCGGACCGGGCACGAGGATGTGAAAATCGCCTTCAACGGACGTTCCGGCCACGGCCAGCTCGAACGGCCCGTCGTCCGGGGAAATGGCATCGAGTGCGACCTGCGTTCTTGGAAAGAAAACAAGGGCGGCCGTCACGAGTTGCTCCGCTGGATGGCCGATCCCGATAATGCGGCCACGAAAGGCGAGAAAATCATCATCCACTGCCATCTGAATTTCGGGAAAGGCAGCGACGAGGCAGACCTGAAGGGCGCGTGGGCCGGGGCGCGCCGGATGGTCAGGGACATCGGCCGCGACGTGATGAACACCGAGGCGCTGCGGCAGGTATTCGCCTCCGACCGGCTGGTCTTCTCCTTCTTCGGGGGCAACTGGACCACTCCCGAGATTTCCCTCCTGCCGGAAACGCTCGGCAATGGGGATTATGCGGAGAGCTACACCGGAATGCTGCTTTCCCTCATCGAGCAGCGCGATCTCTTCGAAGGCCGTTCCGGGGAATTTCCCAGCGACGCGCAATGTGCCAGCTTCGCCAGAACCGCCGCCGATCCTATCGGTTCAACTCCTCAAGGCATCCGCGACGGCGGCGGACGGCAAGGTCTCGGAAGTCGAATGGAAAGCTCCCCTCTCCCGGCTCGCGGCGGCACCGGCGTGGACGGACACGAAGCTGGCCCCGGCGCTATCGGCGATTGATGCGATCGCGGCGGCGCGCGATCATCTGAAAGCCGCCGGGCAGCCGCATCAGGAGAAACTCCGGAGCATCGCGCTGCGCATGCCGGACGCGTCGCGGGATGGCGGAGATTACTACTTTCATGAAATCGTCCTCACCGGCGCGGACGGCGCAGACCAGCGCGTATTAGTATTGTTGGACGGCACGGTGGTGGAGCCGACAATTTCCTAAGATTGGGAATCCAGCCGCAAAAAGGCGAAAAACCCGAAACCGCCATTGAGCCCAAATCGAAGCCAAGGTTTTCATGACGGAATCTCGATCGATGGCCGGACTCCGGCTCCAAGGATTTTTCACATCACACGTTTTGCGTATCTTCGCCCCTTTTTGCGGCCAAAAAATCTTCCAACCCATTTTGCTTTCACCGCCTTTTGCTGCCCGTGAAGCGCCGGGTGGCGGGGTGAAGGATTCCGTGGTTGAATGAACGGATGCCCAAAACCCGCCCCAGACGCCTATTCGCCGGGACCAGCCTGCAGACCGGCGCGTTCCAGTTCATCCCGCTGCCATTCGTGGACGATTGGCTCACGGCGCGGCAGCGGTGGGCGATGGTCCGCTCGATTTTGAATGAGCGCGGGATTTCCTACGACGGCGATGTGCCGCGGCTACTTGCGGGCGGCGGGCGCTCGCTGGTGGCGCGGGCCGGCTCGCTGGCCAAGGGCGCGGTGATGAAGCCGATGCGCAAGATTCTGCGGACGACCCTGTTCTGGATGACGGTGCGGCGCGCGGCGCTGGTGGTGGTGGAGACCTACCTGCTCGCGCGTTTCCTGCACCTACCGGCGCTCGGCGGCCAGCATCTGACGGCGGACGATGGCCGGCGGCTGGCGCGGATTTTCGAGGAGATTTCCCAAAATCTCGACCTCAAGGCAGCCCGCGACGTGGTGGAGAAAGTCAACCGCATCCTTGCCAAGGAAAAGCCGGTGCCGTCCGAGGAAATGCAGACGGAAATCGAGCGCGACGCGCCGGGCCTGCTCGCCCGCTTCGATCAGCTCGCCGCCGAACGATTGCGCGCCGGCTGAGGGGAAATCAAAATTTCACCTCAAGAGGCTCGCCGGCCTACTTGACGCAAGCTCATCGATCTCCTCGCACTTGATGAACTCCGGATTGAATTCAAACGATTTCATGGCAGACGCCGCCGCAGGGTTCATTGAATCGCCGCGGCCAGTCATCCGCGCTCCGCGCGATCGCATAATCAAACAACAAAGGCGGCCGCCTGCTTGTCGAACTCCGCCTTCGCGCCCGCCACCGGGCATCCGCCCCGGAGAGGAACCTGCTATGGAATCCACTCAACCATGCCCCAAATACTTCACCACCGCTTCGGTGCGGGTGCGGACATGCAGCTTGGTATAAATATTGTGAAGATGGGTGCGGACGGTTTCCAAACCGATGCCCAGGTCCGACGCGATTTCCTTATACAAGGAACCCTTCACGAGTTGTTCCAGAATGTCGGTTTCCCGGCGCGTGAGATTGTGGTCCCGATTCTTCGATGGCGGGGTTTTCTGGAAATTCCGCACCACCTTGCGTGCGATCGCGCTGGACATCGGCGAGCCGCCCGCGACCAGATCTTCGAGCGATTCCAAGATGCGCTCCGCCGCGTCCGGCTTCAGCAGATAACCGGAAGCGCCCGATGCGAGCGCGTCGAAAATCCGGTCGTTGTTATCGTAAACGGTGACCATCATGACCTGCACATCCGGACATTGTTCCTTGAGCCGGACGACGCACTCGATGCCTGACATGCCCGGCAATTGAATATCCATCAGCACGATTTGCGGCGGATCCGCCGGCAGCGCCGCGAGCGCGTCTTCCGCGCTGGAATACGAACCCACCAGCTTCCAACCGGCGGCCGTGCCGACGATCTCCCCCAGAAGCTCGCGGAGGACAGGATCGTCTTCAACGATCGCGATGGAAATGGGCGGTTTTGTTATCATGAATTCCGTGGAATGGCGAACCGCGAGCGAACCCGGCCGGCACCGGATGCCGATCGAGCGGGCATTTCAGCGACTGTCCGATACAGCCGGAGCGGCGTCACGCTTTCCCGCAATTCATCCGCCGAAAAAATCGCGGAACGGAGATCACGCCTTACTTGGCGGAATCGCTCTCCGCAGCCGGAGCGAGCCGTGACGGCGGTGGATACTGGAGCCCGTCGAGCGCGGAAAGCCGCGCGCTGCCGTCCAGTCCGCTGCCCGAAACGTCGCAATCCAACAACGCCGAACCTTTGGCGAACAACGGCAGAAGCTCGTTGGCGATCAGCGGCTCCGCCCCGCCCGGCGTGATTTGCTGGAACGGCCACTTCTGTTCACCCCGGGCAAACGGTTCCAGATAGGCATACGCCTTCCGCAAGCTCCTGCCATCATCGGTTTGGAAATCCCACAGATCGATCCCGAGCTCGCGGCCCATGAACGCGAGGTTCGTCATCGCCCACAAATTCATCATGGAATAGTGCAGCGATTTCGTGCGCCCTGTTTCCCTTGGCTGGCGGCCGTCCGGAAGGATCTGTGCGGCGATGCGGGAAATTTTCGCATGTTCCACCCTGGCTTTCGCTTCATCGAGCCGGCCGGTATAGAGCATCAGGCCGACCACTTGATAGTTGTACCAATTCGCATGGTTTTGCGGCAGCTCGTCCGCTTCCTTGCCGAGCTTGTTGGTAAGCAGCCAGTGCAAATAGCTCCTCAACCATCGGGAGGTTTCCGCTTTCACGTCCTCGGGAAGCACCCCGCGGATTTCCAGGATCTGCAGCGCGGTGATGACATTCGCGACCCTAGACCATTCGATGATTCCAGCCGCCCTGCCGTCGGTCTGGCCAGGCATGCCTTGGCCGAAATTGGCATTCGGATTCACCCGCGTTTCCGGATCGACGAACCATGCCCGCAGATGCTCCAGCGCCTTGTCCGAGTAGCGCTTGTCCCCGCTATACCAATAGGCGAATGACAATCTGGCGAGCGTTTCCCCCAAGTCGTTCAGGCGCGTATAATCCGTATCCAAGCCGCGCGAGACGGGATTGGTCACCCCATCGATCGCCTTCCACGGCAGTCCGTCTTTCTTTGTTTTGTCCGGCCAGCCGTAGGGCGGGAGCGACAGATAATCATGCTTGTCACCGCTCGGCGGCATGATGGTTTTGTTCACGACCGGATCCGGCATCTTGTGAAGCAGCGCATCCGCCTCCTCAATCAATTTCGCATAACGATCCGCAAAATAGGGATTATGGGCAGCGATCGCCTCCTTCGCTTGAAGCAGGCGGGACGAATTGTGATAAATCAAATCCTCCGCGGCGGGAAGAATCTGAAGGAATGATGCGAACGCCGCGAAAGCCGCAAGCGCGACGGGTCTCAAATGGTGATGGATGCGCTTCATGGGTTAGGACGGTTGGAAGAGAATCGGCGCTTAGGGGGCCGGCAGCTCGAACTTGTAGTTTCCAGCGGAGACTTCCATGGCGGGATTGTTATCTCCATCGATTTTCAGCTCCTGTCCCAAAGGCTTTCCGTCGAGCTGGATTCGCGCTGCCTCCACTTTGGGAAACACCACGGTGGCACTCGTATTCGGCGGGACGGTGACATCCATAGTAAGAGATTCCCCCTTCATCTTCCACGCGCACTTCGCCAGACCGTAGGGAGTTTCGTATTCCGCTGCGGCCGAAGTGAGCGGGCCGCCCACAAGCGGGCGGATGAAGAAATGTTTGTAACCGGGACGCGCCGGATCGGGCGCCAGGCCGGCGACGCGCTCGTACATCCATTGGCCGATCGCGCCATAGGCATAGTGATTGAACGAGTTCATGCCCGCGTCTCCGAAACCGTCCTTGTGACTATAACTGTTCCAGCGCTCCCACATCGTTGTCGCACCTTGATTGATGGAATAGAACCAGCCGGGATAGGTTTCCTTGAATAGCAATTCCTGCGAAATCTCCGGGTGCCCGATTTTGTCTAACGTGGCCGCCAGCAGAGGCGTGCCGAGGAATCCGGTGCGCAAATGTCGGTCCGCTTTTTCGAAAGAAGCGAGGAGCCGTGACTCCACGCTTTCACGCAGCGCCGGTTCCACAAGGTCATAGCCAAGCGCCATAAGATAACCGGTCTGGGTATCGCCGGGCATGGCACCGCCTTCAGCGATGAATTTCCCGCTGAACGCCTTGCGAATGGATTCATGCAGTTTCCGATATCGCTCGGCCTCATCCTTCTTTCCAAGCGCATCCGCCGCCCAGCCAAGAATGCGCGCGTCGCGGCCGAAATAGGCGGTCGCTATCACTTCCTGCGGCGTGTCGCCGCGCTTGTTTTCCGCATACGGTTGCAGCCAGTCCCCGAAACCCTTGATGCCGGTGATGAATCCTTTCGCATCCCGTTCGTAAAAGCCCACCCATTTCTTCATCGCGGCGAAATTGTCCTCGAGGATGCGCATGTCACCGGTGCGCTCGTAAACTTCCCATGGCGCGGTCACGATCGCATCCGCCCAGCCGGGGCTCACACCTTTCATCCCGATTGTATCCGCGGGTATGACAAAAGGAATCCCCCCATCCGGACGCTGGTCGTCCCGCGCGGTTTGCAGCCAGCGCGACCAGAAGGAATGCACGTCGTAATTAAAAAACGATGTCGGCAAAAACACTTGTGCGTCGCCGGTCCAGCCGAGCCGTTCGTCGCGTTGCGGACAATCGGTCGGCACGTCCACGAAGTTCCCGATCTGTCCCCAGCGAATGTTGCTTTGGAGCTGGTTGAGCTTTGCGCTGGAAGATGAGAATTTCCCCGTGGATTTGAAATCGGTATGGATGACCTTGGCCACCGCCGCCTCTTCCGACAGTTTCACTCCTTCGGGAAATCCGCTCAGTTCTAAATATCGGAAGCCGAAGAAGGTCAGTGCCGGCTCCCAAACGATATCTTCATCCGCAGCCGCCGTGTAGTTCGCCCGCGCTCGCGCCGCCCGGTAGTTCTCGATGTAGGGAGTGCCGTCCTTATTGAGCATTTCCGCAACGCGGATGCCGATCGTCGCATCCTTGCGGACGGGAATCCTCAGCTCGGGAAATCCCACGAGATTCTGGCCGAAGTCGAAAAGAAACACTCCCGGACGCAACTCCTTCGCCGACTTCGCCGCTACCTCCTGAGCCACCCGCACCGGTGGCATCGGCTTGGGTTGCAGCAAAGGCTCGGCCGCCGGTTTGGTCGCCACCGCTTGTTTCCATGCCGAATCGTCAAAGCCCGGTGAAGACCAATCCTTCATCTCCCGCCGCGCGTCGTAATCCTCGCCGAAATAGTAACCCGCCGCGACGATTGGTCCGCGATCGCTCGCTTTCCAGGTTCCGTCCGTGGCAATCGTTTCCGAACTTCCGTCATCGTATTCGATTTCCAACTGCCCTAGCAGCTTTGGTTTCCTCCCCCCGAGTGTCTTGAGATCCCGCTGGAATAACGATCCCGCATACCAACCCTCGCCGAGTAGCGCGCCGATCGCATTATCGCCATCGCGCAATAGCGGAGCCACATCGTAGGTGATGGTTTCGACCCGCTTGCCATACGATGTCCACCCCGGCGCGAGGATGTCTTCTCCGACGCGTTTCCCGTTGATCCGGTATCGGTAAATCCCCAGCGCGGAGGCATACAAGCGGGCTTTCACCACTTTCTTGCCGACGGTGAAATCCTTTCGAAAGAGATAACCCGGATGCGCCGATTCCACTTTCCCACCCGCCGGCGCCTCGATCCATTGCGCTTTCCAATCATCATTCGACAGCAACCCCATTTCGATATGCGACGGCTCGCTCCAGTCGGATTCCCTGCCGTCCTGATCCCAGAACCTCACTTTCCAGGTCACGCTCTGCCGGGATTTCAACGGCTCGCCGCCATACCCGATCCACACCGAGCGATCGGATTCCACCTTGCCGGAATCCCAAATCGTCGTCCCATCACTGTCATCCATAACAATTCGGGAGGCGGACTGCCGCACCGTGCCAACCGGCAGTTTCCAAGAGAGTTGCGGCTTCGCGTCATGGAACCCCAGCGGATTTCGGAAATCCTCATCGGCATGCAAATCGTAAGCAGGTGGTGCGGCCATCGCCCCGCCCGTTTGCGTGACAAGGAGTGCGGCGACAAGCGGGAAGAGGCGGAGCGCGGGGAATTTCATGGAAAGTTGGATTTGCACGGACCGTGAACCGAACCCGCGGCCACGTAACGGCAAAAAACGCGCCATCCCACAAAAGGGGGAAGCGGATGGCCATCTCCAACGCGCCGGCATGCTCCCCTTTTGGTGTGACGGATGCGAATTCGTTTGATGGATCGCCGCCGGGACGGCATGCCCGTGACCGGGCGTGCCGCAGTCCCATACATGAATCGATATAGCAACCAACTTGCCCGCCTTGCGACGATGCTCGCGCTTGCATGGATTTCACCTGTCTCCGGGGGGGCGCCCGCCAACCGCATCATCACCGACGCGGGCGGACGCCAGATCGTTCCCGGTGGTTATGTGGTTTTGGAAAAACTGCCCTACAAACCGGACGACTATCGGCGCATGGTTAGCATGGGCGCGAATTTCCAAGTGATCCGCATGCCCGTCGGTACCATCGGCGCGTGGCCCGGTACGGAGCCGGACGAGAAGGTCCTCGCGCACTACGACCAACTCGTGCGAATGGGCCGCGACACTGGATTGCGCACGGTCTTCAAGCTCGCTTTCTATGGCACCCATCCATTTGGTGACAAGCAGTGGGACATGCTGTGGAACGATGACGGCGGCACCAACGATCGCATCATGCGCGGGTGGACTTTGATATGGAATCGCTACAAGGACGAGCCATCCGTATTCGGCTACGATTTACTTAACGAGCCACAGCGCGGCCTCGATAAGGATTACGATAAGGTCCAGCGCGAGAAAATGATTCCCCTGCTGCGCCGCCTGACGGACCGGATGCATGAAATCAGTCCGGAGAAATGGGCGCTCTATCAGCCGCTGCTGCGCCCTGGCGGCGATCCGCGGAACAAGGGCAAAGGCCCCACCGTGGCGATGGAGGAACCGTTCGGCCGGGACCGGGTGATCTATGCGCCGCATCTGTATCAAATGGATATGAGTGTGGTGGAAACCATTCTGGACGATTTCCAGCGGCAGGCCGCCATTTCGAACGCGCCGCTGCTTCTTGGCGAATGGGGTTCCCCCACCCTTTCCGACACCGATGGAAATCCGGCGGAGGAGGCGCGTTTCACGAAGGTATATCGCGAAACGGTCAAGCGGATGGACGCGCGCGGAATCGGTGGCATCAAGGCGTGGTTCTGCGGACAGCGCAAATTGATCCCTACCAAGTCTGGCAAGGGGATGACGTGGGCGATCTTTTCCGACAAATCCGCCATCGGCCGGGTCGAGCGGAAATATATCACCGACGTTGTCGCCCGCCCCCGGCCGCTGGTCGTGGCGGGAACCATCGTGAGTTATGGCAACGATTTCGCCGCGCCCCATTTCGAGATGAAGATCGAAGCCGATCCGAAGCTGGGCGCCACCGAGATTTTCGTTTCGGCCGAGCGTTACTTCCCGTCCGGTTTCCAACTGCGATTCGACGATGGTCTGGTGCTGGCGTGCGATGGGCGCGAATCCTCATTACGCGCCGTCCGCGCGCTGTCGGAGGAGGATCGCCGGCAGGCGGAACTCGTCCATTGGGACGAGGCCCGGCAGAGTGTCACCATCGATCGCTGGACCGGCCCCGCGCGGCAACTGACACTGCGGATCTCTCCGGAAAAATCCTAACAATCATGAAAATACCCGCCCTGCTCTTCTGCCTCACATCATTCGCATCCGCCGGCGAATGGAAACCTTTGTTCGGCCCCACTCTCGATGGCTGGGAAACGTTCATTGGCATACCCCACAAATCCGTCGATTACCCGGGTCTGGAAAACTCCGGGAATGAGAAATGCATCGAAGGAACGCCGGTCGGCCTTGGTAACGACGCTCTCGGGATTTTCACGATGATCGAGGAGGACGGCAAGCCGGTCCTTTACATCAGCGGCCAGGTTTATGGCGGACTCAGCACCAAGGAGGAATTCGAAAACTATCATTTATCCTGGCAGTTCAAGTGGGGCGAGAAACAATGGCCGCCCCGCCTCAAGGACAAGCGCGACAGCGGCGTGTTGATTTATTGTGTGGGCAAACCCGGCGCGTTTTGGAACGTCTGGATGCGCTCGCTCGAGTGCCAGATTCAGGAAGGCGATTGCGGCGATTTCATCCCGCTCGGAGGCACGGCGGCAGACATCCGCATGCGGACCGATAACGGAAATCCACGGGCGATTTTCGATTCCGAAGCGCCCCTCCACACGAACACGAACTATACCCGCCACTCGCCCAGCGTCGAAAAGCCGAATGGCGAATGGAACACCATGGAAATCTACGCCCTCGGCCAGACCGTTGTCTATGTGGTCAACGGCACTCCGAACATGGTGCTTTTCAACACCAGGCAACGATCTCCCAAAGGCGACACGCCGCTGACCCGCGGCAAAATCCAGATCCAATCCGAAGCGGCGGAGATTTACTATCGGGACATGAAAATCCAGCCACTCACCAAGTTTCCCGAGTCCATCGCACCGCTCACCGCGAAGCCTGAAGGCAAGCCCATACGCTTCAACCCACCCAAGCCGCCCGCTCAAAAGGTGGCCACCCCTGAAGACTCAGCGACATCCCCTGCAAATTAAGCTTTCCCCGCTCGTTGGTGCTGATTGATAAATTCGTTTCGATTTCCCGCTTTGTCTCACCCTTGAATTTTTGCAGAGCGTCGACAACCACCGCAACCGAGCCCTTGCCTTTACAGGCTGTCACGAGTGTCCGTGACAAGACATTTTCCACCCGTTTACCACCCTCCAGCCTCGAACGCGGATTTCGCCCTCGCGATGGCCATCCCATGAGGTGGTACGATGGCGGATCCATTCAATAAACCTTTTTCAACCGTAACCCATGAAGTCAAAACTCCACTCGTCTCCCATCCGCTCTGCCAACTGCTTGAGTAGCGGATTTGCTATTGCATTCCTCGCCATAAGCTTCGCCCAAGGCGCGGCCCTTACTTGGGATACCGTCCCCGGGGACGGCGCGGCCATCACCGATGGCGCAGGGGCTTGGAGCCTTGCCGCCGGAAACTGGAATGACGCAGGTGCCGATGTCTTGTGGTCCCAGAGCAGTGCCACGGTCGCCTCGAACAGCGCGATCTTCGGCGGCGGCACCGATGGTACCTACGCCATCGCCGTGGGCGAGGCTCTCGCCGCTCAGGGAATCACTTTCAATAACTCGGGTTACACGCTCTCCGCCGCCAGCGCGCAGACGATCACAAGCAGCGGCACCACGGCCACGAGCGCCATGACCGTGGCTGCGGGCAAGACCGCCACGATCGGAAGCAATGTAACCGTCACCAAGACCGACGGTAATTTCAATATGAACGGCGCGGACGGGGTTGCTTCGGGAACTCTCAACATTTCCAGCGGCGGAAAGGTGAGCACCACAACCGTTGCGCGGCGTTTGGAAGTTCGGGGGGATGGGGCCGTGGTCAATGTTTTCGGGACGATGGAAACCACCGTAAATAATAGCACTGCCGCGTGGATCGGTATTGGTGGATCGTCGGGCACTGCCACCGTCAATGTGGAGACGGGCGGGGTAGTGCAAACGGCCGGCGGCCAGATCCGGGTTGGATTTGCCACCGGAACAGGCACCGGCATCCTGAGCGTCAACGGCGGCACGGTGACGGCCAACAACACTCTTTTTATCGGCAATGGTAGCGGCACGACCGGTATTTTGACGTTGAATTCGGGCTTGGTTGACACGTCGGCGACTACTTTCACGATCGGGCAGAGCAGCGCCACAGGAACCGTCAATCTCAACGGAGGCACCCTGTTCGTCAAAAACGTAGGCTTTGCAGGCAGCGGACTGGATGTCTTCAAATTTGATGGCGGTGAACTCAAGGCTGCCGCAGGCGGCGCTTTTTTCGGTGGCGGCGGCATCGCCGGCAGCGGCACCCATGTCCATAACGGCGGAGCGAAATTCAACAGCAATGGCTTTGACATCACAGTCGGCGCCAAACTGATCCACAGCGCCCTTGCCGGCGCGGCCGCCATTGATGGCGGTCTCACCAAGACCGGCACCGGGACACTCATCCTCACCAACTCGAACACCTACAACGGCGCGACCCTGGTTTCCGCGGGGACGCTGTTGGTGAATGGGGCTCTTGGCAACACGGCGGTCACCGTTGGGAATTCTGCAACGCTCGGCGGCACGAACGGCACCATCGGCACGGGAACCGCTTCGGTGACTGTCAATTCCGGCGGGACGCTCGCACCCGGAAGCTCGATTGGATCGATGACCGTCAACGGCAGCGTAAATCTCACTCTGGGTTCCGCATTCGCTTACGAACTGATGGGAGGTGGCGTCACCGCCGACCTGGTCGATGTCAACGGCGAGCTAACAATTGACGGGGCATCCCTCAGTCTCTCGCAATCCGGCGGGAGCTACACACCGAACGACCGCTTCACGTTGTTTGCCTACGACACCCTCGGGGCAGGTTTCACCGGCTTCGCGGGCTTGCCTGAAAACAGCCAGTTCACCCAAGCCGGCGGAGTTTGGCAGATCAATTACGCCGATCCATCCCCGGGACTTAATGGCGGAGTGGGCAGCAGTTATGTCACCATCACCGCCATCCCCGAAACCTCCACTGCCGCGCTGGCAGGCCTCGCCATCGGTTTCGGCCTGATCCGCCGTCGTCGGTCTGCGGCGCGGGCTTCCAGTTTATAAAACCGATTGCGATTCACTTTCCATTTTCGGTGGAACGATGGATTTTCCGAACCGCTTCATCGGATCTTCCAATTGGATGGCGGAAAATTTGATGCGGATTTGTGCCACGGCAGGTGGCAGTCCGCGGTCTCCTCTCCCTGAAACATCGGCGGCGCAGTCACTGAAGATTTCCGGAGTCAATGGGTTTTATCCCGCAAAAGTGGCCGTCGATCGGGTGATCGACGGCCCTTCCGGAGCCGACAAGCACGCTCGCCGGGATCTTGCTGGGTGCCGGCCTCCTCCGCCGGCGGCGCGGTGCGAATGGGCTGAAATCGATTTCGTGAGCCTGTTTTCGGGGCGGCCCGCCTCGTCCGAATCCATCTTCTCCGCAGATCAACGTGTCCGCGCTATTTCCCAACAACCGCAGGGAGGAAATCCAGTCTGCCGCGGGAGTAGCGAGCGAGCTGTTTTCCAACAGTGGTTCGGAGATGGCCTGGTGCTGGCGTGCGATGGGCGCGAATCCTCATTACGCGGCGGCCGCGCGCTGTCTGAGGAGGATCGGCGGCAGGCGGAACTCGTCCACTGGGACGCGGCCCGGCAGCAGGTCACCATCGGTCGTTGGACCGGCCCCGCGCGGAAACTGGCTCGGGTTTCGCAATCCAAAGCGGTGTGGCGCTTCGCTTCCCACCGCACTCCAAGGAGGGTGGGCGTCCCGCCTGCCAAGCGGAAGGGAAGCATGGAAATCGTCGCTTTCTGCTCACATCCGCGGTAAGGGGCGAGACGCCCTCGCTCCTTGAAACGAAATCCGCGCCGCGCCGGTAAGCTGCGCATCCCAACCCGTAACCCCTTTCCCTTTTTGAAACCCGTTTTCCGTATCGGAGCGATCCTGACCATCGGCGTTGGAATCGTTCGCGGCGCCCCGCCGGACCTCGCGCCGCTGCTCGACCAATATTGTGTCGATTGCCACGACGGCTCGCTCAAGCGCGGCGGACTCGATCTGGAATCCATGATCCACGGCGATCCGGCGGCACACCCCGACATCTGGGAAAAGGTCATTTTGCGGCTGGAAACGCGGCAGATGCCGCCGCCCGATGAAGAGCGGCCGGACGAGCCGGATTACAAAGCATCGGTGGCGGCGCTGTCCGGCTATCTGGACGGGATCGCGGCGGAAAATCCGGATCCCGGCCGCCCGGACACGATCCGCCGCCTCACCCGATTCGAATACAAGAACGCCATCCGCGACTTGCTGGGGGTGGAAATCGACGTGACGGAAATGCTGCCGAAGGACGAATCCAGCCAAGGCTTCGACAACATCACGCTCGGCACGCTCTCGCCCGCGCTGCTGAATCGCTACGTGCAGGCCGCGCAGAAGATCAGCGCGCTGGCAGTCGGCATCGCGCCGGCATCGCCCGCGGGCCGGATCGTCCGGCTGCCGCCCGATTTGAGCCAGGAAGATCAGGTCGAGGGACTGCCGCCGGGGACTCGCGGCGGCGCGCTGGTGCACCACCAATTTCCCGTCTCCGGCGAGTATGAAATCGGCGTCCGCCTGACGCGCGACCGCAATGAGGACATCGAGGGACTGCATGAAAATCACGAATTGCTGATCCTGCTGGGCGGCGAGCAGGTCGCGGAATTGGCGGTGAAGCCGCCGCCGGGCCGCAGCAAGGATTTCACCAAGGTGGATGCGAATCTGAAGGCGCGGATCCAGTTCCCGGCCGGCTCCGCGGAAATCGGCATCACCTTCGTGGCTAAGCCCCCGGCGCTGGAGGAAACGAAGCGGCTGCCCTACGACGCGCATTTCAACATGCACCGCCACCCGCGCCAGACGCCGGCGGTTTATCAGATCTCGATCACCGGCCCGTATGCCGCCGGGGAAATCGCGGCGACGCCGGGGCGCGAACGGATTTTCGGCGGCCTGCCGGACAGCGGCGACGAGGAAACCCGCGCCCGCGCGATTTTCACCCGCCTCATCCGCAAGGCCTTCCGGCGCCCCGCCACCGAAGACGATCTCGTCCGCCCGCTCGGATTCTTCCGCGAGGCACTGGCTGAGGGAAATTTCAACGCGGGAATCGAGGCGGGACTGAGCGCCATCCTCGTCAGCCCGCGGTTTCTGCTGCGGGTGGAAAAGGACCCCGCCGGACTGCCGGCCGGGACCGCCTATCCGCTCGATCCCTTCGCGCTGGCCTCGCGGCTGTCGTTCTTCCTGTGGAGCAGCCTGCCAGATGAGGAACTGCTCGACCTTGCGGAAAGCGGCGATCTTACCCGGCCCGAAGTGCTCGAAGCACAGGCCCGGCGTCTCCTCGCGGACCCGCGCTCGTCCGCGTTCGTGACGAATTTCGCCGGCCAGTGGCTGCGCCTCCGCAATCTCGATAGCGTCCATCCCGACCTCCGGCTGTTCCCCGATTTCGACGACAACCTGCGCCAGTCGCTGCGCCGCGAGACCGAGCTGTTCTTTGAAAGCGTGCTCCGCGAGAACCGCGGCGTCGCGGACTTGCTGCGCTCCGATTACACCTTCCTGAACGGCCGGCTCGCCAAGCACTACGGCATTACCGGCATCGAGGGGTCCGCATTCCGGCGCGTCGAGCTGCCGCCGGACTCGGCCCGCGGCGGACTGCTGCGCCAAGGCAGCGTGCTCGCGGTGACCTCCTACGCGAACCGCACCTCGCCGGTCATCCGGGGAAATTGGATCCTCGACAACATCCTCGGCACCCCCACTCCGCCGCCGCCGCCGGACATTCCCGCGCTGTCCGATACCGTGATTTCCGCGGGCCTGCCGATGCGCGAGCGGCTCGCCGCGCACCGGGCCGAGAAATCCTGCTCGGTCTGCCACGACCGCATGGACCCGGTCGGGTTCGCGCTGGAAAACTACGACGCGACCGGCCGTTGGCGGGATTTCGAGAATGAAATCCCGGTGGACGCGCGAGGCGGGCTGCCCGACGGTTCCGTCCGCATCGGTCCTGGCGAACTTGAACGCGGCCTGCTCGAACGCCCGGAAGTATTCGCCCGGACCATCACCGCGAAAATGCTCACCTACGCCATCGGGCGGATTCCCGAAACCGGCGACCAGCCGGCCATCCGCGCCATCGTCAGCCAGGCCGCCCCGGGCGGTTACCGGCTTTCGGACCTTGTCATCGGGATCGTTCGCAGCGTTCCCTTCACCATGAGAAAAACCCAGCCATGATCCTCTCCCGCAAACACCTCCACCGCCGGACCTTCCTGCGCGGCCTCGGCGCGACCGTCGCGCTGCCGCTGCTCGACGCCATGATCCCCGCGGCCACCGCCATGACCCGCACCGTCGCCGTGCCGGTGCGGCGGCTCGGTTACCTATTCGTCCCCATGGGGTCGGACATTTCCCGCTGGACTCCCGGCGGGGGCGAAACGCTCGACAAGCTGCCCACCATCCTCGAGCCGCTCGACGCGCTGAAAAGCCACCTCACCGTCATTTCCAATCTGGAACTCCAGCCCGCCTACCCCGGCACGCACGCCACCTCGAACGCCTCATTCCTCTCCGCCGCCCGCGCGAAACGCACCGAAAGCTCGGACTATTTCCTCGGCGTCACGGCGGACCAAATCGCCGCCCGCCACATCGGCTCCGGCACGCGCCTGCCCTCGCTGGAACTCGCGATGGACCTCATGGAAACCGTCGGCCAGTGCGACAACGGCTACGCCTGCGTCTATCAGAACAACCTCTCTTGGTCCTCGCCGACCACGCCGCTGCCCGCCGAAGCGCACCCGCGGCTCGTCTTCGAATCGCTCTTCGGCGAGGGCGGGACCGTCGCGGAACGACAGGCGTCCCTGCACCGCCGCGCCTCGCTGCTGGACGCCGTGCGCGAGGATCTGGCCAGCCTGAAGCGCGAACTCGGCCCCGCCGACCGCGACAAAATGGACGAATATCTGACCGCCGTGCGCGACGTGGAAAAACGCATCCGCATCGCCGAGGCCACCGCCCGCGACAACCCGCCGGACATCGAGCGCCCGATGGGCGTGCCCGCCTCCTACGCCGACCACGCGCGGCTGATGTTCGACCTCCAGCTCCTCGCGTTCCGCGGCGACATCACGCGCGTCAGCACCTTCCAGCTCGCCCGGGAAACGAGCAACCGCACCTACCCCGAGACCGGCGTCACCGACCCGCACCACCCGCTTTCCCATCACGGGAACGACCCGGATAAGATCGAGCGCATGTCGCGGATCAACCGCTTCCACGTCTCACTTTTCGCCGAATTTCTCGAAAAACTCCGTGCCACCCCCGAGGGCGGCGGCACGCTGCTGGACCACTCGCTCATCCTCTACGGCAGCGGCATGGGAAATCCGAACGTCCACGACCACACGAACCTGCCGATCCTCGTCGCCGGCGGCGCGGCGGGCGGCATGAAGGGCAACCGCCACATCCGTTACGACAAGCCCACGCCGCTCGCCAACCTCCACCTCAGCCTGCTCGACAAGGTCGGCGTGGATCTCGAATCCTTCGGCGACAGCACCGGGCCGATGGACAACCTCTTCGGCCCGCTCGGTATCTGAATGAAGCGTCTCGCCCTCGCCACCGCATTCTGCCTGTCCGTCGCAAGCGCCGCGGATCCCTCCGCGCCCAACCGCTACGGCGTCACGCCGCTGGGAATCGCCTGCCGCGACGGAAATGCGGAATCCGTTTCCGAAATCCTCAAGGCAGGCGCGCCGCCCGCGCCATCCGGCGGCGAGCCGCTGCTCGTCATCGCCAGCCGCACGGGAAATCCCGCTTGTGTCCGCCTCCTTCTCGAAGCCGGCGCCGATCCGAACCAAGCGGGAAGGAAATCCCAAACGCCGCTGATGTGGGCCGCCGCCCGCGGAAATGCGGAAACGATTTCCCTCCTCCTGGCCGCCAAGGCCGACCCGAACGTCGCGCTGGAGTCCGGCTTCGACGCGTTGTTCTTCGCCGTCCGCGGCGGTCATCGCGATGCCGTCCGGGAACTGCTCGCGGCGGGCTTGGACGTGAACGGCGTCCGCACTCCGGCGAAGCCAAACGGCACGGCGATGCGGCCCGGCACATCGCCGCTGATGCTCGCCGTCGAGAACGGCCACTTCGAACTCGCGCTCGATCTCCTCGCCGCCGGCGCGGACCCGAACGACCAGCGTTCCGGCTTCACTCCGCTGCATGCCATTACCTGGGTGCGCAAAGCCGTGCGCGGCGATGGACCCGATGGCATCCCGACGCCCCGCGGTTCGGGAGCAGTGGTGAGCTTGGATTTTGTCCGCCGCCTCGTCGCATCCGGTGCGGACGTGAACGCGCGCCTCGCGGCGGGCAAAGGCGGCGCCGGCGCGCTCAATCCGCGCGGCGCGACGCCATTTCTCCTCGCCTGCCAAACCGCCGACCTGCCGCTCATGAAGCTGCTGTTGGAACTCGGCGCGGATCCACAAATCGCCAACGCCGACGATTGCACCCCGCTGCTCGCCGCCACCGGCATGGGCGTCCCCGCCCCGGGTGAGGAACCGGGACTCGAACCCGAATCCATCGCCGCCGCGGAATTCCTCCTCGGCCTCGGCGCGGATATCAATCATGCCGACCGCAATGGCGAAACCGTCATGCACTGCGCCGCCTACAAGAGCGCGCCGGAACTCATCCTCTTCCTCGATTCCAAAGGCGCGGACATCGCCGTCTGGAACCGGAAAAACAAGCACGGCTGGACCCCGCTGCTCATCGCGCAGGGATTTCGCCCCGGCAATTTCCGCCCGATCCAATACACCATCGACGCCATGTCCGAGGTGATGCGGAGCCACGGCGTCGAGCCGCCACCCCCTCCGGCCCGTAAAAAAGGGCGCTGAAAACTGCCTGCCGAGGCGATTCTCAGCAGCCGATTTCTCCATCTCCACAAACCCCGCATCCAGTATCAATTTCCACGAAATGGAAATCCGGCGGGTGCCGCGGGAGGTTCAGGGCTTCAAGCGGGCGTGGGCGCGGAAAAAGCCTTTCGAACCGGTGAAGGTGACATCGCGCGTGAAATAACCGCTGCCAACATAAGTGCCGTTGAAGGCAGTGTTGTCGGTCCAGCTCGTTAGATTGGGACTGGTGTCGAAGCTGACGGATACGAAACCCGCGTAGGCGGTGGGCCAGCGGGCGCGGAGGCGTGGGGTGCCGCTTTCGACGGCGAGCTGGAATTCTGTGAAACGCATTTCTGTGGGTGGATTGAGCGGGCTGCTGCCGGCGCTGAGCGGGTCGGTGCCGTCGAGGTATTCCTGGCCGAGCGAGTAGGGAGAACCGTCGAGCGAATCGTGGCCATCCCGTGCAAGCGTGCCGAAGTGACGGAGTTCCCATTCGTCCGCGAGCAGGTCGCCGTCGGAGTCGCTGCCGACGAGCGATGGAAGCGAAGTGAGATCGATCCCGATGACTTCCAGCGCGGGAAATCCGCCCGACGTGGGGAGGTCCGTGTAGGCCGTGACGAAGAGCGGCGTGCCGGCGGCAAGATCGGCGGGGAGCTCGGTGGCGCGGAGATTTTCGTCCAGCAGCGCATAGAGATTCCCGCTGGAATTTCTTACAAGCGTGAGACCTGTGGAGTTGGTGAAATTGGGCGTGAACAGCGCAAGCGTTGCGCTCGGGCGGGTCATGAGGGTGATGCCGAGTGCCGCGATTTTGGCACTGGCCGCCGCCAAATCGGCGGCGGTGAATCCCGCGCCCGCGCCGGTGTATTCGGCGGGCATCGCTCCTGTGCGGACGAAGGTCGCGAGCGCTGTTAGTGGCATCGGGAGCGTGGCGAGATCGGCGGAAGCGAGCGCTTGGTGGCGGGCGTAAACGGTGCGCGCGATCTTACGGAGGGCGACCGCGCCGGGGACGGTGAGATCGAGTGCGACGGCGAGATCGATGCCTTGGATTAGCGATTGAACTTGGAAAACCGGCGCTGACGGATGCGCGGGATCGGGCAGGTGAAGTCCCTCGAAAGCGGGCGCGAGCGATCGGTCGAAAGCGAGCGCGGTGCCATCCACCGCCGTGCCAGTGCGCGCGGCGAGTTGGTCGCCGATGATCTTGGCGGCGATGAGCGCGGAGATGGTCGTGACGGGCGTGAGCTTGACGGTCGCATACGGCTGCGCGCCGCGATTGATGGCGGCTTGGAATTGCGTTTGCCACGCGGCGACGGTGTAGCCTGCGGTCGTGCCGCCCCATTCGGGCGCGGGTTGCGTGGCGCTCCAGTTTGCGTCGAAGCCTTCGTTTTCGCCGAGGCCGAAATTCCAGTTCGTCGAGCCGGCGAGCCAGTTCACGCCGCCCCAGCTCCACGGGGTTTGGACCACGGGTAGGCCGGTGTCCGTGGTTCCGAAACTCCACGGACCGCGCGGCGTCACGGGCAGGAGCGCCACCATTTCGCGACCGCGCCGCGTCGTGATCGTGGTGCCCGGAGTCACGTCGAAATGCTCGGAAGTCCGCGCGACGAGATATTGGAGTTCCGGCTGGATTCCGACTGCCGTCAATCTGGCAAACCCGGCATATCCGCCAAGAGACGCACTGGAGCTCGTGTCGACGCTCGCGGTGCCGACGGCATTTCCAAATGGATCATGGACCATGATGGGCTGCCCGTCCACAGGAGTGCCGGTAGTTGCGCCGCTGGTGCTTTGTAGCACTGCGGAGATGTCCACGAGCATCGAGTCGAGCGCGGGCGCCGGGGCGGCGGGTTTGCTCGCGGCGCTGTTCGGGTCGGTGCCGGCGGCGATTTCATCGCGGTCGGAAAAGCCGTCGAGGTCGCTATCCGGGCCGCCGGCGGGATTGAGGCCGCGGGCGATTTCCACAAAGTCCGGAACGCCGTCGCCATCGGTGTCCTGAAGCGCAGGCGGCTTGCTGAATTCGTAGTGTGCGGCGCGCGTCGGCGAGGTGATGCCGGCTGCGTTTCGGACGTGAAATTCGACGGTAGTCGGCAGGAAAATGGATGGTGCGGCGGCTGACGTCCACACCGTGAAGGGGCCGCTGGAATTCCGGCGGGTATAGATCGTCGAACCCGCGCTCTGACCCGTGAACTCGATTTTCACCGCTCCGGCGTAGGTGCCGGCGGCTGGGCTGATCGTGATGTCCTCCACCGCCGACCCGAGGGTAGAGTCGAAGGAAAACAGCGAAAACCTAGCGTGCTGTTGATTAACCGCCGTGCCACCTGGTAGAACTGCCGCGGTGCCGACGCTCTGACCGGACGGCGCGCCAATCCCTTGGCTAACGCCGCCGTAATCGGCAGCATCAACGCTCACGTTGAAAGGTCCCCCTCCAACAGTGACACCGCTTGCCCAATCTCGGGCTCGGTAGGTTCGCAGAAGCGGGACGTATGGCGCGCGGAATGGTCCATCCGCGAGCAGCATGACATTGGCGAATGCCGTCAGCGGACGAAGCGCGGGCAAGGTAGTGATGGCCGTTTGAGAAAAACCGCTGCTGGTCCGTTGAAAGGTGACGGCGGTCGTGCTGGCTGCGCCGGCGACGGGGGCGAAGAGGAGCTGAAAGGCGTTGCCCGGCATCGGGATGAGACCACTAATCAAGCCGTTAGCGCCGTTGGGTGTAATCTGCTGGCCTGCGGAAAACCCGCCTGCTTCGGTGTAGCCGTAGAGCGCGAGCGCGCCGCTGGAGAAGCGCACCAGCATTTTGGTTCCTGCGAGATCGTTCACCGCCACCATTTGCTTGATCGGTTCACCGAAGGTGGCCGCAGTCTCCGCGCCGAACGTCCAGGGAGCGCCCACCAGGATGCGGCGGACTCCGACGCCGGGCTGGCCGGGAGTGTAGAAAAAAACGTCGGTGCGCGGTGCCTCGAATATGGCGGAAACGTATTCCCTGCCCGCAGGCATGGCGGCAACGGTGAGCACCTCTGTGGTCGTGGCACCGGTGAGCTGCCAACCGTGGAAGCCGTCCGTGGTTCCGCCGCGGCTCATATAGGAGAAGAGCGGTGTAGCTCCCGCCGCAGGAGTGAGTGAATTCCCGTGTGCGACCTCGCCCGCAGGCACGTCGGTTTGATTCAGCAGAGACCAAGTGCCGGAGTTCGAGCGGAGCGCGCGGAGTTGCGTGCCCATCACCGGATCGAGCGTGGCGAAGCTGGCGAGGTCGTCCTCTGCGGTCGGTCCCGGTCCGCCCGGCATGTCGAAGGCAGCCAGCAATTGCGCGCCGGTTCCCGCTGCCGCGATTTTCGGCTCTGTATAACCAGCGGACAGGGGCGAGAGGACGTGAGCGCGGTTGGCGGTAGGACTTGCCACGGCAAAGCTGTCCCGAGTTCCAGAAAGCTTGCCGACAGCGAAGCCCGTGACCGTGTCCATCCCGCTCGGCCTGCCTTCCGCGAAGTTGAGCGTGCCCGCCACATTTCCGTAGCCGATGCGATAAATGCCGCTGGTTTTATCAAGCACGAGCACGTCGGAAAAGCCGTCGCCATTGAAATCGCCAGCAGCGGAGAATTCACGGGGAGTTTCCTGAACCGTCGTAATCGCGAAAAGCGGCGTTGCCGTGAGAAGCAGGAGGAGGAGGTGGCGTTTCATGGCAGAAAAATCAATGTTCGGGCGGAATGACAATAACTGTTTCGGGCGGGCGAACGGGCACTGTCACCGCATTAGTCACAATAACGCGCTCGATTTCCCGCGTCGGGGAAAAGCGCACAAGGAGGTATTTGTATTTCGCGCCCTTTATGACGGGCTGGCTATCGCGGAGGAAAATATCGTGGTCGGAGAGGACGAAGCTGCGCGGCAGGCCGGTGATATCTTTGTGAAGAAAGGCCATGAAAGGATCAATCACGGCAATCTCATCCGGTCTATACTGAATATATGCGATTTTTTCCATTAGAGGAGAGACCTGCACGAGGTCGCCAGACACTAGGGGGAAATCGTTATTCGCAATTTGTACCCGATAAAGGGCCACGGGGAGAATGCAGCCGGGATTGGCTTCAAGCGGTTCAGCAGATGCGATACCCTCGTTAGTGTAAAGATAGTAGATTGGATTGCGGGTGCCGGGGGCATAGAATGCAATAGGGCCAACATTATTGTCATCCGGGTCGTAAATGCTCACGCTTCCGGTAGGAGAATATTCCGGTGCCGAATATTCGCCGATTCTGACCATGTTGCCATCCAGCGGGATGTCGGTCGTGGGGTAACGCGTGTCGGCTACGATGCCGGGATGAAAGTCGCCGCGTGGCGGCAGCGGGCGATCCGGCCACGGCACCGGCAGATTTGCTCCGGCGATGAGGATGGAGTAGGCGGATGTCCCGACATTGCTGAACGCGCCAACCGCGCGGGCTGAATATTCGCCGGCACCGACTGCCCGGACCATCACCGTGTAGGTATCGCTAAGCGATACGGGCAGGATCGCTTCAAATTCCGGCGTGCCACCGGCGCTGAGGTAGCGTGCGGGACCGGTCTGGAATACGGCGAAATCGAGTCCGGCCGTTTCGCTGAGGCTGGTGTCCACATTCGGATGCCCGGCGAGGTCTTCCGATAGGCCGCTGTTGGTGTTTGAAGGGAGCTTTCCCGATTTCCTGGCCACCCAGATTTCAAATCGTTCCACCCCGGCGGTGCTGCAAAACCACTTCACGCGCATCTTTGGATTTGTCAGCGGCAACAACGAGGTGGGCGGCTCCAACATTGGTATTGGCAAACCGGCAATGAAAGTGAGCGGCTCTCCCTGCCTGACGAGTGGGCCGGCATTGCTGTTGGCGTCGAGAGTTTGTAGGAAATACTCCACGGTCGCGCAGGACGCGAGCTGCGCGGTGTCCTGCCATACGGTGGGTGGATTTCCCGTCTCGCCTTGGGCCACCAAGGTTTGTGAGCCATCGTTCACGCGGCGGTAAATGCGGAATTCCTTCGCATCGGCGGGCGCTGTGAAGGAACCGCTCACATCGGTCGTCGCACCGGTAACGGGGTTCGTCGTTTCATGACGCCAGCCGTTCGTCGAACCTTCCCCACCGCTTGGTGTGAGTGCAACGTTCCACTTCTCCAGTATGAATTTGCCATCTTGCGGGGCGGATTGCTCTTCCGGGCCAGATACCCAGAGGGAAACGTAGCCCGAGTTCGTGCCGACCCGACATTGGAAAGGACGGTAGCCGGCATAGTCGGGAATCGTTTTGCGCAGTGCGGCGACGAGATTTCCCGCAGCGTTTTTAGCGAAGCGCACGTGACCCAGCGGCACTGCCGGCCCGCCTTCTGTGAGATATCGGAATTCCGCCCAATCGAGTCCTCGCGCGAGCGTGCTTTCGCAGGTGAATAAATAGTGGCTTTGGTCGGAAGGCAGGCCGGCAAACGGCATTTGCGTAAGGCTTACGAAGGTCGGTGTGGCTGCAAACGATGAAACGATCACATCGCCGGACGTAGGTAGCGGGCCGATGCGGTCTCGCAGGACGCCCCACGCCGGAGCGCTGTTGCCGGAGAGATTTTTCGCCACGCTGCCATCGGCGGCGCGGACGGTATAGTAGTAGGTCTTTCCCTTGTCGGCGATGTCTGGTGCGGGTTCGTCCACGATCGCCCACGCGGGCGGGGCGGTGCTGCCATTGTCAGTGTATATGCGGGTGCCGACGGGCAGGATGGCGATGAGATTGCGCTCGGGCTTTCCCACCACCGGGTCGAGCTGGCGGGATTTCATGGGGATCTCGTCCGGGGTGCGCCACCGATAGACATACCACTCGGAAATCGTCTCGCCGATGGGCAGGACTGGGGAATCCCACTCCACCACGAAACGCTGGTCGTGGACCGTGCCGTTGTAGGTCGCAACGCTGCGGACGCGTGTATTGCGCGGAGGATTCGGCGGCAGCCGGTCGAACATGCGGACCAGCGTGCCGGCGGATGGTTGGCCTGAGCGGCCGAGAACATCGCGCGCGGCGACGAAGTAATAGAAGCGCGCGCCGTCATTGAACGGGGTGCCGCCGGGCTGGTAGCGGCCCTTATCATCAGTCACGAAAATGGTCTCCGTGTCAGCCGCGTTCGCCGCCTCGGCTTGGGTTAGCATCCTCTGCGGCAGGATGGGGAAAACATTCACTCGTTTCGCCTGGCCCTCGGCGGCGAGCGCGGCGGCTGTCGGAGGTGTGGTGTGCCAGCCTAGCGGCTCGGCCACGGATTTCAGCACGCGGTAGAGATTATAGCCATGGTGGAGCGGCGCGAGGTCGCGCAGAGTGTTTGGCGTCGCCCAGCGCAGGCTGGCATTAAGATTTCCCTTCGGCGAAAGGTCCGGCACTTCCACCGGCGCGCCTGGGGCGGGCAGGACAAACGGGGCCGCGGGATCCAGCGTTACCCGGCCGATCACGCCGAGGTCGCGGTCGGCCGTCGGGTCGTACTCGCGCAATTCATAGGTGAGCGCACCCGTCGCGGCGATCTTGTCGGCGTGCGCCACACCCGCGGCAAGCGCGATCGCTGGATGTTGGAGAGCCAAGGTGTAAAGGCGGCGCGTCTGTTCGTCATCGCCAAGCGAGCCGGCAAGCAGCGCGAAGATTTTCTCCGGAATAGTCACCGAGGCCGCAGCCGTGGCGTCGCCGAGCAGGTCGTCGAGCATTGTGCCTAGGCCGGGGAGGTCTTGGCCAACCTTTTGCGAAAGCGGCAGAAGTGATGAGATGAGCCGGATATCGCCTGCCGGTGCGACGACCGAGATGCGGGAAAAAGCGGCCGGCGAGGCAGCGTTGCCCGTTTTTATGTAAACGGCGAGCACGCGGTTCTCGAGGATGCCCGGATCGGTCGGGTGCCATGCCAGCCACGCGTAAGTGTCCGCGCCACTGGTGGCTGTGGTGCCGGTGAATACGAGCGCTTTGCCCACGCCGGACTGCGCTCCCGCAGTCGCAGCGAAGCCGAAGAGCGCGGCAGAAATGAGGAAGAAGTAGCGGTACATTCCAGGAGTTTTCTTTGGGATTAAAAGTCCACCTTCCATCCGCTGGAGTCGGTGTAGTGGAAGTCGCAGTGGAATTTGGCATTCACACAGAACGGGCAGACGCCAGCCTCTCCGAATACGCGACCCTGCCCGGCGAAAGCGTAAGTGTTGCCGGTTTTCGCACCGACCAGATCAATCTCTCCGCCTACGCTCACCGCACAGAGGGCTTCGCCGTAGATACCGAGGGACAGGCGCCCACCGTATGTGGGGCCCTCCGCTGCGTAGAAAACTCCGGCACCGGCCTTGGCAGAAATGTTGAAGAAGCAGGTCCCTGTACCATAGATCGGGAAAGTGGCTTCGCCGTAAGCATAGACGCCGGTGAACGAACCTGCCGGAAGGATCGAGGCGACGAGCGGATCGATCATTTCAATTGGTTCCAGCGAACAGGCGCGGCCGAAGAAAACTCCGCCAGCCAGCGCGTAAGGACCGAAATCCAAGCCCACCACCGCGCCGAGGTAGTTTTCCGATTTCTGCGCGCTATCCGGCACGCTGAACATCGCCGTTGCCGCGAGTTCGGTGATTTTGAAAGTCTCGAAAGAGATGCTGCCTTGAGTCAACTCAACGCTACCGCCAAGACCGGTCGGGAAGCCGCTAGTGAAAGCCGCCTTGATGCTGAGATCCGCGCGCGTGTCATCGCCAAGCTTGAGGCCAGTCCAGCCGATGGGAACATCCAGTGCGCCAACTTCCACTTCCACCGTCATTTCTCCGGTGTCGCCGCCGCAGCTTTCTGGACCGTCCGAGTCGAGTTCGCTGACCTCGATGAAGCCCGCAAGCGTGAGGGCGTCCGGCACTTTCAGCTCGAGAGTGGCGTCGAGCCGCAGACGGTCGAGGCTGTCGCCGTTAATGTGCGCGGCACCGGCGAGAGAGCCGGCACCAAGCTTGTCGTTGAGTCCGCCGGAAAATTGGGTGATCGAGTCGTCGAGTTCAGCGAGGACTGGCGAAAGCGCGTCGCGGATTGCTTGATTCAGCGCGGCGAAGGCGGTGTCCACCGCGCCATTAAAGGCACCTTGCAAATCATACAGGCGCTCACGTACCGACGTTTGCAACGCGCCGGTGAGCAACTGAGCGTAAAGCTCGTCCTTCACCAGTTGGACAATGGCGGCATTCCATTCCCCGGCAAGCGAGTCGAGAGCGCCCACTGCCGCGACGTCCTCCGCTTTCACCGCCGCGAAGATCGCGTCGATCTGCATGTCCACCGAATCGGAAAAGGCCGCGATGTTAGGAACTGCGAGCGCGATGATGTCGCGAATTTCCGCCCCGAATCCTGTGCCGCCCTGAAGTTCCGAACGCAGCGAGGAAATGACCGCACGCACGTCCGTCAGCGCCGTGGTCACGGAATCGAAAGTCGGATCTTGGTCAGCGATGAGCGCATTCAATTCGTTCGCGACTGAGGCCGAGGCAACGTCCGACAGGGAATCCACCAGCGCCGCGCCCACGACTTCAAATACCGCGCGATGGACCGGTTCGCCGCCGGAACTCACCTTTTTCAGCAAGCCATTTACCGGCGGTATCGAGGATCCGGTGACCGCATCGATTCCTAGCTCGATTTTCGCGAGCCGCTGATCCAAATCGAAAACGAGGCTTTTGGGATTCGAAGACGCCGCGCCGAGATTGATGAGCGCCGTATCGATTCGGTTGTTGGCGTCCAAGCGGTAAGCCGCCACTGCTGCATCGATTTCCGCCTGCGTCCATTCACCATCCGCCAGCTGGGCCTTCACCGCCGCGACTAGGCCATCCACTGGCAGGTCGATCGCCGCTTCCACGGCGCGGCCCAGCAGCTTGTCGGCTTCATCACTTAGGGTATTGCCAAACTCATCGACGCCATTTTCCAACGCGCCGACCACTTCGTCGCCCGCTGCGGAAACGAGTGCAGAGGCGACGCCGGTCGTGTCGTCCACCGCGTTGAAAACGAAATTGCTCAGCGAGATTTCCGGAAGGCCGTCGTAGCGCGCGCCGAAGCTGATCTCGGCGGAGCGTGCATCCAGGAATGTCAGTTCGTGCTGCGTCTCGATAAGGTGCAGCAGATCGCTCTGGACCGGGCCGCGGGACTGAAAATTAAACGCGGTGTTCGACCACTTGAGAGGGTAGTCGAAATCGAGCACGCCGAGCCAAAGTTTCTGCGCTCGCGGCAGATATTGATCCGTGCCGTTGTCGGTAGTTTTGCGGTAGGCGTCGAGCGAGGTGGTGAGAGGACGGCCCGTGTGCGCGAGATCGAAAAGCACGAACTCGAACGGCGTATTTCCCGCGGGGTCCTTCCAACCCTTGGTCGGCCAACCGCCCATCATGTAAATCGGCGAGAGCGTTTCATCCGCCGCGGCGCTGGTGTGGAGATGGACCTCCATGTCCTCGAAAAACGGCACATCAAGCGTGCCGAAAAGACTCCAGAATCCGGCGCTCGCGCCCGCGGCGGCATTCAGGTAGGCGCCCTGCGCGGGGAAAAACGTGTAGGTCTCGCCGGTCGTACCGGTCATTTCCAGCAATGCGGGAAGGGTGAGTCGGGTCGGAGCATCCGCGGCGACGATGCCAGCGGCGGCATCCAACTCGGTGGCGAACCCGCCATTCGGCTTGATCCCGAGCGAGCCGGCGAATGGCGTGTCAAAATGCGAGGCGTGCGCGCTGAACCCGAGCACCATCGTCGTATCATCCGCGATGCAGCCGGTGCCCGACACAAAGTTGCAGGTATAAGGCGTAAATGGCGCATTCCAAAACGCGAACGATTTCGAGTCCACTTCGCCCGCGCCCGTGACTTCCACGCCCTCGAGCACTCCGACGCAGGAAAGCCTCAGATTTTTGAACGGCAGCGTGAAATCGACTGGCGCGGGCAGATCGATGTCGCCCGTGGTGAGCGAGTCTTCCTGTTCGTTGGAAAGGAAGGAGAAGCCGTACTTCGTGAAATTGAAATGGTAGCCAGCCAGTGTCGCGGAGCCGGGAAAGCCGCCTGCCATCGCTTCGTGAATTCCCGTCACGCCGGAGAGCCGCGCATAATATTTCGACCGAGCGGTGAGCGGGTAAGGCCCGTAAGGCGTTTCCTGCAGCGTGCTCTCCCCAGCAAACACGCCCGGCGAGCAGCGCAGATTTACACCAGCATAGTCAGCCAACCCCGCGGCATAGGCGGGAGTGAGGGGGCGCTCGGCCGTAGCAAGATTCCCCGGGTCGAATCCGCTGAGTAGCAGCACCGACGCGCCATCCTCATCTTCCAAAGCATTCTGGTCCCCCCGCAGGAACGTCCCGGCCATAAGAAAATTTCCCGAGGTGAAAGCCGTGGCTACAGAGTGGGCGAAATTCCCCGACGCGAGATTGTAGCCCCACGCCAGATTATCCGGCGAGGAGGTCGTGCCGGTCGCTTGCAATCCGCCGTCCGCGGTGAAATGCAGCGTTTGTGAAGCCGGAGTAAAGGTGAAGGACGATAGCTTTTCCCCGCCGCAGCCGGTTTCTACCCGTTCCTGGCAATGTTGTGAGTAGGCCATCAAAAGCGGATCGGCGGAGAAAAGCGCGCTGGCAGCGGTATCGATCAGGTCGCCGGTGATTTTGATGGAGCTGCCGCCGGTCCATTTAACCTTCGAGTCGTAGGGAAAGTGCGTGAGGAACTCGCCGGGACCGCTCGCCAGTGTGGCGGACATCTCTCCGCCGCCGCTGTCGCCTCGCCTTAATGTGACGTCGGTGGCAGTGCTCACTGAATTGTAGAGATGGTCGTTGGAGCGCTTCGTCGCCGCCGCCGGGTCTGTCAGATCCGCGGCGTAGGTCGTCAGAACATCGAGCAGCGGCTTGCGAATCGAATGCGCCGTGCCATCCCCGCAGTTGAATTCGCCCTGCGCGATTTTCCAAATCAGGGAGGTGGTTTGGATAAATACCGGCTTCGTTTCCTCACATAAGAAAAAACTGCCTGATGCGAAGGACGCCGTCAGCAGCGGCCCGATCGGTTGCAGATCCTGATTCAGCCGCGAATCGCCAAACTTTATATGTGAATCAAGCATGTTGGTTTTCCGATTCGTCGCCCAGCCAATGCCAGAGGGAAGCACCGCGGAGACAGACCCGGTCGCCCCTCGGCCATCGAGCGTCACGTCACTATCACGCTCGAAGTCGATACCGGAAACCGACCCGACAAGCGCGGAGCCGTCATTTTCGATCATTACAACATCCGCGTATCCCGGCGCACCGTTTGGGGCGGAACCGTCCGAGTTATAGGTGGCATCGCCATTTTCCGCCACGGAAACGACCAAAGAGGTGCCACCATCGAAATGGTAGTCGCCGCGGCCATTGATTGTAAGGCTGTCCGCGGCGGGCGAGATCAGCCGAAGTACGGGTGGCGCAGGGAACGGACCTGGAAACGGAACGAAAACCGTGGGCGGACTCGCTAGATGGGAGACCTGCGCGGCAATGTCGCCGAAGGCCAGCGCGCCACTGAAATGGGTCAGGAAAATCGGGTCTGATGATGCCGTGTTATCTGTGCGGCCGATGAATACCGGTGGCATTTCCAGCAGCCGCTCCGGCTCCTCGATGTGCTCCAGCATCGCTTGAATCCGGTAGTCATCCGGTGCCAAGATGTCCGCCGGGTCTACAAGGATCGTGCGGCTTCCTGAGACAATAGCGGGCGTTTTGGGCGCTCCGGCCGCGTAGCTGGGTAGCAGCAGCGATCCGAATCCGCCGTCCGTCACGGTGGACGGCAGCACCGCGCCGTCGCTCTCACGTCGGATGGTAGGCACGAGGTTTCCCAGCACATTGATGCCGGTGCTGGCGCCGGCCCAATCGTCATAGCGGTAAAATGTGTAATCCACCGTCACCGGAATCTTTTGCCGCGTCGGGTCCGTCTCCAGCAGCCAATCGCGGCCGACCGTGACGGCGGTGATTTCCCCGACCACGTTTACCTGCGGCGAATTGGATACCGTGCCGGTGAAATGGATATATGTCCGCCCCGGACGCGTGATCGTAGCGACGACGCTCCCCGTCGCCAATTCCACCACATTCACCCGCAGCCGGTAGAGCCGGCCCGGCACCAGCGGAGTCGCGCTGGATGGGACGATATTTCCATGGAAGATCTGCGAGGCAGACGCCCCCAATACGGTCTCCGTATCCGTCGCCACCGCCACGTCCGCAGGATCGATCAGCGCCCAATCGATCCGGTAGTCCCCGCTCGTGACGAAGGTGATGTCGTCATCCGTGTGGATACGCTGGCGGTTCGTGGTGGGGTCGCCATCTCCGAGATCGGACGGGATGATGTAGCCGGTGTAGTTCGTGATGGCGGAAGAATTGATCACCACAGGCGCGTCCTTGATCGTCGCCGCCAGCCCCGTGGAATCGTTCGCGAAATTCGCGTTCGCTCCGTAACCGACCACGAAATCCAGCGTGTCCCCCGCAGCGAGTGTGATGGGAAGATCGAACGGCACCGCAGACCCCGGCCCGAAACCGTTGACGACTCCATCGAACTTCGTGTTTCCATTTTTCAAAATATGCACATCGGTGGTCGTGCCCGCGGAATCCTGGCCAAAAAAAGAACCTGCCACCCGTGCGTTCTGCGCTGCCGGTGCGGTGAAACGAATGACTGAAAACTCGCCACCAGGCCCGGGATGCAATGAAAGTTCCCCAGCGCCAATTACCCGGGAGGCGACCGCTATCGTGGCCGTCGTACCATTATGGGCGACCCGCGGCACGCCGATGGAGAGATTCGTGCGCCAGAAATCCAGTCCGCCGGTTACGCCGTTTTCCACATGCGTGGTCAACGCACCACCGAGCGTCGTCGTGTAGCCATATCGCCACACCGCTCCGGGATTCGCCGCCGGCGTAAATCCCGTCGCCGGATTTCGCGTCACCCCGCTAGCAGGAGAAACGAGCGCAACCGCCGCTGCGGCCGCGAGAAGAACCATGCGGATAAAGTTTGCCGGAGGCACGGGGGAGTTTTGGGTTTGAAACGTTTTTGCAGGCAGGCAGGGGCGTACGAATCGCCAAATGTCTCCATACTCATAAAACTTGCAAGCCCTCAAATCGCCTTTCGCTGAAAGTGGGTTTGCCATTTACTCCACCAGCGGCGAGGAATCCCCATTAAGGCAGACTCCCTTTCTGAGCCTAGCCGCTTTTTTATGGCAGAAATTGGTCGATGGCGGGTACTTGCGATTCAATAATAACCCTTGGCAAGAACTCCTGCGCGTCGGCTCTCGTGGTGCGCGAACTCGATCCAGTCCGACTGGGCGCCGCAAATCCTTGTGGGAATCGTTTAGCAGCACCACCGCACGTTTTCTTCCAACGTTCAAAATGGCAGTGCAACCGACCGACACGGCGGCAGAGCAATCTATCATTATGGTTCGGGCACCGCCGACCTTAGTGCGGTAAACGTGGAGCGTAGCACGTTCTTGGGGATTGTGGACGCCACCGCAGCCTTCGACGCGATCAAGCGCAGTTGCACAGACGAACACCAGTTCTTGACGGATTTGAAGAACCGCCTGCCCGTTGACGGCCAGTTGTCGGACCGCATGCGGAGCAACTTCTCCGGAGATTCCGACAATCCTTCACGCTCATCCAATTCCTTCGTTGGAAATGTCACCCACTCCGGCGGAGCAGTGGTTCGGACCGAGGACATGGGTTACAAGTTGACCGGGGACATGGGTTACACATCTAACTGGGCGGATGCCCTGGGAAAATGTGTCACCGATGGAACAAAAACAGCGATTTGTGAGTTTGGCGGGCAGCGGTCATTTTA
>JBBSUD010000009.1:0-64024 GCA_038235225.1 Verrucomicrobiales bacterium
AGGGTGAGGGTGTTGCCGAGGGTGAAGGGGAGGGAAAGTTCTTGGTAGGTATTGAAGCGTGAATAGCTGGAATCGAGGAGCTGGGCGCGGATCGCCTCGCGCCGGCGGTCGCCGATCGGGAGGGAAATGAGCTTCTGCGCGAGGCGGCGGTCGTAGCCGGTGAGCTGGCCAAGCAAGGATTTCGCCATGGGATCGGCGGAAGTGAGCTGGAGCAGCGGATTCAGCAGCGAATCCCGCGTGGGATCCGACGCCTGCTCACCGATGATGCCATACGACGCATTTCCCTCGTGCAAGAGCGGCAGGCCGAAGATCGGGCGGCGCGCCTGGTCGAAGGCGACCTCGGGCAAACGTGTGTCGGTGCGGTAGAAATCGTTGAGTCTCAGCCGGGCGAATATCGAGAGGAGGGAGGTGTCGTCGCGCCGGAAGAGGCCGATGGTATTGTCCGGCGCGGGGTCGGTGCGGTAGCGGACGGTGTCGAAATCCTCAAGGAAATGGGTATCGCTCAGGTAGGTCAGGTTGGTGTCCAGCCGCCATTCCGCGCCGTCCGGGATTTCCAGCTTCTGGCGGTGCTGGAGGCCGATGCGGTAGCGATCCTCATTGACGAAGCCGCGGGGGACGCCGGAGCGGCGGGTGTCCGGCGCGAGGTCGTTCAGGTAGTAGAGGCTCAGGCCGGTGAACTCGTCGCTGGTGTCCGAGCGGGTATCGAGGAAATCCACGCCGGTGCCGACGCCACGCTTCGAGCGGAGGTCGAGGTGCCAGCGGGAAAGCAGCCACTGGCCTTCCTTCTCGCCGGTGTCCGGATCGGTTTTGCCACCGAGCATGATGCCGTAGGTATTGAGCAAATACGGGCCCCAGTTCGAGCGCGAGCCGGGGATGAAATGGTAGCCAAGCTCGGCATCGAGCGGCTGGCTGAGGTAAGGCAGCCAGAAAACCTGGGTGTCCCCGGCAAAGACGCGGAGGTGGTTGAAGACGATTTTCTCGCCGGGATACACGGTGGTTTTGTCGGCGCGCAGCCAGTAATTCGGATTCTCGACATCGTGGGTGGTGATGCCCGCGTCCTTGCCGACATAGACTTTTTTCCCATTGTAATCCTCCACGGTGAATTTCCCGGCCTCCAGGAGGATCGGGTCGAGCGAAGCGCGCAAACCGCGCGTATCGAGCGATTTGCGGTTGAAATCATAAACCGCCGAGTCGCCGCGCTGGAGCACATTGCCTTGGTAGATGCTGACGTGTCCGGTGAGCGTGACCGTGCCCGCCTTGTTGTCCCAGACCGCGCTGTCCGAGAAGATTTCCAGCCCGTTATCGCCGGTGACCTTGATGCCGGGGCCTTCGAAGCGGATCGAATCCCGGTTCTCGAACTTGATCGGCCCGCCGCCGAAGTTGCTGATGTTCACATTGTTCGGCATCTCCGGGGTCTCGCCCAGCGGCGCGCCGAAACCGATTTCCGGGGCCGGCACCGGCGTGATGGTATCCACCGGCGGCGAATCCACCGCAGTGTCCGGCAGCACCGACGCCTCCTGCGCGGCAAGCGGCAGCCACAGCAGCGAAAGGGCCATCCAAGCGCGGGAAATCGGCATCGGCGGCATGAGAAAACTCCGGGATAGTGAAGTAAAGGGCGAAAGGGGGGCCGGTGGCGGCGCGCGCTTTCCAAGCGACGGATCGGGTTTAGAAAGGAGCATGGAACTTTTCGCACGGGAGGCGGACGGCGAACTGCTGCCGCGGGACGGTACGGCGATTTACCACGGCGCGGTGATGGAAGCGGCGGTGGCGGACCGGTATTTCACAGCGCTGCACGCGGGCATCCCGTGGCGGCGGGACGAGCTGACGATGTTCGGCAAGCGCATCGTCACGGCGAGGGAGGTGGCGTGGTTCGGCGATGCGGATTTCTCCTACTCCTACTCGGGCACGACGAAGCGGGCGCTGCCGTGGACGCCGGAGCTTGCGGAGCTCAAAGCGCTGGTCGAGCGGGCCAGCGGCGAATCGTATAACTCGTGTCTGCTCAATCTCTACCACCACGGCGGCGAGGGCATGTCCTGGCACAGCGACGACGAGAAATCCCTCGCCCGCCACGCACCGATCGCCTCCCTAAGCCTTGGCGCGGAGCGGATTTTCAAGCTCCGCCACAAGCTCGCCAAGGACACGGTCTCCATCCTGCTGGAGCACGGCAGCCTGCTCGTCATGAAGGGCGCAACCCAGTCGCACTGGGCGCACAGCATTCCGAAGTGCGCGAAAATCACCGCCCCGCGGATCAACCTGACATTCCGGACGCGGCTGACGGCGTGAAATCCCTGCCGATTACCCGCGCGCTCACTGCTTCCGCGCGCGATCGGCCGCGCGCTGGGCGAGCTGGTTCCGGACATTTTCCGAGACCGGATTTGTCGCAAGCCACTGATTGGCAGCGGGCGCGTCACGGTCCATCCAGTAGCCGAGCGTGCGGCGATACATCTGGTCGCGATCCTTCTCGTCGGGGACGCGGGAAATCTGGCTCACCGCAAGCACCGGATCCTCGCCGAAGGAATGCCACACGAACCGCTCCACGGTCTTGCCCGTCACGTCGGCCGGGTAGGCATTCATCAGACCGACCGCCTGCTGGGGATCGCGCGTGGCGACATTCGTGATGACCCCGCGGAGTGCGTCCCTGCGGGCGTCGCCGTCCGGCATGGCGCGGAACGAAGCGATCGCGGCGGGCGGGTCGTTCTTGGCCCAGACGCCATAAACGTCGTCCATCCGCCGCTGCGTCGCCTCACCCGGGTGGGCAGCCAGCCAGGATGCGGTCGCCGCGGGATCGGCCTCGGCGAGCTGGTCGGCCACGCGGAGCATCGCGCCGTTCATGAGCGAATCGTCGCCCAGATTGTCGATCCACGCGCGGGTGGCGTCGGTGCCTTGGTTGAGCAAATGCGGCAGCATGAAATCCAGCCCTTCCCCGCGCTCTCCACTGCGCGGCATGGCGGTCAGCAGGGCGGTGGCTTGGGCCGGATCGGTCGCGGAAATCCCGCGGATGATGCCGGGCATGTAGGGATTCGCGCCTTCGCCCTCGAAGTTCGCATTCGCCCATGCCAAGGCAGCCTGCGGATCGCGGGTGGCCCAGGAAGTGAGCACCGTGTCCCGCGCGAATCCGCCGCCGGTATTGTCCTTGGCATACGCCAGCGCCGCGACCGGATCGGCCTCCCCCCAAGCTGTCAGCAATAGAGAGTATTCGCCCATGCGCTGGTTGGTGATGCCGAGGCCGCGGAAATAAGCGACGGCATCTTGGAAATCCCCGGGGGCGAGCTGGTCGATGTAATCCAGCAGCGCGCGATTCCGATCCAACGCGTTCTCGCCGCGGACGATGTTCGCCAGTTGGATTTTCCGGGCTTCCGCGCCATCGGCGACTGTCGCGCGGGCGCCGCGGTCCGGGCGCTGGCGGCGGTCGGCGGAATTGCCGGCGGCATTTTCGGAAATCGATTCCCGCGCGCCTGAGCGAACGTTGCGGACTTCCGGGCTGCCGTCCGGGGCGGCTCCGGGGACCCCGGGCGAGGTCAGGCGGCCTGCAAAAAATCCGCCCGCGCCGATGACGGCGAGGGCGGCCACGGCGGTGGCGGGTGTGAGCTTCATGATCGGGAAATGCGCCGGAACGGGCGGCATGACTACTTCCATCGCCGCCGGTTTTGTCAAAAATGTGCGACCCGTTCAGCCGGCGAAAGCATTCGCCGGCGCGCCCGTCACCCCCAGCCCGCGGACGACGAAGAGCCGGCCGGCATCCTTCTCCACCACCGATTTATGGACGCCGGTGGTCACGTACAAATCCGCCAGATCCGGCCCGCCGAACGCGCAGGCCGTGGTTTCCAAAGCGGGCAGATCAATGCGCCGGATTTCCCCGCCGTTCGCCGGGTCGAAGCACGCCACGCAGCCACCATGGCAGAACGCGACCCAGATACGGTCTTCGGAATCGATCGCCATGCCGTCCGGCGAGGCGTCGATGTGACCGGTATCCACCGCCGTGCGGACGTTGCGCAAATGCCCGTCCTCGTAGTCGAATGCGAGCACCTCGCGGCGCGGCGTATCGATGTAGAACGCTGTTTTTCCATCGGCGGTCCAGACGATGCCATTGGAGTTCGTCACGGGGCCGAATGCCTCGTGGAGGGATAAATCCGGGTCGAGCCGGTAGAGCATCGCGTCGCCGGTTTTTTTAATCAGGCTGATGGTTCCGGCGAAGAAGCGGCCGTCGGGCGAGCATTTCCCGTCGTTGAAGCGGTTGTCCGGCTTGTCCGGTTCCGGGTCGCAAATCGGGGTCAGATCGCCGGATTTCTCGTCCAGGAAATACAGCCCGTGATCGCCGCCGATGACCAGCCCGCCGCTCTCGCGCGGCACCACCATGCCGACGCGCTGGCCGATTTCCCAGGATTTCTCCGCCCCCGTCGCCGGATCGTAGCGGTGAACGAAGTGGCCTTCGATATCGACGAAATACAGGACGCCGCGCCACCAGATCGGGCCCTCGCCCCACTGGCTGCGGATGCTTGCTACCGGCTCGATCGTAATCATGGCCGCCAAGCTAGGAGCCAGCCCGGCGCCGCACCAACGGAAAATCGCCCCGTCCGCCGCGGCCAAATACAGGTGGCGAGCCGCATCCCGGCTGCTAGGTTCCGCGCGATGCGAAACGGAGCCGCCGGCGATGTCCTCAAAGTCTGGTGCTACGCTGCCGGGGCCGTTTTGCTGGGATCGTGGATGGCGCCGCTTGTTTACAACGCGGGCAAGGCGCTGGCGGAAGTTTCGTCCACCAAGGACACCAACGGCCCGCTGGAATGGCTGGCGGAAGTGTGCCGCGCCGCACCCTTCCCGCGGTTTTTCGAGGGCAGTCTCGTGCTCGCCGCGGTGCTGCTCGGCTTGCCCTTCATCGAGTGGCTGCGCGGCGCGAAAGGTCCGCAAACCGGCCAGCGCCTTGGCGGAAATCCCCGGATTTTCCCCCAAGCCGGTGCCGGATTTCTCGCCGCAGCGGCCGCCGCCTTCGTCGTCGCGCTCACACTGCAAGCCGCCGGGGTGTATCGCTGGAACTGGCTCGCGCCAGGCCTCGCCGGGCTGGTTTTCCGCGCGCTGGTCCACGCGCTTCTGCTCGCGGCGGTCTGGGAAATCCTCTTCCGCGGCGTCACGCTCGGGATTTTCCTCCGCGCCATGCCGCCCGTCCCGGCGATCGCACTTTCCGCGCTGCTGTTCGCGCTGGTTCGGTTCCTCCATCCGGTTGAGGACGTGCGCGTTGCCGACCCGGATGCGGCGCGCGTCGGCTTCGAGCTGCTGCGGAATATCGCCGGGCAATTCGCCGATCCCCGCCGCCTCGCCGGTGCCTTCCTGCCGCCGCTCGCGCTCGGCTGCGTGCTCGGCTGGGCGCGCTGGCGCACCGCCTCGCTGGCTCTGCCCCTCGGATTTCACGCCGGCTGGCTGCTCGCCACCATCCTGCTCGCCAAGCTCGCCGCCACCCCGAGCCCGGCCGGATCCTCGCTCTGGCTGCTCGCCACCAACTCGCTAGATCGCGGTCTCGCCCCGCTCGCCGGCATTCTCGCCGCCGGCATCCTCACCGTTCACCTGAACCGCCCGCAATCTGGTCCCAACAGCTAGCGATCAATCGGAAATGCACGAACGCTGATCGAAATCCCCGCCAAACTGCCACGCACATGGAATGAGAGGAGATTGAGGCCTCAGCGAAAATCGACCGCGTCCCATCATCCCGCGAGGCATGAAAGCATGTCGCCGGGGGTTGAGCGCAGCGACACCCCCGGGTTTCGGAAGTGATGAAACCCGCGCATCCCGGAGGGATGCCAGCCCGTTCGGCGGCCCCGGCTTGCGCGACTCGTAAAATTTCTAATATCTCAAGTTTTTCTCACAACCCATAACACCGGACGGCATTCCCGTGGAGGATGGCGTCCTGCTCGTCTTCCGACAAATCCTCCACAAATCCCCGCACCATTTCCGCCCAATCCGCGCACGTCGTCCCGCGCAAAAGACTCACCGGCCAATCCGTGCCGAACATCAGCCGGTCCGCGCCGAATAGTTCCAGTGCTTCATAAAAGTAAGCCCGCAAACTAAGCACGTCGATTTCCCCGTCGCGCACCTCCCGCGTCATCCCGGAGACTTTCACTCCCAGCACATGCTCCCGCTTCGCCAGCTCCGCCATGTGGGATTTCCAAAACGAATCGATCCTGCCATTATGAATCTCCGGCTTTGCCAAATGATCGATAACGATTCCCAAATCCGGCTGCCGGTCCACCAGCTCCACCGCAACCGGAAGCTGACGCTGAAATACCAGCAAATCGTAGCGCAGGTCCAGGTCCGGCAGCAGCGCGAGACCGCGGTGGAAATCGTCTCTCAGGAAATAGCTGTCAGGCTCGTCCTCCAGCACATGCCGCACGCCTTTGAACTTCGGATGCGCCGCCAATCTGCCAAGCACCTCACCCACATTTTCCTCAATCAGCGGTGCCCAGCCGACTACTCCGGCAATCAGCTCCGACTGGTCCGCCAAAGATAATAGACAGTCGTTCTCCACCAATGACTGCCGCGCTTGCACCACCACCGTCCCATCGACGCCCGCCGCCGCCGTGGAGGCTTCCAGTTCGGCGATTCCATAACTCTGCGCCAGCGGCGAGCCGGCGGGAATCCACGGATATTCCGCCACCGAGTATTCCCAGAGATGATGATGGGAATCGATCATAGGAACAACGGCTTCATGTGGCGCTCAAGGAGATTGTAGGTCACGTTTTTCGCCACCACCGCCGAGTTCGCGGTGAGTTCGTCGAGATAACTATCTCCCATCTCCGCGGCGATTTTGAATCCGACATGCAAGAGCTGCCGGAGGTCCGCATTGTATTCCGGATTCGCCGGATCATGGCGCAGCGCGGCGGTGAACTGATCACTGGACCAGCCATTCACTTCATCGGCACTTGGCAAACGATCGTCGCTGATGTCGATCACGGTGGCATACGGCTGGCACAGCGCCTCCTTCTTCGCGAGGGCCTTGGCATAGATCTTTTTCGCCAGCTCCAGCCCGCCGCCACCGGCTTCGGCCAAGCCGATGATTTCCTCCAGCCAGTTGGTGCCCGCGGTTTTGATATGCAATCCCGCACCGGTCCGCTTGAGCGCGCGGTTGATGATCGGATAGATGCTGAACTTGTCCGAACCCGAATGCACCGAAAGCTTCAGCCCCGCCGGCAAATCGTAGGTTTTGATGGCGTGGGCGATGACCGCCAGATCGTCATTGAATTCCTTTTCGAACTGCGCCGGATCTCCGACATAATCGACGCCTTTGTTAAATCTCCCCGTGAACTTCGGCGCGATCGTCTGGATGGGAATTCCCTGGTCCGCGATTGCCGCGAGAATGATCAGCAGCTCCGGCGGTGTTTGCGGGCTATCGGTCTCATCCATGGAAACCTCGGTCACGAATTCGTCCGTGCCGCCTTTCGCAGTGAGGATATGACGGTAAATCTCGCCGGCCTTCATCGTCGCTTTCAGAAACTTCCGAGCGGCGGTATCCACATCGTCCCGGGAAATCTCGAATGGCTCGGAAATTCCATTGATGGCGACTTTGCCGACCAACTCCGGATGTCGTTCGAGGAAAGCATGGATTTCGGATTCGTCCCCCGCCTCGCCGATGTCATCCGCCACGTCCAGCGTGAAGAAATCGCAGGGCGCGATGAAGCGATCCACCGTGGAAAGATTGATGTGATCCGCATCCAGAAGATAATCTTCCATCCATTCCAGATCCGCCACCGCCTTGTCCGCCGCGGCGCGCGTCTCGCTAGGCTCCGAGCCGATGATATTGTGCTCGCGGTTCGACTTGTTCCAAACCGGGACAATGTCGATTCCTCGCTTCTTCGCCTCGATGAAGGCTACGAGCTGGGCATGCGCGCCACGGGCGAACCGATCGCCGACGCCGAATGTGTATTTTGGGCAGGTTTTCATAATAAAAAAATGCATTCAGTCACAGATCAACAGGATGAACCCAGATGGAAGAGATGATGAGAACCAGAATCCCATCATCCTTATCCCATCTTCATCTGTGCCCATCTGTGCAATCTGTGGTTTAAAATTCTTCACCGGACCTCAATAATCGCCTTGATCGCCCCCAGCCCCGGGTCGGTGAATTTGGCGAAATCCGCGAGAACGTCCTCGAACTTGAGCCGGTGGGTGATCCACGGATTGGTATCGATTTTGCCGTCGCGGATAAGCTGGATGATTTCGTCGAAATCCGCAGGCATGGCATTTCGTGAAGCCAGCAAGGTAAGCTCCCGACGGTGGAAAACCGGTGCATGCGGAAATGACAGATCGAAGGTGGTGATGCCTACATAAACCACCCGCCCGCAGAAGGCCGCGAATTCGAAGCAGCCTGACATGGACTTGGGATTGCCCGTCGCGTCGATCACGACATCGGCAAGATTTTCATCCGTAAGTTTCTCCAGCTCGGCCAAGTGCGAACCATCGGATTTGAAGGCGATGGTGTGCCGGATGCCGAGATTTCGCTTACAGAAATCCAAACGGCTTTCGACCATGTCCATGACAACCGTGGTGACATCCATCAGTTTGAGAAACTCCAGACACGCCAATCCGATCGGTCCCGCGCCGATAACAAGGACAGTTTCGCCGGGTTGAGGATTTCCCCGATGCACGGCGTGCCTGCCGATGGCCAGAGTTTCCACAACCGCGAGCTGGTCGTAAGTTAAATCATTTCCCGGATGCAGCTTCCGGGCGGGAACGGCGAACGTTCCTTTCCGCAATCCACCATTGTTGTGTACGCCGATGACCCGCACGCCGGGGCAGCAATTCGGCTGACCTTTCTTCGAAGCGGCGGACTCCAGATCATTCACATACGGCTCCAGCGAGCATTGATCGCCGGGTTTCACGTTCGTCACATCCTCGGCCACCGCGACCACTTCCAGACCTAGCTCATGGCCGGGCGTGCGCGGATAAGCAAAGAAGGGAAACTTGCCCAGGTAACACGCCAGATCCGTGCCGCAAATTCCCATGCGATGGGTGCGGACCAACGCCTCGCCCGGTCCGGGAGATAGGGGTTCCGGCAGATCGATCAGTTCGATTTTCTCCGGCGCGGTGAATTGAATCGCTTGCATGTCAGTTGTTCTCGGGAAGGCCTTCCCGATGGCCGATATTTTTGACCGGAGCAAAAATTCCCATGACTTCGGTGAGCAGCGTGCGGTCGATCGGCTGCTCCAGCCATTCCGCCCATTTGCGGATATTCGCGGGATTCGCCGAGCCGGCAACGGTGGTGGCGATGTACGGATTCATGCAGGAAAACTGAAGCGCGAGCTGTGCGATATCCACCCCGCGGTCTTCACATAGTTTCGCGGCGGCGCGCGCGGCGGCTTTCACTTCCTCCGGTTCCTTCAGCCATTCCGGCAGCGGAGCGTTCGTAAGCAGCCGCGCGGAAAACGGTCCCGCATTGATCGCGCCGATGCCCTTCTTGTCCAGCCGCAGCAGGAGTTCTTCCGCGAAGCGGGTGTTTTGCAAGGTGTATTGATTGTAGGAAAGCACGCAGTCGATTTCATTCTCCACATGGTCGAGCACGGTGTGGAATGTCTTCATTGGATAACAGGAAAAGCCAATCGCGCGGACCTTGCCTTGTTGCTTCAATTTCAACACGGCGGGAATCGTTTCTTCCCAGATTTGCTCCAACGGCACGAACTCGACATCGTGCAGCAACAACACGTCGAGGTGATCGGTGCCGAGACGGTGGAGTGAGACATGCACGGATTCCTCGACGCGCTTGGCCGAGAAATCGAAATGAATATCCGAGTAGCGGCCGAGCTTGGTGCCCAGAAGATACGTTTCGCGGGGAATGCCTTTCAATCCCAGTCCGAGCATGATTTCCGACATGCCGCGCCCGTAAAACGGCGAGGTATCGATGAAGTTCATGCCCAAATCGATGGCGATGCGGGTGGAGCGCATCGCCTCATCGAGCGTGATCGAACGGAACTCCGCGCCCAGCGAGGACGCGCCAAATGATAATACGGGTACGTCGATGCCGGAGCGGCCAAGCGGGCGGGTTTTCATTGAGCGGAGATAAGGGAACAGATGGAAATCATGGTTTGGCGGGCGGCGGTTTCGGGATCGGGCAGAGGCAGGATTTCGGCGGAGAGGAATCCGGTGAAACCGATTTCGCGAAGCGCCTCGATCACCGGTGTAGGATCGGTGTGGCCGAGGCCCATGGCACGACGGTTGGAATCGGCATAGTGGACATGACCGACATGCCTTCCGGCGGCGCGGATGGCGGCGGGGAGGTCGGTTTCCTCCATGTTCATATGGAACAAGTCCGCGAGCAGGACTACGTTTTCCAAGTTATGCTTATCAAGGAATTCGGCGGCATCGGCGAGGCGGTTGAAGTGGTTGGTTTCGTAGCGGTTGAGCGGCTCGTAAATGAACGGGACGCCCGATTGTTTCGCGCGCTCGCCACACTTGCGGAGATTTTCCGCCAATCGGATTTCCGCGTCCTCACGGGTCATGTCCGCCGGACGCCGGCCTTGCATGGAACCGAGAATGGCGGGTGCGTTTAATTTCCCGCCGAAGTCGATCATTTGGTAGATGAAATCCAACGCCGCGTCCGCCTTGTCGAAAAGCGAAAGTCCGTGGCGGACCATGCCCGCCCCGGTCCCGACAGCAGCTATGCTTAGCTTGTATGTTGCGGACAAGGTTTGGATTTCCTCCACACTCACGAAGTCCGCATCTGGCAGGAACAGTTCCACGGCATCGAAGCCGGCGGCGGCGGCGCTGGCGAAGGCTTCGGGCAGCGGGGTGTGGAAGACAAACGGTCCTTCCGCAGCTTCGGAGACTTGGCAAATTGTGACGGCGGATTTCATAAGTTTAACTGAGGCGGTCGCGGAAATCGGGATAGGCGAACTCGCGGATCACGTTGATTTTCCCATCTTCATGTTGGAGCGCGATGGCCGGGTGTTTCACGCCATTGAAGGTGGTGGTTTTCACCATGGTGTAATGGGCCATATCGTCGAAAACGAGGATGTCGCCCACCACCAGCGGACGCGGGAATGAGTAATCTCCCGCGACGTCGCCGGCGAGGCAGGTGGGGCCGCCGAGGCGGTGGAGATGTGGGCCGGAATCGCCTGCCTGATGATAGTTCTCGCCGGCGAATACCACGGCGGGCCGCGCTTCGGACGGGGCTGGATCGACCAGATAGACATCGGGCCGGTATGGCATTTCCATAACATCCGGCATGTGGGCTGTAGCGGAAACGTCGAGAATGGCGTGTCGATATCCGGCGGATTCGAAGACATCCATGACAGTGGCGCGGAGCACGCCGGTGTGGATCGCGACGGCCTCGCCGGGTTCGAGCCAGACATCGATGCCATATCGTTCCCGAGTTTCGCGAACGAGGCGGATGAGCAGATCGCGATCGTAGAACGGCTTGGTGATCCAGTGGCCGCCGCCCATGTTTAGATAGGTGAATTGCGGTAAGCGCAGCAGATGGCCGAATTTCTCGTCCACGGCGTTAAGGGTTGTTTCCAAATCCCCGGCTCCCTGTTCGCAGAGCGTGTGGAAATGCAGGCCGGTAATGCCGGTTAGGTCGGCACCGGCGAGCTGATCCGCGGTGATTCCCAGCCGCGAGCCGGGGACGCATGGGTCGTAAATCGGCGTTTCGCCGGTGGAGCACTCGGGATTCACCCGCAGGCCGCATAGCATTTCGCCGGAGAGGAAACGCGGATGTGCCATGACGATTTCGCGAAAGCGGAACCACTGGGAGAGCGAGTTGAAATCGAGGTGATCGACGAAATCGCAGAGCGCGGTGATGTCGTCGGCGTCATAGGCGGGCGAGTAGGCGATGACGTGTTTTTGGAAATAATCGCGTGCGAGCAGCGCCTCCCAGAGACCGGAAGCGCAGCAGCCATCAAGGAAATCGCGCAGGTAGGGGAAGGATTTCCAACAGGAGAATCCCTTGAGCGCGAGGACGAGGCGGCAGCCGGCCGCGTCCTTTACATCGCGCAAGATGGCGGCGTTTTCCTGGAGCGCGGGGATGGAAATGACGAACATGGACACCGCCGGACTCAGGCGCGAACCGGCGCGGGATTCCAGAACCGATTTCCCGGAGTTCGGGCGAAAGCGCCCTCGGCGCAAGAATGATCGGTCTTCCGCCCCGACCGGAGAGCCTGGGGAGAAATCCGCCCGGATTTTCAGACGCGAAAAAACCTGACGGAAACGGACTTCCGGCAGGTTTTTCCATTTCCGGGCTGATCAGTTCCGCTTCAGGTCAAAGCGGTCGAGGTTCATCACCTTGTCCCAAGCCGCCACGAAATCCCGGACGAATTTCGCGCCGGCATCGGCGCTGGCATAGACCTCGGAGACGGCGCGCAGCAGCGCGTTGGAGCCGAAGACGAGGTCGAAGCGGGTGCCTTTCCAGCGCGCTTGGCCGGATTTCCGATCGCTGCCTTCGAAGAGCGCGGAATCCGCGGAGAGCGATTTCCACTCCGTGCCCATGTCGAGCAGGTTGACGAAGAAATCGTTGGTCAGCGCGCCCGGGCGATTTGTGAAAACCCCGAGCGAGGTCTCGCCGAAGTTGCAGCCGAGCACGCGCATGCCGCCGACCAGCACCGCCATTTCCGGGGCGGTCAGGCCGAGGAGCTGCGCCTTGTCGATGAGCATGGCCTCCGGCTGGACCGTAAATTTGCCCTTCAGGAAGTTCCGGAATCCGTCGGCAACCGGTTCGAGATCGGCGAAGGAATCGGCGTCGGTCTGCTCCGCGGTGGCGTCGGCGCGGCCGGGAGCGAACGGTACGGCGACCTCATGGCCGGCGTCTTTCGCGGCCTTTTCGATGCCGGCGCAACCGCCGAGCACGATCAAATCGGCGAGCGAGACCTTTTTGCCACCGCCGGCCGATCGGTTGAAATCGCCTTGGATAGCCTCCAATTTCCTGAGCGCTTCGGCGAGTTTGTCCGGCTCGTTGGCGGCCCAGTCCTTCTGCGGGGCAAGCCGGACGCGGGCGCCATTGGCACCGCCGCGCAGGTCCGAGCCGCGGAAGCTGGAGGCGGACGCCCACGCCGTATTGACGAGCCGGGCGACCGACAGGCCCGAGCCCAGCAGCTTGGATTTCAGCGCGGAAATGTCGTCCGCGTCGATCAACTGATGATCCACCTTCGGAACCGGGTCCTGCCAAATCAGCTCCTCCTCAGGCGCTTCCGATCCCAGATAGCGGGACGACGGTCCCATATCGCGGTGGGTCAGCTTGAACCAGGCGCGGGCGAAGGCGTCGGCAAATTCCTCGGGATTTTCCAGGAAATGCCGGGAAATCTTCTCATAGGCCGGGTCCGCCCGCAGCGCGATGTCGGAGGTGAGCATGCCCGGGGCGATCTTCTTGGCCGGATCGTGCGCGTCCGGCACGGTGCCGTCGCCGGCATTGCCCGCCGGTTTCCACTGCTGGGCGCCGCCGGGGCTTTTCGTCAGCTCCCATTCATAGCCGAAGAGATTCTCGAAATAGCCCATGCCCCACTGCGTCGGCGTGCTCGTCCACGTCACTTCCAAGCCGCTTGTAATGGCGTCGCCGCCCGCGCCGCTGCCGAAGCGGTTCTTCCAGCCGAAGCCCTGCGTCTCCATGCCCGCCGCTTCCGGTTCGTCTTCCACATGGGAAGAGTCCGCCGCGCCGTGGGTCTTCCCGAAGGTGTGCCCGCCTGCGATGAGTGCCACGGTTTCGTAATCGTTCATGGCCATACGGCCGAACGTATCGCGAATGTCCTTGGCCGAGAGCAGAGGGTCGGGATTTCCGTCCGGACCTTCCGGATTCACGTAAATCAGGCCCATTTGCACGGCGGCCAGCGGATTTTCCAAATCGCGCGAATGCACGTCGCCATCCGCGTCGTCATCGGAGACGAGCACGCCGCCTCCTTCCGCAACTCCCTCCGAGCCATGGGAGTAGCGAACATCGCCGCCCAGCCAGGTAGTCTCGCTGCCCCAGTAAATGTCGTGATCGGGCTCCCACGTATCCACCCGGCCGCCGGCAAATCCGAAGGTTTTGAAGCCCATCGTCTCAAGCGCCACATTGCCCGTCAGCACCATCAGGTCGGCCCAGGAAATTTTGCGTCCGTACTTTTGTTTAATCGGCCACAGGAGGCGGCGCGCCTTGTCGAGGCTGACGTTGTCCGGCCAGCTATTGAGCGGAGCGAATCGCTGCTGGCCACGCCGCGCGCCGCCGCGACCATCCGCCGTGCGATAGGTTCCCGCGCTGTGCCAAGCCATCCGGATGAATAGCCCGCCGTAGTGTCCGAAGTCCGCCGGCCACCAACCCTGTGAATCGGTCATCAGCGCCGCCAAATCCGCCTTCACCGCCGCCAGATCGAGGCTCTCGAACTCTTTTGCATAGTCGAAATCGCCGCCCATCGGGTCGGATTTCGCGGAATGCTGGTGAAGCAGCTCGACCTTCAGCCGGTTCGGCCACCAATCCTGATTGGTGGTGCCCCCGCCGGCGGCGTGTTTCGGCTGGGTGGTCGCGGACGGCGCGCCGTGGTTGAACGGGCACTTCGATTCGGTTTGGGTATCTGTCATAGCTTCTGTAGTTTGGAAAAATTGTCTATCCGCCCGCCGCCAGGCAATCCGGGCAGGTGCCCCAGTAGATCACCTCCGCCTCGTCGATCCGGAACCCCGAATCACCGGCCGCGGTCAGGCAGGGCGCCGCGCCCGTGGCGCAATCCACGTCCTGCGTTTTGCCGCAGGTGCGGCAGATCAGGTGGTGGTGATTATCGCCCGTGCGGTCCTCGTAAAGCGTGGGCGAGCCGGCCGGCTGGATGCGCCGCAGCAGCCCCCGCTTCACCAGCATTCCCAGCGCATCGTAAACCGCCTGCCGGGAAATCGTACCGATCCGTTCCCGCACCTCGCCGGCGATGGTTTCCGCCGTGGCGTGCGGCCGTTCCGCAACCGCCCGCAGCACCGCCAGCCGTTGCGCGGTCACGGGAATGCCGTGTTGGCGGAGCAAGGCGGCGGGGTCGGACACGCCCGCAGGCTGTGTCCACTTCTGGACTGTGTCAAGATTTGGAATTGGGACGAATTATTATTCTACTTCAGCCAATTTCATCCCCGTTTCGAGTTCCTGACGACTTGCACCGCGCCGCGTCCGCCGAGAATCGGTCGTATCGCAGCGTGGCCAGCAGCAGGGCGTGAAATCCCAGATACACCATCTGAATGCCCGCCCCGCTCCAGTTTTCAATCAAACTGGTGCCGAACAGGAGCAGGATTATCAGCAGCATTCCCCCAACCAGAGCGGGACGCAGGAACCAACCGGCCACCAGCAGCAGCCCCAGCGATGCCCCGGCTACGACGATGACATGCGCTGCCAGGTTCACCAGCGGAGCGGGCAGCGGGCCGTCCGCAAACTGCGTTTCCACGCCCTCCGCAAACGCCGCGATCTTGGGCAATCTCACCAAGCCCTGAAGCATGATATTCACCCCGAGACCGATGCGGGCGAGAGCGTGGGCCAAGGCGGGATTCGGGTCTTCAGCGATCATTTCACCATTATTGAAACACGAGATTCCGGGCGGTGCATGCGTCCGATTGAAATCGGCACGATTTCCCGGATGCGGCGGTGACATTTTGCAATTTTTCGAGGTGGCCGGGGGGCCGGAATTTTGAAAATTCATTGGATTCACAAGGAGACTCCTCCGACCGAACTGCTTGGCCCGCGCGCTGCAATGAATGGTCCGAACTCCTTCAACCTTATGAAAAAGCGCAACTCATCCAACTCGTCCGAACCCCTAGCCCATCCCAATGTTCTCAATTATTTGGCGCTGATCCACGCGGTCACGCATCCCGGAAATCGGCCGGAACCGACCAAGCAACTTCGCAGCCTGCGCCACTCCGCCGCGTTCGCGATCGCGAGCTAAGCTCGGGCGATCCACAACAATTTCCCCCACCACCAACCCCCCGCCCCCCCGCGGGTGGTTTTTTTATGCCGTTGCGCTGGCGGATCAGCTCGGGCGGGTCGAATCGGCCGCCACGTTCAACTCGTCGAGCATGGCGGCGAGGCGGGTGGCGGCGTCGGGGGCGACGTGGGTGGATTGAAGGCGATCGGCCCAAAGGGGGAAGGCCATGGGCGTTAGATGGTCGGTTTCCACGAGGTGGAACGGGCGGTTTGCAAGGTCGCGGATGACTTGGTGGAGGCGGGTGAATTCGAGCTGCTTTTCGAGGATTTCCCGTTCGGATTGGGCGAGCAGGAGGTTGTCGGAATCGTAGCGGCGGAGGACTTCGTAAAGGAGCGTGGAGCTGGATTGGAGCTCGCGGCGGGATTGGTCGCGGCGGCCGGGCGGCTGTTGGAGAATGAGGCCGGAGACACGGGCGATTTCGCGAAAATTCCGGCGCGCGAGTTCGGCGGTGTTCATGCAATCGACGAGGTCTTCTAGGAGATTTTCCGGGCTGAGGTGGCGGCGGAGTTGGGCTTCGTCGAGCGACAGGCCGCGGCGGGCGGTGAGAGAAAATCCGTAATCGTTCTGGGTAGCTTGGATGGCCTGGCCGATTTCCCGACCGATGCGGAAGGCGACCAAGGTGCCGAGACCTTCGTGGACGAGGCGGCCGGCGAAGGGGAAAAAGAAGAGGTGCTCGCCTTCCTTGGAAGGGGTGAACTCGATGAGAAGGGAATCGTCGGACGGGAGGCGGGACCAGCGGCACTGGAGGTCGAGGATTGGGGTGAGGGCGAGGACTTCGGGGGGGAGAGGAGGGGGCGGGACGCCCCCTCGCCTTGAGGTGGGCGAGACGCCCACGCTCCTTGGGGCAGCGCCCGCGCTCCTTGAGAAATCGGCGAGGACTTGGGAGATGGCGTGGGTGAGTTCGGTGGAAAGCGGCATTTTCGCGCCGCCCCAGATCGCGATGCGGCCTTTGGTGGTTTTACCGGCGGGTTTGACTGTGGCGACGCGGTCGCGGAAGCGGACGAGGGTGAGGTGGCGGCCGGAAAAAATGAGGTGGCCGCCGGTCTTGATGCCCGCAATGAAGGATTCCTCGACGGTGCCGAGCGTCTGACCTCTGGCGAAGCGAATGGAGACGGCGGGATCGCTGGAAATCGTGCCGATGCTGAGCCGGTGCTGGAGGATGAGGCGCTTGTCATCAACGATGTAGCGGCCGTCTTCGATGCGGGCTTTCTGGTAGCGCGGGTAGGCGGCGAGGGCTTTGCCACCGTTGGAAATGAAGCCGAGCGACCAGTCCCACTCGTCGTCAGTGAGGCCGGCGAAGGCGTGGGTGGACTGGATTTCCCGCCGCATTTCCTCGGGCAGAAACGGTTCGCCGATGACGCAGGTGACGAGGTGCTGGACGAGGACATCGAGCGGTTTGCGCAGCGGCGGGCGGGTCTCGATGTGGCGTGCGTGGGCGGCGCTGCGGGCGGCGGCGAACTCGATCAGCTCAAGCGCGTTGGTAGGCACGCACAGGATTCGCGAGGATTTCCCCGGCTGGTGGCCGGAGCGTCCGGCGCGCTGGAGCAAGCGGGCGATGCCTTTGGGTGAGCCGACTTGGATGACCTGATCGACCGGTGAGAAATCGACGCCGAGGTCGAGCGAGGAGGTGCAAACGACGCATTTCAACGAGCCGTCGCGGAGGCCGTTTTCGGCGAGATCGCGCTCGCTGCGGTCGAGCGAACCGTGGTGCATGGCAATTTTTCCCAGCCAATCGGGACGAAGCGCGAGAAGTTCCTGGAACCAGATTTCGGTCTGCGAACGGGTGTTGGTGAACAGCAGGGTGGTTGCGGCTTTTTCGATGTGTCGAACCGCCTGCGGAGCAAGCCGGGTGCCGATGTGGCCGGCCCACGGAAAGCGGTCGATCTCTTTGGGAATGAGGGTTTCGATGGTGATTTCCTTCGCGAGATCGGCGGAAATATCGACGGAACCGGGGAACGCGGAGCCAAGCAGCGTCCGCCGCGCCTCTTCGAGATTTCCCAGAGTCGCGGAAAGTCCCCAGATGCGGAGTTCGGGCAGCCACGCCCGGAGGCGGGCGAGGCAAAGCTCGGTCTGGACGCCGCGCTTGGTGCCTAGCAGCTCGTGCCATTCGTCCACGATGACGCAGCGCAGGTTGGCGAGTTTTTCGCGGAAGTCGCCGTGCGTGAGCATGAGCGAGAGCGATTCGGGCGTGGTGACGAGCGTGTGCGGGAGTTTTTTCCGCAGTCGGGCACGGAGCGCGGAGGGGGTGTCGCCAGTGCGGGCCTCGGCTTCCGCACCGGGGACGAGCATTTCCAACGGCTCGCGAAGGGCGCGCAAGGTATCAGCGGCGAGGGCGCGCAGCGGGGTAAGCCAGAGGACTTGGCAACCGGTGCCGGCGGGTTCGGCGATCGGGCCAAGATAGACGGCGAGCGTTTTGCCAAGGCCGGTCGGGGCGTGGAGCAGACCGGATTTCCCGGCGAGGTAGGCGGCCCAAGTTTCCTTTTGGAAATCGAACGGCCGCCAGCCGCGCGCTGCGAAAAACGTCTGGGGCGCGGCGGCGGGCATGGGCGACGATCAAGCGCCGGGCGAAAATTTCAACCTCCGCTCTCCATGCGCCGGGCTGTCACGGTTTCGCCGGGGCCTTCGCGAATGTCTTCGCGAGGTCGGCGAATCCGGCATCGGCCAGTTTTTCTACCGGGATGAATTTCAACGCAGCCGAGTTGATACAATAGCGCAGGTGGCTGGGGGCAGGACCGTCTTCAAAAATGTGTCCGAGGTGGCTGTCTGCCTTCGCGGAACGGACCTCCACGCGCTTCATGCCCAGTGTGGAATCCGTCTTCTCGGTTACCGCCTTATCCGAAATCGCCTTGGTGAACGCGGGCCAGCCGGTGCCGGAGTCGTATTTGTCCTTCGAGCTGAACAGCGGCTCGCCGCTAACCACCGAGACGTAGATGCCGGCTTTGTGGTTATCGTAATATTCGTTTCGGAATGGAGGCTCGGTGCCGTTCTCTTGCGTCACTTTGTATTGCATCGAAGTGAGCGTCTTTTTGAGCGCCATCTTCTCGGGGGAATCGTCGCCACGGGCGCAGGCTAGCAGCAGTACTCCGGAGGCGATCGCCATGGGCAGGATGGGAAAATTCTTTTTCATAAGCATTCGATTTAAGTTCGGTTATGGGATGAACCAACCGCGGGTTTATTCCCCGGAAGATGGGACGGGTGGCCGATACCGACTGTCGCAGTCGCCCGCGCACGGCTGAAATGGCCGATGATGGGTTGGGGTAATGGCAAAAAAAGAAGCACCCCGGAGGATGCTTCTTTTGGTTGATTCAATCTCGCGCGAAGTAAACCAAGTTTAGCTTTCCAGCTTTCGCTCCACGTTTTCCTTCGCCGCCGCGGCAGCTCGCTCGGCTTCCGATTTCAAGCCTTCCGCGGTGAGGTTCTGCTCCCCGGCCGAGGACTTGGCCTCGTCTTTAGCCGCCTCCACTACCGAGCCGACTTTTTCCCCGAGCGACTTGACGCCATCGGTTATGCCCTTCGCGGTGATGCCCTGCCGTTCGGCTTCTTCCACCGCCTTGTCGGCGACGTGGGTGGCGACGACTTTGCCTTTTTCCAAAAGCTCTTCGCCCTTTTCCTTGGCGGCATCAGCGAGTTCGTCGGAAGATTCTCCCATCCACTCGTCTTCCGCGTCGGTATGGGGGATAACCAAGCCGGCCAAAAGTCCGAGTCCCAGGAATCCCAAGCCGACCCCTAGTGGATACTCGTTGCTTGCCCGCTTGAATCGGGCGCCCGCCTCATCGAGACCTCCGCGAACCTTGGCGGTCGCCTGCCGTCCCTGCCGACGACGGCGCTCGGCCTCCTGGCGCAGGGAATCCGCCATGTCGGAGGTTTTGTCGCTAACCGCATGGGCCACTCCGGATATTTTATCCTTCGCCCCATCGACGGCGTCCTGAATGGCATCTCCGGCTTCACCGGCTTTGTCTTTGATTTTCCGTCCCAAGCCCGGGCCATCCGAATCATTCGCTCCAGCGGTAAATTGGCCGGCGCGGTAATCCTCCCGATCCTGTCCGCCTGCCCGCAGACGCCGGTTGCCGACATGGTCGCCGGAAAGGTAGGCATCATAATCAGGCTCGGGGTCGCGATTCGCCTCGGCGATTAGCCAGGCAATTCCAGCGCCAGCGACCAGTGCGGGCAGTGGGTTGTCGCGCAAGATGCGGGCGAAATCTTTTGGCTTATCAGTCAACGACTTCCCGCCGGATGGCCGCGAGTCGAACCAATCGAGCGCGCCGTTGATCAGCGAGCGGGGGCTGAGTCGTTCGTTGAGTGAGTCCAGCGTGCGATCCATATCGCTCCGGACCGCTTGAATATCGTGCTGGATTTCAGCGCTGCTGCGGTTGTCGTCCATAGTGGTGGTGGTAGTGTTCATTTTAGTTGGTTTTTAGCCCATTCCTTATCGTTCTTCAGAGTTTCCATTGTCCGTTTGGGGACAAGACTCTCTTCCTTAAGTTTGTGAATCGCCTTGATGATTAACGCGGCTCCGATCACGGCCACGACCACTGCGACGATCGCCATGCCGAGGAAATGGCCGAGGGCCGGGTCCATTCCGCTCTCGATGAAAGCCTCCGCAATCAACGATCCAAGCCCGATCAGCAGAATCACCAGCGCGGAATAAGCGACGAGTGCCCCGGCGATGAGGTATCCAATGTTGCGCCCGAAGACTGACAGTTTTTCCGTCATCTCGGTTTTCGCCAATGCGACTTCGTCGCGGATGAGTGTCGTACTGTCGTCTCGAAGCTGTTTGATCAGGTCTCCGATGGAAGTTGTGTCATTCATGATGATGTCCGGGGGCTGTGGTTGTGGGGAATGTGCTGCCCGTCGCCGGGATCGGAGCGGCGAACGGACGCACCGGATCGCGCATTGTGCTGCCGGCCAAGCTAGTCCCGGAGGCGGGTTTGAAGTTGTTCCGGGCCGGTTCTGCCGGCCCTTCCGGTCGGGAGGCTTTCATGAATCGGGCGATGCCCAATCCAGCCAGAAACATGCTGCCGAAGACGATTTCCGGCCGCTTGCGCGCCAGCGCGCCAGCGTCGGAAAACAACCGTGATGGCTCGCTCTCCCGCAGATAAGAGGCGATTTTCCCAATGCCGCCCGCGACCTGCCGGACCCTTTCGGCGGCTTTCTGGTCGTCGTCGCTATCGAGCTTTCCCGCAGCCGCGTTCGCCGCGTCGCGGTATTCCTCGAGCTTGATGACCAAACCGCTTTTCTGCTCTCCCACCATCTTGCTGAGATATGCGGTTGAATCGTTTGCCATGCGTTTTGTGCCGGCTTTCAGATCTTCATAGGCTTCGCCCGCCTTGCGGGTGGCCTCGTCTTTGGCTTGCCGGGTCTGGCGGCCGAGTTCTTCGCGCTCGCGTGCCAGTTTGTCTTTCGCAGCGCCTTCTTCCGGTGCCGGGTTTCGATAGGGAGTTTCCATGACAATTGTTGGTTTCGTAGGTTGTGGCGGCCGATGCGGCCGCTTGGGTCCGCCCCCCATCGCAAAACCGATGCCGAATCGGATTTTTGCTGAAAATCAACAGCTTTCATCCAAGACCAGATTCCACGGGGAGGCGATTTGCATGCCCGTGCTGCATGATTGGGCAAGGCGCCACGTGCTTCAGACTTATGCTTAGACAGGCTCCGGGAAATCCGTACAGCACTAGGCGATTCAACATGAACCGGCTGAGCCATCGCCACCGGTTAGAGCGGTCCTTGATGGTGGATCAGCGGCTGTGGGCGGGCGCTCGTTTCGTGGTCAATGGCCCGCATGCTTCATCATTCTATCGGCGATTTCCTGAAGCTCTTCCACAGGGATGGCGAAGGATTCGGCGCGGTTGGCGCGGGCGATGTTCATACCGAGGCAGCGGCCATCGAGATCGAGGAGAGGACCGCCGGTGATGCTGCGGCTGCCAAGGATATCGTGCTGTAGCACGCGGGGGAAGCCGCTGCGACGGAGCGAATATTCGCCGCTCATCTGATCGTTCCGGGATTTCTGCACCTTGTCTTCGAAGACCTGGCCGCGGGCGGAAAGCCGGACGTCCACGGTTTGCTCCTGCTTGCCGCGGCGGTAGGTGAGCTTCACCACGCTGCCGGCGCGGCGGTCTTTGAGAAATTCCGCCATGGTCCGGATGTCCTTCATCGGCTTGCCCTCGATGGCGACGATGACGTCGTCTTTTTTCAATCCCGCCTCGTTGGCGCCGCTCTTCGCGTCCACTTCGGCGATGAGGAGTTTTTTCGCTTTCGGATCGAGGACGATGCCGAGAACGGCGCCGCCCTCGGGCAAAACCTCGCGGGTGTTGGCGCTGACGATGCCGGCGAGCGCCCGGCGGCTTTTGCGCGAGGTCGCGCCATTCGCGACGACCCAAGTGCCTTGGGGCACGGCGCTGGTGGGGGCGTATTTCACGGGGATGAGGCCGTTGGCTTCGATTTTCAGGAGCGCGACGTCCCAGGCAGGGTCGATCGCCAGGATTTCGACTTTGCCGTAGCGAGTCTGGTCCACGGTGATGGCGAGATTCCTGCCGTCGCCGAGTTCGCTGGCTTTGGCGAGAATGTCGCCATCGGGCGAAACGACGACGCCGTAGCCGATTTCCCGGCGACCATCGAGGATGACGGCGCTGGAGGTCTGGAGCACCTCGCGCTGCGGCTCGAAGGCGGCGACGACGGCGCTGCCGGTGGTCCGGTAAGCGGTTTCCAAGTTCTGCTGGGCGCTCGCGGCGGTGGCCAGCAAGGCGAGAAGGAGGGGAATCCGTTTAGCGTTCACCGAGTTCGAGGGTCAGGGTTTCGGGTTTGCCGCCGCGCTCCATCTCCAGCTCGATTTCGTCGCCGGCGGACATTTCCTTGAGCAAATCCTGCATCTGCCGGCGCGATTCGAGGGCGGTGCCGTTGAGCTTTCTGATGATGTCGCCCTCGGCGATGCCGGCGGCCTCGGCGGGGCTCTGGTTACCGACTTTCATGATGCGCAGCCCGCCGTCCGGGCCGGGTTCCGTGGCGAGGCCGAGAAATCCGCTGCCTTTCACGGGCAGCTTGGCGTACGGCCCCTCGCCGATGAATTTCCCGGCGAGCATGCCATCCCAATTGGCGAGGAATTCGGCCATGGGCACGTGCAGATTTTCCGGCAGGTGCTCGCCGACGCGCGAGTGGATGCCGATCAATTTCCCGGTCATGTCGAAGAGCGGTCCGCCGGAATCTCCGCCGATGAGCGTGCAATCCGACTGGACGGTCGATTCCGCGATGCGCACCAGCCGGCCGAGCCGCACGACGGAGCCGCGCTCCTTCTCGAAGCCGCCGGAATGCCCGAGCGCGAACACCCAGTCACCGAGGCGGGTGGAACTGTCGCGGTCGATTTCCACGGTCGGGTAGGTGCCTTTTTTTGTAATCCGCAGCATCGCCGCGTCCTTGTCCGCGACGAGTCCGAGTGTCCGCGCCTCCAGCCGGGTGCCGTCCTCCAGGATGACCGTCACCTTTTTGTTCACGCCGGTGGCGACGTGGGCGGCGGTCAGAATCAAGCCGTCCGGCGCAACGATGACGCCGCTGCCGGACCCGTCCGCGACCTCGATGCAGACGGTGGCGGCGCGCGCCTTGGGCAGCGCCGCGGCCAGCGCGGACTGGATCGCCTCCAGATCGCCGCGGCTTTGCGGCGCTTTCAAATCGTTGAAATACGGTCTGCCATCGGCCGCCGGGGCGGTCATCGGCAGGAGCGTGAGGAGGGTGGCGAGCGGCAGGAACTTCATCGCGGTGGGTTGCGGGAGGCTAGGGGGTCACCGGTCCTGCCGCAACCCATCGGTTCCGCGCTTTTCGAAGAGCGCGATCCACTCCCTACCCTCGCGGCCGGGGAACGCGGCCTGCGGCACCCAGCTATCCACGCGGCGGAAATCCGCGGAGAAGCGAGCCTCCAGCTCGACGATCGTGGCCGCCCACGGCGGACCCGTATCGTCCTCTCCAGGATCGTGAGGATTCAGGAAAAACACCCCCGCCAGCAGCCCGCCCTCTTCGAGACAATCGGCCGCCGCAACGGCGTAATCCGCGCGCCGCGCCGGGTCGATCGCGCAATAACAGGTGTGTTCCCAGATGGCGGTGAATTTCCGGCCCTGCCGCCACGCCGGGTCCAGGAAATCGCCGATTTCATAGGATTCCGCGCCGGTTTTCGGGAAATCCCGCGCCATTTCCAGCGCGGCGGGCGCGAGGTCCAGGCCCACCGCGGAAATGCCGCGCGCGGCGAGCGCCCGCACGTCGTGGCCATAGCCGCAGCCGGGCACGAGGACGGGTCCGGCGCCCCAGATTTCCGTGCCGCATTTGTCCAGCAGTTCAAGCAGCGGCGGGGCCGGGCGGCCCTTTTCCCATGGCATGTCCCCGGCCCGGTAGCGCTCGTTCCAATCGGTCATGCGCCATGCTCCGCCGCATTTCCCGGTGGCGCAAGCAGCGGCAGCTCACTCGGCCGGCGTCGGCCCGCGCGCTTCCAGCTCTTCCAGGAATGTGGGCAGTTCCAAATAGTCGATCACGTCCTGAAATCCGGCGCGAGCGGCCTCGTCCGCGGCGTCGTCGCGGGCGGATTTCAGGGCGGGAATCGCATCCCGGCTGCCGGAGCTGCGGACGGCGGCGAGTGCGGCGGCGCGGATTTTCGGGTCGGGATCGCGCAGGCTTTTCACGATTTCCCGTAGCGATGCCGGATCGTCGAACCACGCCAATTTCGCCAGTTCGGCAATGCGCGCGTCGCCTGCTTCGGTGGATTTCTCCGCCACTTCCGGCGCCGGCCGAGGCTCGCGGCGCTGGGGGATTTCCCCGCCCGCTTCAACCCGATTCAACATCGCCGGTGCCGCCGCCGGGGGAGGAGATTCCCCCGGCTCCCGCGCCTCGCGACTACGGGGCAGGGCGAGTGCGGCCAACGCCAAAATCGCGACCCCAACCGCCGCCAGCAGGTGATTCCTGCCAATGCTCACCGGACGATGGAAACCTCGCGGCCGTCCAGTTTCATGGTGCCTTCATAATAGGCGCGGCGGCCGTAAATCGTGCCCTTGCCGCTCAGCGTCGTATCGCTCCTGCCGTGGACGATTTGGATGCCGTCACTGTCCGGGGAGGGTGCGGAGACCCGCTCGAAGACGATGCCGCGGACGCTGCCGGTCAGCTCGCGGAACTTGAGCTTCAGTTTGATGGGGAAGTAGTTGCGAGTGTTTTCCTTGCCCGTTAATGGGAAATACTCGCCGTTGAAAAGGGCCTTGCTGGAATCGCTCTTCGCCTCGATCAAATTGGAAATATCGAGCACGGTCCGGCCGCCGGAATCGGTCACGATGACCTTCCCATCCGTGGCCACCTTGAGCTGCGCGCCGTCCGGAAAGCGCGTGTTCAGTTCCTGCTCGGCCAAGCGGAGGAGTTGTTTGGAATCGATGCGGACGGTGCCGACGCGGCCCCGCTCGCGGTCGTTGGAAATGGATGATTCCTTTTGGTAGTAGGCTTTCACCTGCAAATCGAGGTAGGAATCGACGCTGGCAAGCGCGGCGCCGGCCGGGAGTAGAAGTAGGACGGCGGCAAGAAATGAGGCGGGCGATGGGGATTTCATGGTAAGGCGGATTGGGATTAGCGGCCTCTGACTACCCTGATATTTAAGAAATTCAAACCAATCCTCGCCGCCATGGAAATCAGGGTTCTTGCTCCGCCGGGGCTGCGGGTGATAGAATGCACCACTCACAGACCAAACCTCCGCCATGCCAGAAGTCCCCATCTCCGCTTACCAAGAAACCTTAGGAATGATCTATTTCGCCCGGATGCTGGACAAAATCCGCAAGCACGCCGCCGGCAACCTGCGCGAGGATTTCCGCGCAAATCTTGGCACCGCTTTCGATGCCCGCTGCACGAATTTCCTCCAGATCGACTACGCGGATCTCGCAAAGCGCACCCTCCTCGGGGGCAGCGATGCCGAGATCCTGCAATGGTGCCACGAGGCCGGCCGCGAGCCGGAGGAATGCGATGTCTTTGTCTGGAACGAATTCCTGCGCAAAGTCGGCTGGAACGACGGCGTCACCGAAATTCTGGCCCGCCGCAAGCGCGAGAGCGGCTTGGAAGGACGGGAGGAAATCCAAACGATGGTGGATTACTTCGACTGGGACGAAGGACGGAAGAGCTAATGCTGGCGCTGGCCGGTGGCGGTTCTGCCGGAACTTCGCTGCGGTGCGGAGGGTGTTTGGCGCTGCATTTGCCTTTGCGGTGAGGTTCGCTGGATCTGCTGTTGCGGTGCGGGTCGTTGGATCTGCCGTTGTGGCGCGGTTCTTTGGATTTGCCGCTGCGGTGCGGGTCGTTGGATCTGCCGCTGCGGCGCGGTCCGCTGGATTTGCCGGGTGGGGGCGGGTGCCGCCTGCCTCGTTACGATTTGCCGCGGCTGCGTGACCGTCCGCCGCACCGGGGCCGCGATCGCTCCGCGGTTCTCGGCTTGTCGTTCGTAGGCGCGCACTGGCGGGGAAATGGTGCCGCCACTCCGGCCGACGATCCTGTTGGAAACCACCGGGCCGTCCACCGCGGTCCGGCCGATGACCGGATTTCGGCCCACTACGCGAGCCTCGGCGGCGGGTTTCCGGACGATTCGAGGCTGGGAAATCACGCGGGTCCGCTCGCCGGCATCCATCGTCCGGAAGCGGTCGCTTTGGCGGCCGACGACGCGGGCGTAGCGTTCTCCCACCTGGTTTCCGCCGTCGGACCAGACTCGCGCCGGGCGGGCGGAAGCGTGATCCTGACGGTAGGCGAAGAGGTCGCGGCGGCTGCGCTCCCAGTTGGGCGCGTGGCGATTTTCCCAGACGAAATGCGAGTAAATCGGATCGCAGCCACGGCGGGTCGAGTTGTAGAAATACGAGGCATACCAGCCGCGGTTCCGCCAGGCGGGGGCGTAGTAATCGCCGAAATAGTAGTGGCAGTAGGCAGGCCGCAGGAACAAGTGGTCCAGCAGCGCGGGCGCGCCAATCACAGTGCTCGGGCAGTAGCTAAATCCGGGATTTCCGTAAATCCCCGCATCGAAGCGGACCGGCGCGAACAGCACCCCGCGCCGGGCCAGGCCGTAGTCCCAGTAGCCATTTACGAAAACACAGCCACGGCTGGTCCACGAGTAGCGCGAGGGCGTCCAGATCCAGTCGGCATTCCCGCCATTCCAGAATCCGGCGCTCCAGGCGTAGCGGCTGTCGCGCCAGCTCCAATTGCCCGGAATCCAGACCGCGTCATCCGTCGGCGCGGGCACGTTCGGTCCTTCCTCGACGCTGCGCGGTGGCTCGGGAAGGTAGGTGATCCCGTCCGCGGCGGCATCTTTCCAATACCCGGCCGTCCACTGCCAGCCGCCGTCCACCTGGCTCCAAAATCCCGGCGTCCACACGCGGCCGGGCGGCACGTTCCGCCAGATGCCGCTGACCCAGAGGAAATCGTCGCGGTCCTCGTCCCACGCCCAGTAGCCGGAAATCCATTCGACGTTCTCGCCCGCCAGCCGTTGCTCCGGCGGGATTTCCTCGATCGGTTCCGGCGGCTTTTTACCGACCACCAAGCCCGGCTGCGGATTGTAAGCCACCGTCTCCGCGAATGCCTCGTGAACCGGCCCGCGGGTCAGCACCTCGATGCCCGCCGGATCGGCGGAATCCTCCGCGCGGGTCACCCCGGCGGTGGCGAAAACGGCGCAGCAGGCGAGCGCCGCAATGGGAAATGGGATCAGGTTCATGAGCGGGTCGGGGTTTGGCACATGTTCCGGGCATTGCGGGAAATCGCAAGTCCGGGCTGCCGGCCCGCGTAACCGCCCGCCCTAACTGGAAAACCCCATGAAATCCCTGCTCGCCCCGCTCCTCGTCTGCGCCTCGCTGCACTGCTCCGCAGCGCCATTTACCCCAAAACCCATCGTCCCCGGCGGCGAGGTGATCCCGCTTTACCCGCCGGATTCGCCGATGCTGAAGACGGCGCGCATCGGCGAGGCGGAAATCTACAATTCCCAAGGCGGCGGCAACGGCCCGATCACCAACGTCATCAACATTCACAACCCGTCCATCGAGGTCCACCTCGCCCCGAACGATGAAACCAACACCGGCGCGGCCATCATCGTGGCGCCCGGCGGCGGCCACAAAATTCTCTGGGTCGGGCCGGAGGGCGCGGCCCATGTGCCGTTCTTCGCAAAGGCCGGCGTCTCGACAATCATCTTGCGCAACCGCCTCCGCGTCGATGGCTACGAACCCACCACGGACGCCGTGAATGACGCGTTCCAAGCCATCCGCATCGTCCGCTCGCATGCGAAAGAGTGGCATCTCGATCCTGCGAAAATCGGCATCGTCGGCTTCTCCGCCGGGGCCGAGCTGTCCGCGCCGGCGGCCTTGTTCTTCGAGGATTTCGCGAAGGCGCACGGCGACAGCGACCCGCTGGCCGGGATTTCGCCGCGGCCGGATTTCGTCGGCGTGATTTATCCCGGCCCCTCTCCCTTCAGCCGCGATCCCGCCCCGGAAATCCCGGCAAATGTCCCGCCCAGCTTCATTGCCTGCGCCGGATCGGGCGACCAGGTCCACGCGCTGTGGGCGGCCGATTATTTCCTGCCGATGCTCAAGGCCGGCGTGCCGGATTTGGAAATGCACATCTACGGCCGCGGCGGCCACGCCGTCCGCCCGGACGCGGGAATCCCCTACGCCACTTGGCGCGATCGGTTCATGGACTGGTTCCGCGACCTCGGATTTCTCGGGAAATCCGGCGAGGTGACGCAAGCTGCGAAGGACGTGGCCGAGCACGCGAAGCGCGGAAAGCACTGAGAAACGGCATTTGTATGGAGATCATGAACCGCTCGATCCCAAGTTTCCTACCGCACTCCAAAGTGCGCCGCGCCGCAGGCCTTTGGAGTGCGGTGGCAAGGCCGCAGGCCGCGACATCGCTTTGGATTGCATTGTCCGGTGCTTCGCAATCCAAAGCGGTGTGGCGCTTCGCGGCCCCCCGCACTCCAAAGGCGCTCCGCGCCGCCCTTTGGAGTGCGTTGGCAAGGCAGCAGGCCGCGACACCGCTTTGGATTGCATTGTCCGGTGCTCCGCAATCCAAAGCGGTGTGGCGCTCCGCTTCCCACCGCACTCCAAAGCGCTCCGCGCCGCAGGCCTTTGGACTGCGGTGGCAAGGCCGCAGGCCGCGACACGCGGTTAAAAGTTGCCGGAATTCTTGGGCGGACTAAGGAACGACCGGGTTTTCGACCCTGAAAATGCCAGCTCCGGCTTTTATCCCAAATTCTCGATCCGGAACACGACGGGGGCGCTGTTGATGCAGTCCAGCGCCTCGATCTGTGCCAGCGCGGTCTGCAAAATCCCGAATTTGCAGGAGTGCAGCAGGAAGACCATATCGACGAATTCCGCGTCTGGTTTGTCGGGATTCACGGGTGAGTGGGTGCCGGAAATCCCGATCCGGTGGTCGGCCAAGGCCCGCGCGATTTCCGCGACCACGCCGGGCCGGTCGGTCACATCGAAGCGGACGTAATAGGCTGAGGACGTGTCGCCAATAGGCAGGATTTCCCCGCTTTCCCGGTACGGCAGGAAGCCTCGGTGGCCGGATCCGCTGCCGAGGCCGCGGGCGGCTTCGACCAGGTCCGCGACGACGGACGACGCGGTCGGATCCTGCCCGGCGCCGCGGCCGTAGAAGAGGGATTCGCCGGCGGCATCGCCGTGGACGGCGACGGCGTTGAAGACGCCGTGGACAGACGCGAGGATGTTGTTTTTCGGAATGAAGGAGGGCTGCACGCGCAGTTCCACGGCGCCGTCCTCGTGCTCGCGGATGACGGCGAGGAGCTTGACGGCATAGCCCAGATTTTTCGCGAAGGCGATATCCGCCGGCCGCACCTGCTCGATGCCGGAGACGTGGATCGAGACCGGATCGATGGGGAATCCGTAGGCCAGCGTGGCCAGCAGGATCGCTTTGTGGGCGGCGTCCCAGCCGTTTACATCGAGCGCCGGATCGGCCTCCGCGTAGCCGAGCGCTTGGGCTTCGCCGAGCGCCTCGCCGAAGGTCAGGCCGGCGTCGGTCATGCGGCCGAGGATGTAGTTCGAGGTGCCGTTGATGATGCCGGAGAAGGAATGGATGCGGTTGCCCACGAAGGAATCCTGCACCGTGCGGATGATCGGAATGCCGCCCGCGACGGCCGCCTCGAAGTGGATCGGCGTCTCCATTTCCCGGGAAATCGCGAAGAGTTCCACGCCGCGCTCGGCCAGCAGCGCCTTGTTCCCGGTGACGACCGGTTTCCGCGCCCGCAGCGCCGCAGCCACGATTTCAAAGGCATCCGTCGTCCCGCCGATCAGCTCCACGACGATTTCCACCGCCGGGTCGTCCACGAGCGTGCGCCAGTCCGTGGTGAAATTTTCCGCCGGCACCGCGCTCGTCGTGGCGCGCGCCTTGGCCGGATTTCTCACCAGCACTTTCGCGGTGTGGAGCGTCACCCCGCCGGTGCGGCCGGCGATGAGCGCGCCGTTCCGTTGCAGGGTATTCCAGACGCCGGAACCGACGGTTCCAAAGCCAGCCAGGCCGATGCCGATCGAGGTGCGGGAGTTCACGCGGCGGACCTTGGGGAGGATCGCAGGGGGCTCCAAGCCGATAGCACGGGAAAATCCCGGCTCACTCGCCGGCCTTCGCGCGGCGCTCGGCATCCAGCCAGTCGCCCTCGGAATCGCCATGCATGCCCTGCTCCACGCGGCTGCGGTAGTTCAAATAGGCGGCGTGCGCGATGGCTTCCGCGGATGGCGCGGTGGCGGGAGGCGCCGGGGTTTCGGCGGGAGCGGCTGTCGCGGCGGCGGGTTTCGCCGATTTCGCGGCGGCCTTCTTCGCAGGCGTCTTCTTGGCTGCTTTGGCGGCTTTCTTGGCCGCCGGCTTCAAAGAAGCGGAATCGTCGAGCGGAAGGGAGTCGGTCGTTTGCTGGGAAACTTTCTTGGCAGCCATGATGTTGGGGAGTTGAGCGGCCTCCTTAGCAACCGTGATACCAGCAGGTCAAACAATTCGTTCCCACCCCGCGATTGCCATCTTACCCCCGCCGGGTATCGTCCGCGCATGGCGAATGCGTATTCCTGGAGCCACTCCCGCGACCGCGGCGGCTACCGCTTGCCCGGTCCCGATCGCCTGGGCTGGTGGGCCGCGGTGGCCATGCTGCTCTCCGTTTTGCTCCATGTGATCGTGTTTTTCGCGCTCGATCACATGAAGATCGCCTTCCATTTCAGCCAGTCCGAGGACCTCGCCACCAACTCCATCGACATCCGCCAGAGCCAATACGATCCGGTGCCCGCCGAGACCTCGCTGCCGCCCGAGGAGACCATCACCCCGCCTGCCGACAGCGCCGCGCTCATGGATGAAATCGATTTGCTCGACGTCCTTCCGCCGGATCAGGAAATCGATCTCAAGACCGACATCAAGGAGGCCGAATACGCGCTTCAGATGCGGAATCCGGCGCGCGAGGGCGATCCCTCGGCGCTGGCCATGGACATTTCCAGCAGCATCGATCTCGCCAGCGATTTGCCCGAATTCGGCCGCGAACCGGTCAGCATCCAGCCCGCCGAGGTCGGCCAGATGACCGTCGATCCCGGCGCCATCTCGCTCGACGAATCCGAGCTCGGCAAATACACCGATTCCCTCCTCCGTCGCGGCGCGAATGGCAACGTCGCCGATGGCAAGCTCGACGGCGTCACCTCGCTCGACACTCTGCTCGACTTGCCGCCGAACCTCCTGCTCGGCAAGAAAACCATGCTGCCCAGCGACCTCCTCTTCGAGTTCAACAGCTCCGAACTCCGGGAGAGCGCCAAGCTCGGCCTCATGAAGCTGGTCCTGCTCATGGACAAGAATCCCCAGCTTTACTGCTGGATCGAGGGTCACACGGACCTTGTCGGCGGAGACCGTTTCAACCTCGACCTCTCCATCCGCCGCGCCCAAGCCGTAAAGGATTACCTCGTGAAATCCGCGCACGTCGATGCCGGGAAAATCATCACCCGCGGGTTCGGCCGCTACCAGCCGCTCATCACCACCGGCAGCGCCGACCAGCAGGCCGCGAACCGCCGCGTGGAAGTCCGCATGCGCAAGACCCCGCCAGAGGAGGCGCAAATGAGCGTGGAGCCGGAGAAGGCGGCGGTCATCGAGGAGGCGCCGCCACCGAAGGCCATTCTCGTGAAGCCGAACCGCGCGCTGCCGGTGGAAATCGTCCCGCTGGAGCCGGAAATCCCGCAGGAGCCGGACGCTCCCAAGGCCCGGCCTGTGCCGGAGATTCAGGAGCCGGAAGCTGATTTCCCCGAAGTCCCCATCCCCCGCGCCACGCCGGTCGATCCGCCGCGCGCGCTGGCCGTGCCGGAGGAGGAAATCCCGCGCGCCCGGGCCGTCGAGTAGCGCGGGAAATCGCCCTGCCCGGCGCTTTACTTGCGGGCCGCGCCCCGTGCATCGTCCCGCCCCTTTCCGCCAACGGAAATCCATGCCCATGACCGCCGCCGAGATCCGCCAGAGCTTCTTCGACTTCTTCCGCGAGAAACAGCACACCATCGTGCCGTCCGCCTCCCTGCTCCCCCAATCGCCCGGGCTGCTCTTCACCAACGCCGGGATGAATCCCTTCGTCCCGTATTTCCTCGGCGTCGAAAAAGCCCCTTATAATCCGCCCCGCGCCGCCGATACCCAGAAATGCATCCGCGCCGGCGGCAAGCACAACGACCTCGAGGACGTCGGCTACGATACCTATCACCACACGTTCTTCGAGATGCTCGGAAACTGGTCGTTTGGCGACTATTTCAAAAAGGAAGCCATCCAGTGGGCGTGGGAACTCGTCGTCGGCCGCTGGGGCTTGCCCGCCCACCGGCTTTACGCCTCCGTCTATGCCCCGAAGTCCGGCGATCCCGGCGCTTTCGATCAGGAAGCCTACGACCTCTGGGCCGCCCTTTTCCGCGCCGCCGGCTGCGATCCGGAAATCCAAATCGTCCACGGCAATGTGAAGGACAACTTCTGGATGATGGGCGAGACCGGCCCCTGCGGCCCCTGCTCCGAGCTTCACGTCGATCTCACCCCGGAGGGAAATCCCGTCACCGGCCGCGACCTCGTGAACAACGATTCCGATCTATGCATCGAAATCTGGAACCTCGTCTTCATCCAATACAATGCCGAGGCCGACGGCAGCTTCCGCGAGCTGCCCTCCAAGCACATCGATACCGGCATGGGCTTCGAGCGCGCCTGCTCGATCATTCAAAATACCAAAGGCTTCACAGACTTCTCGGAGAAACCCAGCAACTATGCCACCGACGTCTTCCAGCCGATCTTCCGGAAGATCGAAGAACTCAGCGGCAAAACCTATAGCAACATCTATCCGCAACCGGGTGCCGACCGCTCCGCCTTCACGGAGGAAATGAAGGACGCCATCGCCTTCCGCGTCATCGCCGACCATTTGCGCACCCTCAGCTTCTCCATCGCCGATGGCATCATGCCCGGCAACAACGGCCGCAACTACGTCCTCCGCCGCATCCTGCGCCGCGCCGTGAGATATGGCAGACAGCTAGGCTTCTCCGGCGACAAGCCATTCTTCGGCGAACTGGTGGAAACGCTAGTAGATCAGATGGGAGGGGTTTTCCAGGAATTAATGAACCGGCAGGCAGTGATCCGGCAAACTTTGGAACAGGAAGAGGCGAGTTTTAATCATACGCTGGATCGCGGCCTCAAAATGTTCGACAGCAGTGCTCGGATTGCAATCGGCAAGGCGCTGAAGAATCAGGGCTTTTACACGAAGTTTTTGGAGAGCCGCGAGGATGAGAACGGGTTGATCCAAGTTTGGAGCGTTTACAAAAAAACGGACTCGGGAGAAGACCAATGCATCGAAAAAATTTCACATGAAATGCTTTTCGCCAATAGCTGGAAACAATATGCAACTGAGAGACCGGTTCTCTACGGCGAAACCGTTTTCGAACTCTACGACACATTTGGATTCCCATCTGACCTGACAGAACTCCTCTGCGCCGAACGCGGCCTGTCAGTAGAAATGGATCGCTTTGAAGAACTGATGACCCAACAGCGCGAACGCGCGCGATCAGCCCGCAAGTCGGCTGTTGTTCGCGCGCTCGACATATCCACGGATGTCGTGACCGATTTCGTAGGATTTGAGATGGATTTCTGCGAAGCCACCGTCCTTGAAGTGCATGAGCAACCGGACGCATGGTTGCTGATCACCGACAAAACTCCGTTTTACGCAGAGATGGGCGGACAAGCCGGCGATAGCGGATCGATGAAATTCTATGGGGAAAGCCCGGAGATCCAAAATGTCGTGAACATAGGCCAAGCCCGCGGCTTCGTTCTGGCGAAAGACAACTATGCATTTATGGAGGAAAACGATGAATTTCCAAATGGCATGCATAGCCTGCTGGGGAGAGAAGTTGGACTTTTAGTAGATAAAGGACGCCGCCGCCCGATCGAAGCCCACCACACCGCCACGCACCTTCTTCACTGGGCGCTGCACGAAGTCGTTTCCCCGGACGCGGCGCAGCAGGGTTCCTCTGTGGACGAGCATCGACTGCGGTTCGATTTCAACAGCGCCGCCGTCACCCCCGAACAAGTCGCGGCCATGGAGGCCAAGGTCAACGCCGCAATCCAGGCCGATGACATGGTCTCGTGGACCGAAGTGAAGCACGCCGATATCAAAGGCCGCGCCGATATCATGCAATTCTTCGGCGACAAATACGGCGACACCGTCCGCGTCGTCCAGATCGGCGGGAAACCGGCGGATTTAACCGGCTACTCGATGGAACTTTGCGGCGGCACCCACGTCCGCAACACCGGCGCGATCGGGCTTTTCAAAATCAAATCCGAGGGCGCGATCGCGTCCGGCGTGCGGCGGATTGAGGCCGTCACCGGCGAGGGCGCGCTCGAATTCCTGCGCGAGTCCGTCATCGCGATTTCCGAGGAACTTGCGGCCATCCAGGCAAAACTGGTGCCGCTCAACGTCAAGCTGGCCGGCATCAGCGAGTCGATTGTCACCCTCGACATCCCGCCGGCCATCGATCCGGACACGCTCTATCAGTCGGGCGATATCGCCCAAGTGAACGCCGCCTTGGACGCCGCCCGCGCCTCGCTGGAGCACAGCCGCCAACTCGCCATCGACGGCGAGAAGCGATTCAAAAAACTCCAAGCCTCGTCCGCCGCCCAAATGGCCGACGCCGCACTTGCCGACCTCATCGGCCAAGGCGACCCGATCGTCGCGGATTTCGAGGCCGACGCCTCGCTCCTCCAAGAGCTGCAGAACGGCCTCAAGAAAAAGAATTTCGCCGGCCCCGCCTTCCTCATCGTCGATGACGGCGAGAAGCTCCACCTCGCCACCTATTGCGGCGCGGACGCCCTCGCCGCGGGCCTCAAAGCCGGCGACCTCCTCCGCGACCTAGCCGCCATCGCCGGCGGAAAAGGCGGCGGCAAGCCCGATCAAGCGCGAGGCGCCGCCCCGGACCGCGGGAAATTGGAAGAACTGAAGGCCGCAGCAAAAGCGAAATTCGCGGGATAAGGGAGGATGCTTCTCCCGAACCAAAGCGGTTGAAACGTTTATCCATCTTAAGCAAGCCGCTCACTTTCACTGGCTCACGCTTATTAACAAACTCATCTCAACAAGCGGTCATAATCCGCGTGCGACCCGATCCAAACCCATTCCACTCCGCCATCCGGCAGTTCCCAGGCAATAGCGCGGTAACCGATTCCGACCCGTACGGAGAACCGCGTGCCGCTTCCCTCAAGCTTTTTGAAATGCAGCGAGGGATGCCGCGGCTCTTGGAGCCACATCGCGTAGTTCTTTTCAGCCAAGCGCTGAATCTCCGAGGGAAGGGCGTCGAAGCATTTCCAAAACCTGCGGGTAGCTTTGGATGTCATCGAGCGCGCGGCCAGGGATGCAATGTTCCGGTCTCCCGGCCGGCCTTGGCTTCGTCGAAAAGAAAGTCCAGTTTGCCGCATTCCGCGTCCCGGGTGATCGCGCGATCCCATGCATCGGCCATTTTAGCGTCCAGCCACTTGGCCAAGCGCGTGACCTCATCCTCCTTGAGATTTTCAATAGCGGATTCGATTTCTTCGACCGTGCTCATGGGGCGAAAGATATCCAGCAATCCATTGATCTGCAAGCGTGCGACAACCCGTGCTTTGCTCAGCCCAGCTCCTCCGCCAGATCCTCCAGCGGGTAGCTCCAGATTTCGCTTAGCGTGGGGTGATACCATTGGACCTTGAGCAGATCCGCGGGGGTGGCTCCCAGGGTGACGCCAACGGCCATGGCGTGGATGAGTTCGCCGGCGTCCTTGCCGACGCATTCCGCGCCGATGACCTTGCCAGTGGCGCGGTCGGCCCATGCTTTGACATAGCCGTATTTCGCTTCCATGAGGATGGATTTCCCGTGGTCGTCGAAGGGATAGTCGGCCGCGACGGTGTCGATGCCGCGGGCCTTGGCCTCGTCCAGCGGAATGCCGGCGGAGGCGACCTGCGGGTCGGTGAAAACGACCATGGTGCGCTGGTCATACGCCACCGGAGCGGGGGATTTGCCGGTGGCGTGTTTGGCGGCGACTTCGGCTTGGAGAATCGCGAGGTGGACGATTTCGTAAGGCCCGGCGACGTCGCCCGCGGCATAGATCCGCGGGTTGGAGGTGCGTTGCATTTCGTCGGTCACGATGTGGCCCGACTTTTCGTTCGTTTTCACTCCGGCAACTTCGAGGCCGATGCGTGTGCTGTTCGGATTGCGCCCGAGCGCGTTGAAAAGATACGCCGCGCGGGCCTCCCGCTGCTCCCCGTCCTGCGTGAAATCCACCACGATTTCCGCGTCGTCCTTGCGGACGCGGGTCAGTGTCGTGCCGGTGTATAATTCGATGCCTTCGTCGCGGAACGCTTGGCAAATAACTTCGGCAGCCTCGGCTGGAAGTTCCTTCAGCAGCTCCGGGCTGCGCTGGATCTGGACGACGCGCGAGCCGATGCGGCGGAGAAATTGCGCGAGCTCGCAAGCAACGACGCCGCCACCCAGCACGATCACGGACTCGGGCAGGAAACCGAGTTCCAGCACGTCGTCGCTGGTCCAGAACGGCGTTTCCGCGAGGCCTGGAATGGCCGGCGTTGCGGGTGTGGAGCCGGTGGCGATAACGAAGAAATCCGCAGTGACGCGACCGCCGGATTTTTCCAATGCCACGGTTTTTTCATCCACGAAGGTCGCGCGATCGCGGATGAGGTGAAATTTGTCGGATTTCAATTGCTCCTGCCGGTAGGAGGCGAATTCGTCGATGACGCTGAGCTTGCGGCGGTGCAGAGCGGGCATGTTGGCGCGGACGTCGGGGATCGTGAGACCGAATTTCGCCGCCTCGCGGGCGAGGTGCGCGACCTCCGCGGAATAGATGAGCGTTTTGGAGGGCATGCAGCCGCGCAGGATGCATAAGCCGCCGAGCTCGTCCGCGCCGTCGATGATGGCGACGTTTTCAAAAGTCTCCCGCGCCGTCCGCGCCGCGGCGTATCCCGCGCTGCCGCCGCCGATGACCACGAAATCGAAGTGCCTGTTTTCCATGCGGCTAGGGAACCGGCATTTCTGGAAACGCGCAACCCCTTGGCTGGCGGTTTTCCGTGGTAGGACACCGTAGAGGGCGGGTCTTGGCGGTTGGAAATTGCCGCCACGGGCCTAGCCGATTGCGAACTGGATGGTGCGGACTTTGCCTTCGCCGAGCTTTTCGCGGATGCGTTTGAGGAGCATGGGCTTCATTTGCTCAAGCTGGAAGCGGAGCGCGGGCTGGGTGCAGCGGAGAAGGAGATTTCCGGATTTCACGGAGACGGGTTCGCTGTGGCGGCCGATGAAATCTCCGGCGAGTTCCTTCCAAGTGGCGCGGACCATGTCTTCGTTCAGCCCTTCCTCGGCACCAGCGGCGCGCAGGATGGCGGCGACGAATTTGCCGGCGGGGTGGATGCCGGCATTGAGGTTGGACGGCTCGTCGGATCCGCGCCATTCCCGCAGGATTTCCTCGCGGATGCGGCTGGAGGCGGACGGCTTTTTCATGGCCGGGGACGGGTCAGTCCGCGCCATCCTCGCCGATCGCCTCGACCGGGCAGCCTTCCATGGCCTCGCGGGACTGGGCGATTTCCTCGGCGTTGATCGGCTGCTTGAAGACGAAGGAATAGCCTTCGTCGTCGGCGCGGGTGAAGTTGTTCGGCGCGGTTTCCCGGCACAGATCGCAATCGATGCATTGGCTGTCCACGTAGAACTTGCCGGGCACGTTTTCCTGATTTTTGTCTTCGCGGTCTGCCATGGAGTTTTGAAAGTTGCGGCCCTTCGATGCCTTTGCGGGGCGGGGGATGCAAACTGAATTTTCCCGCGGCGGCCGTGCCGTTGAAGCCTACTCGGAGCAAATCCGGACCGCCTCGCGGAGGCTGGCGATGGGATCGGCGGCGGTGGGGATGAATTCCTGGCCGAGGTGGCCGGTGTAGCCGGTTTCCCGGATCGCACGGACGATGGCTGGGTAATTCAGCTCTTGGGTGGCATCGATTTCATTCCGGCCTGGCGACCCGCCGGTGTGGTAGTGGACGAAGTGGCGGTGATGCGCGCGGATGGTCCGGACTAGGTCCCCCTCCATGATCTGCATGTGGTAAATGTCATACAGCAGGCCGAAATGCGGGCTGGCGAGCGTCTCGCAAAGGCGCACGCCCCAGGCCGTGCGGTCGCACTGGTAGTCGGGGTGGTCCAAGCGGCTGTTCAGCAGCTCCATGACGAGGGTGAGGCCGAGTTCCTCGGCGAGCGGAAGCAGGCGGCGCAGGCCGGCGGCGCAGTTTCGCAGGCCCTCCTCCTCAGAAATGCCCTCGCGATTTCCCGAAAACACGATGACCTGCGTGGCTCCGGCGGCCGCGGCGGCGCGCATGTGTGGCTCGTAAATGGCAACGAGCGTGTCGTGGTGTTCCAGGCGATTGAAGGACTTTTCGATGGTGCCGACGGTGGTGCCGTCGGGCGTCTGTCCGGTCGGGAAGCTCACCAGCGCGCAGGTCAGGCCGAATTTCTCCAGCGTCGGAATGTCCTCGGGCATGACCAGCTCGATGGAGGAAATCCCGATTTCGCGGGCGGCTTCGCAGAGGGTTTCCAGCGGTATGGCGGCATACGGCCAGCGGCAGACGGAGTGACGGAGGGCGGGGAAATCAGCCATGGACGGCCGAGAATCCACACCTGCCGCCGCGCGACAAGCGGGGAAATGGCGCGGCCGGCCGAAGGAGGATTTTTGCTTCACCTCGCGGCCATGTGGGCCAGAGTGCGCCCGCCATGCCCGCCGGTCAACCTGCCGCGGGCGGGCGATTTCCCCTGCAAATCTTTATGAAAATCCCACTGATCACTCTCGCGCTTGCCTCCGCGGCGCTCGCCCAGCAACCGGACTGGGAGAACCAGGCGGTATTCCGCATCAACAAGGAAGCACCGCACGCGACCACGATGCCGTTCCCCAGCGCGGACGCCGCGACAGGCAAGCAACGGCTGGAATCGCCGTGGTGCCAGGTGCTCAACGGCAACTGGAAATTCAACTTCGCGGGGAACCCGAAGGACAAGCCGGCGGGCTTCGAGGCGGCGGATTTCGACGATTCGCAATGGAAGGAAATCCCGGTCCCGTCGAACTGGCAGCTCCAAGGCTATGGCGCGCCGCTCTACACGAACATCACCTATCCCTTCGCGAAAAACCCACCGCACGTGATGGGCGAGCCGCCGGCCTTCTACACGAACCGGCCCGAAGCGAACCGCAACCAGGTCGGCAGCTACCGGCACAAGTTCACGCTGCCGGAAGGCTGGCAGGGGCGGCACACGCACGTCGTTTTCGGCGGCGTGGATTCCGCGTTCTACCTGTGGCTCAACGGGAAAATGGTCGGCTATTCACAGGATTCGCGGACGCCGGCGGAGTTCGATCTCACGCCGTATCTCAAGGACGGCGAGAATGTGCTGGCGGCGCAGGTGTATCAGCATTCGGACGGTTCGTATCTGGAGGATCAGGACATGTTCCGGCTCCCGGGGATTTTCCGGGACGTTTATTTGTGGTCCGCGGCGGACGTTTCGCTGGCGGATTTCTGGATTCAGGCCGGTCTGGCGGATGACTACAAAACGGGCAAACTGGAGTTCACCGCGAAAATTGCGAACGGCGGCAAGGGCGCCGCCAAGTCCACCGCCAAGCTGACGCTGGTCTCGCCGGATGGGAAAACCATCGAAGCGCCGCCGGTGGCCGTGGAGATTCCGGCCGGAAAATCCGAGGAGAAATCCGTCGTCATCGACAGCCTGCCGGACGTGATGGCGTGGTCCGCCGAAGCCCCGAATCTTTATGACTACGAGATTTCCCTGCTCGACGAGGGCGGGAAGGAAATCGCCCATCATTCGGGGAAAACCGGCTTCCGTCGCTCGGAAATCAAGGACGGCCAGCTTCTCCACAACGGCCGCGCCATTCTCATCAAGGGCGTCAACCGGCACGATCACGACCCGGTCACCGGCCACTACGTCACTCGCGAGGACATTCGCGAGGATTTGCTCCAGATGAAGCGGGCGAACATCAACACGGTGCGCACCTCGCACTACCCGAACGATCCGGCGCTGGTGGAGTTGGCCGATGAGCTGGGACTTTATATCATCGCCGAGGCGAACATCGAATCGCACGGCATGGGCTACGGTAAGGAATCGCTGGCCAAAGATCCGTCTTGGTATGCGGCGCACCTCGACCGCATCCGGAACTTGGTGGAACGCGACAAGAATCATCCCTGCATCCTCATGTGGTCGATGGGGAACGAGGCCGGGAATGGCGAGAATTTCGTGAAAGCATCGGCTTGGCTGCACTACCGCGATCCCTCCCGTCCGGTCCACTACGAGCAGGCTGGCCACGGGGCGCATGCGGACGTTTTTTCGCCGATGTATGCCACGGTGGACGGCACGGCGAAATATTGCCGGGAAGAGGAAAAGAAGCCGCTCTCCCGCCAGAAGCCGTTGATCCAGTGTGAATACAGCCATGCCATGGGGAACTCGAGCGGGAACCTCGCCGACTATTGGGAGCTCATCCGCAAGGAGCGCCTGCTTCAGGGCGGGTCGATCTGGGATTGGAAGGATCAAGGCCTGCTGGCCAAAAAGCACAAGGACGAGGATCTCGCGAACCTCGCGAAACTGGACCTCACGCTCCGGCTTTTGGGAAATCTCGTCCCGGACGAGGGCCTTTCCGCCGGAAGTGTCACCGCCGCGGCCGGTGAGGCGCTGGATTTCGACAAATCCGTCACCCTTGTGGCCGAGGCGCGCTTGAACAACGCCGGTTTCAGCCAAGGCGGCCAGCCGCTCATCGCCAAGGGCGACACCGCCTATTCGCTGAAAATCAACGAGAAGGGCGACGCTGTCGAATTTTTCATTTTCTCCGGCGGAGTCTGGCATTCCGCTTCGGGCAAGCTGCCGGACGACGCGATGCTGAACTTCCACCGCTACGCCGGAGTTTATGATGGCGCGACGGTCAGCGTCTTCATCGATGGGAAAAAGGCGGGCTCGACCGCCTGCACGGCGGCGATTTCCAAGAATGCCTTCGATCTCGCGATCGCTCTGGACACGGAGGAATCGACGCGCCGGTTCAACGGCTCCATCCGCAAGGCGGAGGTCTATCCGGTCGCGCTCGATCCGGCCGATTTGTCCACGCAGGCGGACAAGGCCGCGCTGGTCCTGGATTTCGCCGCCGATGCGAAGAAACCCGCCACCCAGCCCTATTTCGCCTATGGCGGCGATTTCAACGACCACCCGAACGACCGCTCGTTCTGCTGCAATGGCCTCGTCTCGCCGACGCTCGCGCCCTCCCCGCAATTCGAGGAGGTCAAGAAGGTCTATCAGAACATCCACACCAGCGCGCGGGACATTTCCTCACCGGCGCTGAAAATCCGCGTGGAGAACGAGAATTTCTTTGTGCCGATCTCCGGCATCGCCGCGTCATGGAAACTGATGGAGGACGGCCGGGTCATCGCCGAGGGAAAGTTGGAGCTGCCAAAAATCGCGCCGCAGGAAAGCGCGGATCTCGACGTTCCGACAAACGCGAAGCCAAAGGAAGGCAGCGAGTATTTCTTACGCGTCCGCTACGATCTGGCGGAGAAAACGGCGTGGTATCCCGCCGGCATGCCGGTCGCTTGGGACGAGTTCCAACTGCCCTGGGGCAAGCGCGTGCCGCCAAGCCCGGCCGCCTCGGAAATGGCCGCGGAGTTCAAGGAAAGCGACGGGAAATTCGAGATTTCCGCCAAGGGCCTGACCGCTGTGGTTGACCGCAAAACCGGCTACATCTCCTCGCTTGGAAACGGAGGAACCGAGTGGCTCCGCACGCCGCTCGAACTCTGCTTCTGGCGGCCGACCACGAACAACGACGAGGGCGCCAAACTCGGTGACAAGCTCAAGGTCTGGCAATACGCCGGCAGCCGCGCCAAGGCGAAATCCGTCAAGGCGGAGAAGGATGGCAACGATGTCGTGATTACCGCCGAACTCGATATCCCCGCCGGGAAATCCACCGCGACGATCCACTACCGCTTCACCGGCGCGGGGCAGATCTCTGTGGATACCGAGTTCCGTCCCGCCGGCAAGCTGCCGGAAATCCCGCGCATTGGCTACCAAGCGGAAATCCCGGATCGCGCCGCCGAGTGGAAATGGTATGGCAAGGGACCGCAGGGGAATTACGTCGATCGAAACACCGGCGCTTGGACGACGATCCACGAAAATGCCGGCCTCGTGCCCCAGCTCTTCTACCGCTACACCGACCCGCAGGAGGCCGGCAACCGGACGCAAATCCGCTGGGCCACGCTTTCCAGCCCCGCCGGCGGCAGCGCCCTCCGGGTGGATGCCACGGGGGATAACCTCTTGGAAATGAGCGTCTATCCTTGTGCCGCCTCCGACATCCAGTTCGCCACCCACCCCGGCGAGATCCCGGCGAGGGATTTTTACGCGCTGAACATCCAGCACAAGCAATCCGGCCTCGGCGGTACCAACTCGTGGGGCGCGCTGGCCCTGCCCCAGTATCGGATCCCATCCGGCACGACCTACAATTGGTCCTATCTGCTCACGTGGTTTGACACACCCGCCCCGCAGGTCCGGCAGTTGCCGCGCCAAGTGCCGCCGCCCTCGCAGGAGCCGGTCGAAGGTAAATAAGCTCAGTGCCGATGGCGCGCGGGAATCGTTCCGCGCGCCGCGTTCGCGGAACCGGTTTTGCCGACCGCGGAATCGATCTTTCGCGATTCCGATACCGCGCGGGGGAACGCGACTGATTCACGCGTTTCCTATGTCAGGCGCCGCCAGCCGTGGAGGCCGCCTTGTATCCGGAATCGCCGGGTCGCCGATATCGATCTCGCAAGAATCAGTCAAATCCGTCCGCTGCCGTGGTCGATCAAGCAGATCGGAACCTCAAATTGCGGAATGTCTCCGGTAAACCGGGGACGAACTTCAAAAAACCCGCTTTTCGACCGGCGCGAGCACCCGGGGGACGATTTCTACTCCGGGCAGGCTCTGCACCGCGGTGCCGGCGTGCGCCGCCGGGACGATCTGGTAGCTAGCGGGTGTCGGGGCAATCCGCTCCTCCCCCACGCTGGGCGGAGTGAGCAGGTAAACCGCCGTCACACCGGCATAGGCCAGACCGAAGCCATAGGCGAAACGGGTGAGACCCATTTCCGAAATCCAACGACCGAAACGACTCACGATGCCAGTGACGCCGGTGGAATTCAGCTCCCGCTGCCGCTGGTTGCTGTGGAATTCGCACAGGAACCGCTGCCAATATTCCTCATCAGGAACTTGTTGACGCTTTTCGGCTAAGAGACTGGTGATTTGATCGTGTGTCGGCTTCACGGCGATTGATAAGAAGGTCTTATGAATCACCGTCCCTGCTCGGCAAGGAAATTTTTACCTCCGTTTGGGAATTTTTTTAAAAACGTTCCTCCCAACTGTCTTGGAGCGCCGATTGGAGTTGCTGGTGCGCATAGTGGAGGCGGGAGCGGATGGTTCCCTCGGAGCTCTTCAGCACCTTGGCGATCTCCGCGTGGGACATGCCCTGGATGTCGAACATCGTCACCACCATGCGATGAGTGTCGGAGAGTTTTTTCATCGCCTCGTCCAGTTTGCCCTGCAGCTCATGGAGATTCGTCTGGCGCTCGGGATTTGCCTCGTGGGTGGTGTCGATCAGCGCCGGATCCTGGCGTGCCTTGGCATCCATTTCACTAAGGCTCAGCCCCGTGCGTCGTTTTCTTTTTTTGAGGAAATTCAGCGTTAGGTTCACCGCGATCTGGTAGATCCAGGTGTAGAACGTCGCACTGCCGCGAAATTTCCCGAGCGACTGGTACGCTCGGGCGAAAATTTCCTGCAACAGGTCGTGGGTGTCCTCCTTGTGGGAGGTCATGTTATAGACGAGGCCATAAAGCTTATCGCCATACTTGAGCACCAGGGCATCGAACGCGCGGGTATCGCCCTGTTGGGCACGCGTGACGAGGTCCTGGTCAGGGTCGGGGGGACGTAACTGACGGAACATAGGGGGATGTATGCAGCGCGCGGAGGTTACCCGGAGCCGCCTTCATGTAAAGACTCTTGAGCGATTTTCCGGGTTTTACTGTTGCAAATCGGTGTCTCTCGTAGACGTAAGTATTTGAAGAATACGAAGTTGTGGATGGTTGAAAAAGTTCAAAATTTCTTTTTCTAACTTTCTATCGAGCTCACTCAGCCGGTGGAAGCCGTGGGAACATGGGGGACCCGTCCAGTAAGCGCCGCGAGGAAGGCTTTTGGATCGGCGCGAAGGGGGCCAAATGTCTCCCGCAAAAGTTTTGGGGCGGATCTGGCAATTCCGAATTCGCCGATTTTGTGAGGCGGGCCGTAACCTTTCGGCGGCTGCGGGCGTACTCCCGACGAATCCAAAAACATCGAGCCATGAAAATTCCCCGCACCGAATGCTTTCTGCCCCTCCTCTTGTCCTTTGCGCCGCTGGTCGCGGCGCCCATCGATCCGTCCTTGGTCCCCGCTTCCGCCAAGTGGGTGCTGCACGTGGATTTGGACGCGATGCGCGGCAGCGCTACCGGCCGGGAGGTCTTCCGCCGGATTGAGGCGGAGCAGGGCGCGAAGCTTACCACCTTCAAGCGGATTTCCTCCGTCCACCTGCTCAACGACGTTCACAACATCACACTTTACGGCGACGGCAGGCCGGAGCGCGGTGTGGCGTTGATTTCCGGGAATTTCGATCGCGCTCATATGACCGACATCGTCCGCGCGGCGGATGGCTATTCGGAGTCCAGCCACGAAAGCGTCACGCTTTTGCATTGGCAGGACGGGGAAAAGCAACAGAACGCCGCATTTGCCGCCGAAGGATTTCTGGTCTTAAGCCGTCAGGACGAATTGCTGCCGCTGGCGCTGGACACGATTTCTCACCGGCAGCCGGGTCTGGGCGAAGCGGATTTCCCCGGCGGGGACAAGCCGTTGGTGACGGCCATGGCGAAATTGGGGGAAATCAAGCTTCCCGCCGATGCCTCGGCAATCGTCCGCAACCTCAAAACCGTCCGCATCTCCGCGAGCGAGGGTGACGGCCGGTTCGTCCTTGATGCGGCAGCCGGGACGGCGGATGCGGCACGCGCCAAGCTGCTGCGTCGCACGTTGGACGGAATCGTGGCGCTGGGGCAGTTGCTCGACCCGCGGTTGGCGGCCGATGACATCCGGCTCGAATTCGCACCCCAGCCGGCCGAACCCGGAATATTTGCCACGCTTTCGATGCCTGTGGAAAAGTGGATTCCCCTGATGCGGGAGTTCGCCAATAAGAAGAAATAGCCGCTCCCGGTCGAACTTGCCGCGATCCAAATCATGAACGATGCCGCCGCCGATGATCTGCCGCTGGTGCTCGACGCGCGCGCGGGATCGGCGGCTGCGTTTGGCAGCTTGGTCCACCGGCATCACGGACGGATTTTCGCATTCCTGCTGACGCTAACCCGACACCGGCAGGACGCCGAGGATCTCACCCAGGAAACATTCCTCCGGGCATGGGAAAAATTCCACCGCTTCGACCCGCGCATGCCCCTGCTGCCGTGGCTGCTGACGATCGCCCGCCGCCAGTCGATCGCCGCGTTGCGCCGGACACGCCCGGTTCCGGCGGAGTCCGTGGAGCCGGGACCGCCTCCGCCACCCGCCGAACGCGCGCTCTGGCTGTGGGAAACGGCGAAATCCACACTCACCCCGGACGCCTACAGCGCGCTGTGGCTTCACTACCGCGAGGAGCTTTCGATCAGGGAAATCGGCGGCATTCTGGGAAAGCGCGAGGGAGCCGTGAAGGTCCTGCTCCACCGCGCCCGCAAATCGCTGGCCCAAGCTCTCCACGGGCCCCGCGCCGCCACCGCGCCCGGCCGATTCTCCGAACCCCAGCGCACCACGTCATGAAAGACGAAGATCCGTTCTTGGAAATCGCCGCCTTGCTCCGCTCCCGCACGCCGGATCTCCCACCACCGCCCGGGCTTGAAGCTCGAATTCTGCGGGCGTTGGACTCCCGCCGGCGCCCGGCCGCGATCCGTTGGCGATGGATCGCAGCGCCCGCCGCGCTTGCCGGCTGCATTGTACTCGCACCGCTCCTCCGCCGTCCCGCTCCGGCATCGGGACCTCAACATTTGGTTAGAAAAACCGTCCTCGCGCTGCCCGTGATTTCCCCGCCCGACTTGGCGCTGTCCCGTGTGCTCGCCGGGAATCCGATCCAATCCGAGGCCGACGCCGTCCGCCGCGACGCGCGCCGCGCCGGCGGGTTTCTGATCGATTGCCTGCCATCGCTCGCCGGGAACGACGAGTAGCCCCTCGGGGAGTTTCCCGCTATTGGGCAGAGAAAATCCCCGGCAAACCGGCTTTGACCCGCTGCCGCGGGGGCGGCATGGTCCGGCGCCATGGCGTTCGCCAACGAATTTCCCCAGCTCCTCGCTCATCCCACGCCTCTGATGCGGCGGTTCGGGCTGCTGCTGGCCGAGGAATCCGGCGGGCCGCTGGAAGAGCTGGCGCGGCGGAGCAGGCTGCTCACGCGACGCCATTTCGGCCGGACCATGCGGCTTTTCGCGCCGCTCTACGTTTCCAACGAGTGCGTGAACAACTGCACCTACTGCGGATTTTCCCGCGATGCCGGCATCCTGCGAACGACGCTAACGGTCGATCAGGTCGTGACGGAGGCGCGGCACCTCCACGGGCTTGGATTTCGAAACATCCTGCTGGTGGCGGGCGAGCACCCGAAATTCGTCTCGGACGGCTACCTCCAGCGCTGTCTCGACGCGCTGCGGCCGTTCGTTCCGACGCTCGCCTTGGAAGTGGGGCCGATGGAGGACGAGCAATATGCGGAAATCGTCGGCCACGGCGCCGAGGGGTTGGTGGTCTATCAGGAAACGTATTGCCGCGAGACCTACAAGCGCCTGCACACCGCCGGGCCGAAGAAGAATTTCAACTGGCGGCTCGATTGCCCGGAGCGCGCCTATGCCGGCGGTTTCCGGCGGATCGGCATCGGCGCGCTGTTCGGGCTGGCGGACTGGCGGACCGAGGCGCTCGCCCTCTGCGCCCATCTTGAGTATTTATACAAACACTGCTGGAAGGCGCAGTTTACCGTCTCGTTCGCGCGGATGCGGCCCTACGCGGGGAATTACGAATACCTGCCGGACCCGGATTTAACCCTACCGGACCGCGCGTTCGTCCGGCTGATCGCGATTTTCCGCCTGCTCTTCCCGCAAGTCGGCATCGTCGTTTCGACGCGCGAGCCGGCGGCGCTGCGGGATGCGATCGCCACGCTTGGCGTGACCCATATGTCCGCCGGCGCGCGGACCGAGCCCGGCGGCTACACCGGCGCGGGCGGCGACGATCTGCATCTCACGGTGAAGGGCCGGCGCGTCGAGCTGGAGCGGAAATCCGGCTGCGAAACAGCCACTGAGCAGTTCCAAATCACCGACCTCCGCAGCCCCGCCGAGGTCGCGGAAATGCTGCGCGGACAAGGGCTGGACCCGGTTTGGAAAGACTGGGACGAAGCCCTGCTCGCGCCCGCATAATCCGCCCGCGCCGTGCCCGAGCTTCCCGAAGTCGAGACCACCCGCCGCGGCATCGAGCCGCATGTCACCGGCGTGCTCGTCACGGAGGTGATCATCCGCCGCGCTGATTTGCGGCAGCCGGTTTCGCCGGATTTCGCCGAAATCGCCGGGCTGCGTGTGGAGAGCGTCCGCCGCCGCTCGAAATATCTCCTGCTTGGCCTTGGCGACGGTTCCACGCTCCTCATTCATTTGGGAATGTCCGGCAGCCTGCGCATCGCCGGGCAGGCGGAGGATTGGAAAAAGCACGACCATGCCGCTATCGCGCTGGAGGGCGGCCGGCAGCTCCGGTTTCACGATCCCCGGCGCTTCGGACTGCTGCTGCGCCTCCACGGCGACCCGCTGGAGCACCCGCTGCTCAAGCATCTCGGCCCGGAACCGCTGGAGGACGGGTTCACCGTCGCCGGCCTCCGCGCCGCCTGCGCGAATCGCAATACGCCCATCAAACTGGCCATCATGGACGCCCGCGTCGTCGTCGGAGTCGGCAATATCTATGCCTCTGAATCGCTCTTCCGCGCCGGCATCCGGCCCGCCACCAAGGCCAGCCGCGTCACCAAGCCGCGCCTCGCCCGGCTCGTGACCGCCATCCGCGAGGTGCTCGCGGAATCCATTGAGGCGGGCGGCACCACCCTGCGGGATTTCCTGAAATCCGACGGCAGCCCCGGCTATTTCAAGCAGCGGCTCTTCGTTTATGGCCGCCCCGGCGAACCCTGCCGCGTCTGCGCCACGCCCATCCGCCAAGCCGTGCTCGGCCAGCGCTCGACCTTCTGGTGCCCGCTCTGCCAGAAATGATTTCCTAATCCAGTGCGACCACGCTCTCGATTTGCGCCACCACGAATTCCCGCGGCCCCACCGTCAGCCGGAGCTGCGCCGGGGTGCCCTTCGGCTGCTTCGGCACCATCCGGATCACGCCCTCCAGCGGCGAATTCTCCCCGCGGAGCTGCACCCGCGCCCGCCTGCCGAGCACGATCCCGTGCCGCGCCTCGAACGCCCGCTGCCGCTCCTCCGCCTCCCGCCGCCACTTGCGAAAACCCTCATCCGAGCCGCCGCCGGCGAAATCCAGCTCGCCTTGGTTGAAATCCGTTTCGTCGCGCATGGATGCCGTGGAGGAAATCGGAAATCCGCCACCGCTGGCAAGCGCGGAACGGGCGGAGGCTTAACTCCTTTTGAATCGGAGCAATCCAAACGACGGACGTCTCCGGTCGTGGCGAAGCACGCCTACCCAAACGAATGAGCCGTCCACCTCATATAGCATGTGATAGGGAAAACCCCCGATCTGGATGCGCCGCAGCCCGGCATCCGCGAAATGATGAGCAGCAGGATTCATCGTGATTTCATGCGTGGCTGCCTCCAATGCCGCAAAAAAGCGATCCGCAAGCTTGGTGCCGCCTTTTTGATCGTAAAATCGCAATGCCGTTCGGAGATCGAGAGCCACCCGTCTGTGGTAGATGATTTCCACCAGCTATTTTCCGACTTCGGCTTTGATCTGATCCCAAGTGCGCCGTATCGATGGATCGCGCTTCATTTCGTCAATCCGCCGTCGGGCTTCCGCCGGGCCATCGTCCGTATCGAGCGGGGCCGGATCGAGTGATTCCAGCAAGTCAGCAGCGAGGGAAGCGCGCTGTGACTCTGGAAGGCGCAACGCTTCATTTCGAATCTGGAGTGTGTCCATGGTCGGAAAATGAGTAACACCGGATTGCGAGCGACAAAATCCTGAAATTGGATCTCAACGCGAGCGACCGGGAAACGTAGCAGGTTCTGGCCGAAGATCCCGAGTGTGATTTGCGTGGTCGGAATCCCGCGCGGAGTCGTTCGTCCAACCAAGCCTTGAGTTATCCGCACCAATCCCTTGCTGAAACAACCGGTTGCGGGTCTCGTATCTTGTTCTTTTCCAATCCGCTGGTGAAATTTCTTCTGCCGCTAACCCTTTGTCTGACCGGCCTTGCCGCCGCTCAGGACGGTGCGGCGATCTATGCGGAGCATTGCGCCTCGTGTCATGGGAAACAGGGCGAGGGCGTGGCGGATGAAGTGAATGAACCGTTGCGCGGCGACCGATCGCTGCCGTCGCTGGCCCGTTACATCGACAAGTGGATGCCGGACGACGACCCGGACGAAATCGACGCGGAGCAATCGCGGATGGTGGCGGAATACATCTATGGGGCGTTCTATTCGCAAGGTTCCGCGCCCCGGCCGGAGCCGGCATTCGCGCGGCTGACGAACCGGCAGTTCCGGGAATCGGTGGCAGATTTGCTCGGGAGTTTTGGAAAAATGACGCCGCCGGGCGAGGGTCGCGGGCTGAAGGCGTGCTATTTCCAATCCGACGGGATGAACAAAAAATCGCGCCAAGGCCTGGAGCGCGAGGACGCGGTGCTGGCGTTCGATTTCGGCGAGGGCGCGCCGGCGGAGGGGATTTCGGCGGATCAGTTTTCGATCGCGTGGGACGGCTCGCTGCTGCCGGCGGCGACGGTGAGCCGCAGGGACCCAAACCAAGCCTGATCGGAAGAATCACCGCTGTGTTGACTGACATGGGGAATAGAGCCACCTGCTTACGGGGACGGCCGCCAACGCGCCGGCGGTAGGCGCGAGCAGATAAATCCAGAGATACTGGAAATTATGACTGGCTAACGCTGGTGCGAGCGAACGCACCGGGTTCATGGAAGCTCCGCAGATGGGTCCGGCAAACAGCGCTTCCAATCCGATGAGAGATCCTATCGCAAGTCCTGCGGTTATACCTTTTTCCTTCGCACCTTGGGAGACCATCAAAATGGTCATCATCAGCGCGGCGGTCATGATGAATTCCAAAACAAAGCTCCTGGCAGCGGAACCGGTGGGAATCGTGCTGCCAAGAGATCCGACCTGAGGGAACATGAGCGCAAGCGTGAAGCTCGCGCAGAGCGCGCCGGCGGTTTGGGCGGAAACGAACTTCGGGACGTGCCGCCAGGGGAATCTGCCGGACGTGGCGAATCCCAATGTCACCGCGGGATTGAAGTGCGCGCCGCTTATGTCTCCAAACGTCTGGATCATCACGAAGACCACCATGCCAAAGGTGAGCGCAACGCCGAGATGACCGATTGCCCCCTTGCTTGCCGAGTCGATGACAATGGCCCCGGTTCCCGCGAAAACGAGAAAGAAAGTACCCATAAACTCCGCTACCAGTTGTTTTCTCATGCGATTATTGATTTGTTGGATCGTATTTATGTTCAGATGGCTTTGACGAAGATTTCTCCAAGTGGACCATCTTCCTGCCGCTCACCGTTGAAACCCGCTTCGCACAGAAACTCCGCGAGAAGCGCTTCATCGTAGATGAAGACCTGTCCCTTCCGCCTCAAGAGATCGTTGATGACATGAGCGGGTGCGTATTCATCGACGTCAGGAAGGTGGCTATCCGTATAGCTTCTCACGAATTCGAATTCCGTGCTCTGGAAATCGTAAGCCTTGGGCAACAGGCTTGCGATGAATTCCAGATCGAGTGTGTTCACGATCAATTCGCCGCCCGGCAAAAGAATGCGGCGGCATTCTCCGAGAAGCCTGCGGGCTTCGGCAGGTGGAATATTCTCCAGGCATCCATATAAATGCAGCGTCCCCACAGAATTGTCCGGCAGTTCCAAGCGCCCGTGCCTCGTCCGATACGGATACCTGATCGCCAACTCCGGAGGCGTACCGCTTCCCATCCAAAGCATTCTTTCCCGACGAATGGATTCGTCGGTCTGCGGAAGATATTCGTCGTATCCCAGCGCTTCGAAGTCCCTCGCATATTTTCGGGAGATTCCCTCCGCAGCTTCCTCATCGTAGTACTCCCACCACGGGAACCCGTGCCGCGTTCGATTGATGCGTGGCAGCTCGATTTCCCCCAATCCAAGTTCGTCGCAGAGTTCGGCCCAATCCTCCGCGAGCCGCTCGAACCGCAGAATCCGTTCGCAGCGGACGGCTCCCGCCGCATCCTTCAGCCAATCCACCTGACAGGCTGAGAGGTCGTGCACCCGCGCGTCATCCAGCCGGGAGAGGGCTTTGAGATCAGCCGTCCAATCTGGTCCTTGGAACCGCCCGGGGGCAGCGGGATCGGTGCGTAGAAGATAGAGGATTTGAGATAGCGCGCGATCGTATGGATTGCGCACCACAGTAAAAACGAGCCTGTCTTCGAGACGGCCGATTTGCTCGAAATACTCCACGCATTCGTGTTGCACCACCGCGCTGCGGATACGAAAGGGGAATCCCGTCGCATGGCGGCCCCCCCCGGGAAGCGCATGGAGGTCCGCAGTGTCCGGATCGACATTCGCAAGCGACGGAATCCCGAGCAAGGAGGAAACCAGTGCCGTCTCCACACTGGTGCCCGCTGTCTTCGGGATGTGGATGAAGAGGAAGGGGCGCGGGTAGTCGCAGAGCATGAGGGGAAGACAATAGACTTTAACCGCAGATGAACGCAGATAGACGCAGATGATGAAGAGGGATTGGAAGTGAAGGCTAGAGACTATAGTTTATGCAACGGACCCAGACCAGCCGCTCCGTCCGGCGCAGGATGCTCGCGATTAGTGTTGAATTGCGCCGCAACCCCTCGGCATCCGTGCTGATGACTAAAGTGATCGGGCGACTGGTTCCGGTTGTATCCCTCATCTGCATCTTCATTTTCAAGTTTACACTCATGACCTCAGCCTCACATCCAATACTCACTTTTCTTTCCCGCCATTAGCCTCTCTCGCAGCCAATACTTTCATTGTCGCGTCTCGTATTTTTGTATCACCGATTCTCAACGCCCATTCCTTGGCTGCGTCGAATTGTTCGTGTTCCATATTATATTGGACGGTAGCTTGAAAGACATAATCTGCTTGCAATCCGCTGATATCCCCCCCTCCAAGCCATGCCGTTGCTCCATTCATGTCCTTTGCCAACCATCGATAAAATGCCAACCCGGAAAGTTTTGCATCTGCAGGCCGTGCGGAAAGCTCGGGAACCATCAAATTCTCCATGGCCACTGCCCCCCCGATTTTAACAAGTCCATCCACGAGACACTTTGGCAGATTGGAAGATGAATCAGCATTCTGGATATCTCGTTCATTAACCATTGCCCTCCAAGCACGCCATGCATCCAACGGAGAAGTATCAGCTGCCGCCGATAGAAAATCGCCTAATATCGATTGATCGGCCTTCCCATCGTTTATCAATTGTCGAAGTCCGCTCAGTGTTGCGTCAAACTCTCCCGTCTTCTGATCCCGGTCCGCATTGCGAATCCTCTCACCTAAAGCCTCGCCCACGATCTTGGTTTCCTCCCTAGAATTGATCTTGGCAAACCCGGAGAAATCAATATCTCCTATTGGTATTGCATGAATCCGCCATGAAATCCCTTTAAGGGCCGCCGTCCGCTCATCCGAGTATTCCAGTTTTGACGCATTCGAAAGCATGGTTGATACCGAGTCGCGTGCTCCACGAAAGGTAGCCGAGATAAGTTGATTCTTCCATGCCCCGGACTCCCTTAAACCAACCACTTTGTTCAACACCACCTCGAAACCGACTTTTGCTGGAAAGGATGTGCATAAATAAGAAAGAAGTCGATACTTGGCATCCGCATCAAAATCACTACTGTCTACCAATCCCCAGATCGCTTCAAAATCTTCACCGGCACCCAACTCAATCGCAATCATGATCTCGCTTTCGGTCCGGTCCTCAGGCTTCTGTTCACGCAGCTTACTCAAACGAACTTTGCCCTCACGTCTTAAGCCCTCGGGAGTGCTGATCGATTTCCAAAATCCATTCACATCAGAAGTAACCTCAGATCCATTTCTATTCCGACGGGCGGAGGCATAATTCCGACCCACACCATCTATCTCCAGCACACCACGGCGAGGCCCCATCAAGTAAATAGCAGCAACGGCGAGGCAGAAAGCCAATATCACGATTCCGACAGCTATTTTACGAAAGGACATTTGAACTATGGGCAATGTGCAGTTGCAGTAGGACTCTCCACGAAATTGTTATCACATTTGTTTGGAAAGGTGTATCCCGATTTACTGCATGTGTAAACCGGGGTTTCCGTGTTACCAACCTTAATCTTACAACATTCCGACTTATGAACACCAGTGAGTGAACAATTACCAATAAGATCCGTCGAGGTTGCTGTGTCCTGTATAGTTGTATCAAACCAACCGGTGGTTTCTTGGATCGTTGTATCAAGCCACCCGGTGGTTTCCGTTCCCGTTCCTGTCTGCGTATTCGTTCCACCACCCCCTCCGGCAGCGTTGACGAGTCCAGTGAGAGCCAGGGGAGTCGCGGCGACGATGGCGGCGGCGACGGATTTTTTCATGAAGTAGCGGCGTTTCATTGAAGTGGATGGGAAGTGAGTATTAGAGTTCGGAGATAGAGGCTGAAAGATGAATCACGCCATCGCGGGTGCGGGGCGTAGGGCGGGCTTGCGCCGCGATTCTACCGGCGCGGGTTTCCAACCGAGAAGCTCGCACTCCTCCGGCATTTCGCCGGTCCACGGCCCTTCCCGATAGTCCACGCCTTCGGCGAGGGCACCGGCGGTTTCCTTGGGCCGGCACCACTGGCGGGTGTAGCCGAGCGCGGCGAGTTCTTGGGCGGCAGCTTCAGAGTTGTCCCGCCGGCTCACTACGTAGGGCGCGGCGGCGGCTTGCGGATGGGACCGCAGAAGCTCGCGGAGTTGTGTCACGCCCGCGACGATGAGCACTACCGGATTTCCCAGGACTTCCACCCGAAATGCGTCATCCCACAAGGTTACATCCGGGTGGTCCATCAGACGGTCCCAAGCTTTGCGCTGGATGGTGTTCCATTCCTCCTCGCGCGACAATATGGATTCCTCGGATAGTCCGGAGTCTTCCGGCAGAGGGGGCGGTGGAGAATCCTCGCGAAGCAGCGCGAGCTTCCAGCCGCGCTTGAACCAATGCTGGAGTTCGGACGCCGGGGACCCCGAGAGTTCCCACATCACCGGCTTGTCCCATTCCCCGGCTCGCAAGACTTCCCAGTTGGTGCGCTCCGCTTCCCACAGCTCCGGTCGCCAGACTTTGCTATTGAGGTGCCACGGTTTGCCGCCACCGGTCCAGTGGATGATTCCCGCCAGCGTTATCCCGCAAACCTCGTTGTCATCAGCGTCCCTGCTGTTGTCCCATTGCGGCACTTGATTCCATTTACGGCTCGCACCCTTGGTCCGCCCGCCGGTGGCGGTGGTGAGCGCAAGTTGCTCTTCCTGTTGCAGCGCCTCGTGAGCGGCGAGAAATGCTTCCCAAGTTTTCTCCTTCCGCATCAGCTCCAAATTCAGCATCGGTCCCATGAAGAAATACGGATGGTCTTCCGCGTGGGCCAGGCTCTCCGGCAATCCGCCGCGTCCCTTCATCTGCATGCCCAGCGTGTTGCCGGGTCCGAACAGGCGCGCCATCAACAGATTGTCTTCGAAATCCTCATCGAAGTAATCACCGAGATCGGACAGGCAGACCATGTCATGATCCAGCACCAGGCAACGGTCCCAACCAGTCTCGTCACGCATGACCCGCATCCGGTCAAACACGGCCAGCGGGACATGGCCGGGATAGCGTCCGGTTACCTCCTCGTCCGCCTTCACGAAATCCACCCGCAAATTGCGGATCTCAAACGACGCCTGCTCGAATCCCCGCGTGTAACAACGGACCCACACCAGTCGCTGCGTCCGGCGCAGAATGCTCGCAATCAAAGTGGAATTGCGCCGCAAACCCTCGGCATCCGTGCTGATGACTAGAGTGATTGCGCGCTCGGAGAAGTTTGCAATCTTCAATCGTGTTTCCATGAAAACGTATAAAGCAAAGGACGCGATCTTCAGTTCTTTCCCGTAGCCTGTTGAGACAACGACTTTCGCCACTGCTCGGCCATCTGCGGATCGGTGTCCTTCACTTGCTCGATGATCACCTTCGCCCCGGCGTCACGACTGGAACCCGCAGGCAGTTTTCCAAGCCATTCGCTCGCGGCTACGGGATCGGACTTCATCCATGGATTCATCAGGCCCCGCACCCCGCTCGCGCGATCACCGTCCTGCAATTTTTCCACCCAGCTTTTCGCGGAATCGAGATCCTGTTTCGCCCAAACCTGAACGGTGTGATCCAGCATTTCCGAGCGGAAACCGGCACCGAGGTCTGCCGCACTCTGCGGATCCTCGAGCAGGCGAACCGCCGCGGCCGAATTGCCATAGACGAACGATTTCGCCACCTCCCGATATACAACCTGTTGCTGGCCTTGTTCCACTTTCGTCACAAGATCCAAGGTCGCATCCACATTCCGTGCGCCTTCGGCACGGATGATGCCTTTGATAGCCGTGAGCCGGTCATTACCAACCCGCGCAAGCGCTGATTCCAGTGCACCTGTAAAGTCGTCCTTGGATTTTTCCTGATAGAGAGAAGTGAGAAGGGCGTCCTTCGCCGGGCCGGGGGCCTGATCCTCGACCAGCTTGTCTGCAATTGCAGGCTGGCTGGCAGCCAGCAGCGCAATCGCCCTGGTGGCGAGTTTCGCACTTTCGGCAGTTTGGGGCAGTTGCTGCATCAGCCTGGCGAGCGCACCGGGATCGGACCTCGCCAAACTGCGCAGCGTGTTTTCGTCTTGAAGCACTTTGGAGATCACCGCCGGCGGACTCTTGGCAATTTCTCCGGCAGCCGTGACCGGATCGGAATCCACCCATGTCTTCAGAATGTTGGAAATGCATTTCTCCCGAGTAGTGGCATTCATTTTGACCGACTCGAGAGCGGCCATTGCACTTCGCGGGTCCGATCCTGCGTTTTCGGCAAATGCGATGGCGATCACGTTGGATGTCACTGGTTCATCGAACATTTCACCTGCCCGACGGATCGCTTCGGGAAGATTCTCGCGACTCAATCCATAGATGGCGCTCTGAGTTACCGATCGTCGGGTTTCGCTGTCTTCCGGAAGATTTATGACCAGTTGCAGCGCCTGTTCGGGTTCGTTGGATGCGAACTGGACGAAGGAATTGCGGAAAAAATTCGCGGGCGAAGTTAACTGGTTCTGAGGATTGCCAAACCAAATGGCGGCCGCCTGGGGATTCGATTTCATGAGGAAAATCATCACATGAAAGGCAACACCGTCGCCCTGTTCCGACACTGTCGACATCCAATCCGCCACGGCGGCAGGGTCTTCACTTCTAATCTGCGTTTCCAGTTTTTCGAGAATATCAAGTTGCGTCATGCCGCTCGTTTCGTTGAGCGCCAGCGTCAGTTCGAACGGCAGTTGGTGGCGTCTTTCTTTGGCTGTAACTTCCGATAACAAGCCATCTGCCAGCGTCGCCGCGCCAGGCGCTGGCAAATTACCGGGGCGTCTAGTAGATTCAACAGGTTGGACATCAGCAGAATGACCCGGTTCGAGCGCACGTCCGCTGTAGAAATAGAACAGCAATCCGCCTACGATGATAACCACCGCGATCACTATGGATGTAAACTTTTTCATGTTGAAAATGTGGATATAGAGATACACCTTCAGTTCAAACTGCTGCACTTCCCCACCACCCCATGGAAGGGGGCTGACGATAATGCGATCAGGCAGAAGCAGTCTCACAGACCATAGCTGGCTTCAAACCTGCGGTGTACCCTTGGCACCTTTCAAACCGGGCCCGGAGACTTATGTCGTTAAATACGTCTTCCAGTGTCGGACAGCTTTCTGGATTGGCGTAGCGAACTTCTTTACTACCGTCGGCGAATCGGCATTCCCAGCGTTCCCAACATACGTCAGATGAGGCGTCATACCGTTTCTGAAATCCCGTGCAGATCGCGTTCTCAATGGTTTGAACTATTGTTGTCTCCAATATAGTCGATTCGAAGAACCCAGTAGTATCACTAGTAGTTCCAGTCTCCGTATTCGTCCCGCCACCACCACCTGCAGCGTTGACGAGTCCCGTTAGAGCCAGTGGAGTCGCGGCGATGATGGCGGCGGCGACGGATTTTTTCATGAAGGAGCGACGTTGCATGGCAGTGGATGGGTTTTGGTTGGGGCTTCGGAATTTGAGGTGGCTTCTGGAAATTCCTAACGATTACGAAACGAATACTTGCGGACAAAAAAAAAATAGGGCAAGCCTTTTCTCAGAAATCTTCAGCCATGATAGACGCCATTCAAAGCCCATCTGCCGCCATGCCTCACGCTTCCTCATCCGCTCCCCTGCTCGCCCTGGTTGGTGGGTTTCTGGGGGCGGGAAAGACCACCCTGATCGCTCGGGCGGTGGCGCGGCTGCAAGCGTTGGGCCTGCGCTGCGCGGTGGTGAGCAACGACCAGTCGGTGGGGTTGATCGACAGCACGGCGGCGCGGACGCTGGCCGGTGCGGCGGTGGGCGAGGTGACGGGTGCCTGTTTTTGCTGCAAGCTGGACGAGCTGGCGGGCGTGGTGGAACGCCTGCGGACGGAGGAAAGACCGGATGTGATCCTGTGCGAACCGGTGGGAAGTTGCACCGATCTGATGTCCACGGTGATACGCCCGCTGGAACAGATCTACCGGATGGAGGTGAGGATCGCACCTTTCACGGTGGTGCTGGACGCCCGGAGGGCGCTGACCGCATTCGGTGGCGGGAGGCGGAAGAAGGATTTCGCGAAGGATGTCGGATATATCTTCCGCAAGCAGGTGGAGGAAGCGGAGATCCTGTTCATCAACAAGGCGGAGACGATGGATGAGGCGGAGCGCGGGAATGTCCGCGCGGCGCTGGAGAAGGAGTTTCCCGGCAAGCAGATCCGGTTTGGCTCGGCGAAGGGCGACGAGAGAGTGGCCGAATGGCTGGAAGATGGATTGGGAGCGGGTGGCGGCGGAGAGGATGCCAGTTCATTGGCCGCGACGCTCACAGAGCGACGCTACAAGCAGTTCATGGAGGTGGACTATGGCGTCTATGCGCGGGGCGAGGCGATGCTGGGCTGGTACAACGCGGAGGTCGCGTTCCGGAGCGCGGAGCCACTGGATGGCAACGCGTGGTTGCTGGCGCGGGCGGAAGAGATCGCCAAGCGGCTGGAAGAGGAATGCTGCGAGGTGGCGCATTTCAAGATGAGTCTGGAGAAGATTCAAGACGGTAAGACGCAAAACCTAAGAAAAGAGGGGGCGGAGTCGTTGGGGATCGTGAATCAGGTGATGTCTGGAGAGGTGCCGACGCTTTCGCGGAGCATGGCGGGACTGCTGACGTGCGGAACCTTGCTGGTGAATCTCCGCGCGGAGGGCGATGCGGCGGCGTTGAAAGCCATCGTCCGGGAGGTGATGGGAGGTGACGAAACGGCGGCCAGTCTCACTTGGAGCCACGAAGCGGCATTCCAGCCTGGCAAACCGAAACCCACCCACCGCATCGCCGCAGCGCTTGCGTAGTCCCCCTCTTCTTTCAATTTTCAGAACTTCAGAACTTCAGAATTTCAGCATTTACCTCTATGTCTTGGACCGACGCGTTTCCCTATCTGAACGACGATTTGATTTCCGAATACGAAGAACATGCCACGCCGGAAGAGCGGGCGGAGTTTGAGGAATGGTTTGGCATCCGCAAGGTGATGAACCGGCAGGCGGGAAAGAAACACATCGTCTCGATCACGCTGTTCTGGAAACACGTGAATGCGGACCACCCGGACATGGCGACGCCGAACCGCACCCGGCTGCTGCACTCGCGCAGGCTGGGGCTGGTGAAGCGCTTTGATCCGTATGAAAGCTATGTCGAGCCGTTGCTCACCTTCGGGCCAGAGCTGACAAAGGCGCATCCGGAGGTGTGCTTCCGGGTGCATCTGGCAGCGGACTTGGAATTCCTGGCGAAGGATCTGATCGCGGCCGGTTATGAGATCCGGCTGATGAAAGGGAGTTCGATCCGATATTGTCCGGGTGGGTTCTGGCGATTTCTCGCGCTGGAGAATCGGGGCAAGCTGGTGACGGCGATGGACTCGGACCGCATCCGGTTCGCGCCGGGGGAAATCGCGCGGACGCAGGCGATGGCAGACTCGGGCCTCTCGCTCTGGCGGGTGCCCGGATATTACAATAGCGAGATCCGCGGCACCGTGCGCTATCGGCCGCTGCTAGGTGGACATTTCGGCGCGAAAGGCGGAGTGCCGGCACGGAAATGGATGGAGGCATTCGTTTGGCACACGCTGCGCGGCACCATGCCGGATACGGCGGAGGTGCCGGGCTGCGGGACGAAACCAATCCACTGCACGGCCTGGCCTGCCTACGGCTTCGACGAGTGGTGGCAGCTGGCGATTTACCCAATGCTCGCGGCGCGGGGCGTACTGACATTCGTGCCGACCGATGCGCGTTCGCAGTTGCTACCGTTGGACATCGAATATGCAAGCTGGGCGAACCCGAAGAGCGAGGTGGTGTATTTCCGCGCTGGCGGGCGGTGCTGCTGAAGATTCGAGTGCCAAGATCCTGCACAAAGCGTTCCGCCGCCCAAGCCTTGGTTTATCCACACCTATCCCTTGCTGAAACAACCGGTTGTGGGTCTCGTATCTTGTTCTTTTCCAATCCGCTGGTGAAATTTCTTCTGCCGCTAACCCTCTGCCTGACCGGCCTTGCCGCCGCTCATGACGGCGCGGCGATCTATGCGGAGCATTGCGCTTCGTGTCATGGGAAACAGGGCGAGGGCGTGGCGGATGAGGTGGACGAGCCGTTGCGGGGCGAGCGGTCGCTGCCTTCGCTGGCCCGTTACATCGACAAATGGATGCCGGATGACGACCCGGATTTGCTGGATGCGGAGCAATCGCGGATTGTGGCGGAATACATCTATGGCGCGTTTTATTCGCAGGAATTCGCGCCGCGGCCGGAGCCCGCGTTCGCCCGGCTGACGAACCGGCAGTTCCGGGAATCGGTGGCAGATTTGCTCGGGAGTTTTGGAAAAATGACGCCGCCGGGCGAGGGTCGCGGGCTGAAGGCGCGCTATTTTCAATCCGACGGGATGAATAAGAAAAAGCGCCAAGGCTTGGAGCGCGTGGACGCGGCGCTGGCGTTCGATTTCGGGGAGGGCACGCCGGCGGAGGGGATTTCGGCGGATCAGTTTTCCATCGCGTGGGACGGCTCGCTGCTGCCGGTGGCGACGGGGTGGTATGAGTTCAAAATCGTCACTCCGAACGGCGCGCGGCTCTACCTGAATAGCGAGCATCAGGACGGCGATGGCAACACCCGCGACGACAGCGGCGCGAACCGCCAGCCCGCCCTGATCGATGCGTGGGTCAGCTCCGGCAGCAAGGTCCGCGAGGTGGCGGCGCGCGTGTTTTTGCTCGGCGGAAGGGCGTATCCGCTGCGGCTGGATTACTTCAAGTACCAGGAAAAACTCGGGTCGGTGCGCTTGGAATGGAAGCAGCCGGGCGGCGTTTGGGAGGTGGTGGCCGCGCCGTATTTGTCGCCGGCGGGGGCGGCGCATGTCGCGGTGGTTTCCACGCCATTTCCGCCAGATGACGCGAGCGAGGGCTACGAGCGCGGCACGGATATTTCCAAGGACTGGGACGAGGCGACCACGGCGGCGGCAGTGGAAATCGCCAATCAGGTCGTCGCCCGGCTGCCGCAGCTTAGCGGCACGCGGGATGACGCGCCGGACCGGGTGGAGCGGCTGAAGCAATTCGTCGCGACGCTGGCGGAGCGCGCGTTCCGGCGGCCGCTGTCCGGGGAATTGCGAACTTTGTATGTCGAGCGCGCGTTCTCCGGCGGCGTCGCGCCCGAGCAGGCGGTGAGACGGGCGGTGATTCTGATTTTGAAATCGCCGCGTTTTCTCTATCCGGAAATTTTGCCGGGAAAGGACGATTTCACCGTCGCGAGCCGGCTGGCGCTGGGAATGTGGGATTCGCTGCCGGACGCGGAACTTTGGAAAGCCGCGGGCGAAGGCAAGCTCCACGAACCCGAACAGGTGAAATCCCAGGCCCGCCGCCTCGCCGCCGATCCACGCGCGAAAGCGAAGCTACGCGGCTTTTTCGACCACTGGCTCAAGCTCGATGCCGAGGGCGACCTCGCTAAGGATCCCGCGAAATTTCCCGGCTTCGACGCCGCGCTCGTCGCCGATTTGCGGCGCTCGCTGGAGCTTTTTGTCGATCGCGTTGTCTGGTCGGAAAAATCCGGCTACCGCGAGCTGATCGATGCCGACTACCTGCTTTTCAACGAGCGGCTGGCGAAATTCTACGGCGTCCCCGCCACGGCCGGTGGCGGATTCCAGCCGGTGAAGCTCGACGCCGACCGCCGCGCCGGCGTGCTCACGCATCCCTATTTGCTCGCCCGGTTGGCCCACCCGGACGTCACCTCGCCAATTCACCGCGGTGTTTTCCTCACCCGCAACGTCCTCGGCGGCATCCTGAAACCGCCGCCCCAAGCGCGGGTTTTCGATGCCCATAATTTCGACCCCGCTATGACGACCCGCCAGAAAGTCGCGGAAATGACCCGCGAAACCTCGTGCATGAGCTGCCACGAGCGCATCAATCCGCTCGGGTTCGCGTTGGAAAATTTCGATCCCGTTGGTCGCTTCCGCCCGGACGAGGACGGCAAGCTGATCGATACAAATTCCGATTTTCCCACCGCCAACGGCGGCTCGATCCACCTCGCCGGCCCGCGCGATGTGGCGGCCTACGCATTGAAATCCCCGACCGCGCGCCGCGGGTTCATCCGCCAGTTTTTGCAATACTCGCTCAAGCAAAACCCCGCCGTCTTTGGCCCGGGGACGCTCCTTAACCTCGACAAATCCTTCACCGCCGCGGACGAAAACATCCGCAGCCTCCTCATCGAAATCGATGCCCTCGGCGCGCTCCGCGGCATCACGAAATCCGAACAAGCAAGCCGATGAACCTCACGACCCGCCGCCATTTCCTCCGCCAGCTCGGTCTTTCCACCGCCGCGCTGCCGTTCCTGTCCGCCATGCCGTCGCTTGCCGCCGAGGCCGCGGCGGCGAAATCCCAGCGCGTGATTTTCCTGTTCACGCCCAACGGCACGATCCCGCCGGATTTCTGGCCGGACGAGGTCGGCGCGGACTTCAAACTCAAGCGCATCCTCGCCCCGCTCGAACCCTACAAGAACCGCCTGATGACGCTCAAAGGCGTCTGCAACAAGATCCGCGGCGATGGCGACGGTCACATGCGCGGGATTTCCTGCCTGCTCACCGCCGACGAACTCCTCCCCGGAAACATCCAGGGCGGCAGCGACAAACCCGCCGGCTGGGCTGGAAATATTTCCATCGACCAGGAAATCCGCAATTTCCTCCAAGCCCGTCCCGAGACCGCGACCCGGTTCGGCTCGTTGGAAATCGGCGTCGCCGTGCCCAATCGCGCCGACCCATGGACCCGCGAATCCTACGCCGGCCCGAACCAACCGCTCGCCCCGCTCAGCGATCCATACGCGCTTTTCGACAAACTCTATGGCAGCGCGAAGGACCGGGAAAACGTCGCCAGCGTCCTCGATGGCGTCCGCGAGGATTTGAAAACCATCTCCGCCAAGGTCGATCCCCGCGAGCGCGAGTTGCTCGACCAGCACGCCAGTTTCGTCCGCGATATGGAGAAGGACCTCCAAAGCCCCGGCACCGAAAACCTGATTTTCCCGCCGCCCGCGCTCCAACCCGGCGTCGCCCTCGACAACGACGGCATTCCGAAAATCAGCGCCATGCAGACGGACCTTCTCGTCAGCGCCATGGCCAATGGCATGTGCCGGGTCGCCAGCCTTCAATATACCAACAGCGTCGGCCAGGCCCGCATGCGTTGGCTCGGCGTGACCGACGACCACCACCACCTTTCCCACGAGCCCGACAACAACGCCGACGCGCAGGAAAAGCTGGTGAAAATCAACATCTGGCTCTGCGAACAACTCGCCGCCCTGACCAAGAAACTCGACGCCATCCCCGAGCCCGGCGGCACCGGCAGCATGCTCTACCACACCACCATCATCTGGACCAACGAGCTCGGAAAAGGCAACAGCCATTCCCTCGACGACATCCCGTTCGTCCTCGTCGGCGGCGGCCTCGGTTTCAAAACCGGCCGCGCCCTGCAGTTCGACAACGTCCCGCACAACCGCCTCTGGCTCGCCCTCGCCCACTCCTTCGGCCACCACATCCCGACCTTCGGCCAGCAGAAATTCTGCGACGGCGGCGCGCTGGACTTGGGGTGAAATTCCCGGTCCAACCGACTGTGCGGCCGCCGCTGCAAATGACGGGGGAGCATCGATCCGTTGGAACGCGATCAATC
>JBBSUD010000010.1:0-61331 GCA_038235225.1 Verrucomicrobiales bacterium
CATTTCCCGCATGTCGAAAGTGCCGGTATAGTTTGCGAGACCGGCGAGACCGGCGAGCAGGACGATGGAGCCGAGTCCCAGATAGATGGTGATTCTCCACGCAGCCTCGCGACGGTCGCCGCGGCCGAGAATGCCGATCATCAGGAAAGTCGGAATGAGCGCGAGCTCGTGGAAGGCGTAGAAGAAAAACAAATCGGTGGCGGCAAAGGCGCCAAGCGCGCCCGCGGAAATCAGCAGCGAGGATCCGTAATATAACTTCTCTCGCCCGGCGGGTGCTTTGCCGGAAAGGACGGCGGCCATTGTCACAATAACCGATAGCAGCACCATGATCGCGCTCATGCCATCGATGAATCCGAAGGCGAGGTGGATCGAGGGTTTCTCCAGAACGGAGACGGAGCTGGACCAGACGCCCGACGACCAGGTGAAAGTGGCAATGATACCTAGTATCAGGTTGACCGCGGCGGCGCCAATGGCGGCGAACCGCGCGGGCGCGCCGAGCAGGATCGCGACGAAGGCGGCAATGGGCAGGAAGACGAGGAGGGCGAGCATGGGAAAATGGCTTGGTAGCGGTAGGTCCGATTAGAACACCGTGAAATAGATGACTAGAATGACGCCGATTCCGAAAGCGAAGGCATATCCCTGAAGACTGCCGGACTGCACCTTGCGGAAGCCATTGCCAAGTGATTCGGCAGCGCGGCTGAGGCCGCCGACGAATAGTCCGTTGATGATGAACTCGTCGAAGAACGCAATGATCGCGGCAACGGCATCCTGGAGGTAGCGGACGATTCCCTTTTCGTAAATCTCGTCCAGATAGAAGCGGTTGCGGAAAAGAGGGATGGAAACCGGATCCTTGGTTTTGCCATTGTAGAGGAAGAACCCGCCCAGCAGGCCGAGGACGAGAGCTGCGAGTGACAGTCCGAGGACCAGGAAGTGGCCGGGGTGGTGAAGTTCGCCGTGCATCCGCGGATCGATGGCATTGAGCGGACCGGTGAGCCAGGCGGAACCGATGGCCATTACCGCGAGGATGACGAGCGGGATCGACATCAGCGGTCCCACCTCGCGGGCGTGGCTGGCATTTTCCGTGCGGGGTTTTCCGAGGAAAGCCACGACAAAAGCGCGCGTCATATAGAAAGTAGTCAGCAGTGCGACGATGACCGCGATGGCAAACAGCCCGCCGTTCTTCTCATAAGCGGCGGAGAGGATTTCCTCCTTGGAATAGAATCCGGAGGTGACATACGGAACCGCGATGAGCGCGGCGGTTCCGATGGCGAAGGTGATGGCGGTGATCGGCATCTTCTTCACCAATCCACCCATTTTCCATATGTCCTGCTCATGATGGCAGGCGAAGATGACCGCGCCGGAACCCAGGAAGAGCAATGCCTTGAACCAAGCATGGGTGAACAAATGGAACATGCCCGCCTCTCCGTGAACGAGTCCAACGGCCATGACCATATATCCGAGCTGCGAGAGAGTGGAGTAGGCGAGGATTTTCTTGATGTCATCCTGCTGGGTGGCCATCAGCGCGGCCATCAGCGAGGTGATACCGCCGACCCAGGCAATTACAGTGCTGGCCGGGAGATGTTGGAAAACCTCAAAGCCGAGCGAGACCTGCACCCGGAAAAGCATATAAACTCCCGCCGCGACCATGGTGGCGGCGTGGATGAGCGCGGAAACCGGCGTGGGGCCTTCCATAGCGTCCGGAAGCCAAACGTGGAGCGGAAGCTGGGCTGATTTTCCAACTGCGCCGCAAAAAACGCAGAGAATGGCGGCGGAGAGCACGCCTGTGGAAATGGTCGCGGGCACGGCCATGTCCCGGAAGGTGAATGTGCCTGTAATTCCCCATAGCATGAGGATGCCGACCATGAATCCGAAGTCCCCGACGCGGTTGCAAATGAATGCCTTTTTCGCGGCGTCGGCGGCGGAGGCCTTTTCATACCAATGCCCGATGAGCAGGTAGGAGCTGACGCCCACCAGCTCCCAGAAGATGAAAGTCATGATAAAATGGCCGGACAGAACGATTCCGGTCATGGAGAACATGAAGAGCGAAAGGCCGGTGAAGTAGCGGGCTTTGGCGACATCGTCCTTCATGTAAGCCAGCGAGAAGACATGGACAAGCAGCCCGACGCCGGTGACCACGATCATCATTCCGGTCGACAGCCGGTCGAGCTGGAGATCGATATCGATGAAGGAGACATTGCCGATCTTCGCCCACGGGAATGATGCGTGGCCGATGGTTCCCAGCAACGTCAGCGCTAGGATGAATGTTATCAGCGCGGATGCTGTGGAAACGATCGGCACGAGTCCGGTTTTCTTCAGCACAAGCTGGCTGGCCGCCGCGACGACTAGCGGGAGAAATAGGATGATCCAGGCGGAGGTCATGGGAAAGTGAGGATTTCGATCGGCGATCGGAAAAGAAGCATCAGCCTTTCAACGAAGTCAGTTCGTCGGTGTGGATGGTCTGGCGGGCGCGGTAGAGGGCGACAATGATGGCCAAGCCGACGGCAACTTCGGCAGCAGCGACGGTGATGACGAAGAAGACGAGCATCTGGCCGTTGTAGTCAGGAAGCCCGTTCACGGTGTGAAAGCGCGAGAATGCAACTAACGAGAGGTTCGCCGCGCTGAGCATCAGCTCCAGGCACATGAAGACGATGATGATGTTCCGCCGCAGAACCACGCCAGCGAGTCCGGTGGCGAAGAGCAAACCGGAGACCAGTAGATAATCCTCGAGGGTAGCCATAAGTTGCGTGAGTGTTATTCGGCTTGACGCTTGGAAAGGACAACGACGCCGATGGTGGCGACGAGGAGGAGGACGCCGAGGATTTGCAACGGCAGGTTGTATTCGGTGAAAAGCATGTGTCCGATGAGGTGGACATCGGGGAGTTTGCCTTCATGAAGGGTGGTGGCGATTTTGCCGCCCTTTTCGAAATGGGTTGCCGCGACGGCCAGCGATTTTTGATCGAGCGCCGGAGCCGCCATGTTGGGCGAGCGGGAGAGCACGCCAATGATTTGCACTACAAATGCAACTACCAGGAGTAATCCCGCAGCGACGGGCAACAATGGTTTGGCGGCACGGCCTTCATCTTTTAGATCAAGCAGCATGATGATGAAGAGGAACAACACCATTACCGCGCCGGTATAGACGAGAATCTGAATGATCCCGACAAAGAACGCGCTCAGCCCGACGAACAAGCCCGCGAGGCCGACAAAACAAGTAACCACCGAAAGCGCGCTGGATACCGGATTCCGAAACGCGATGACCGCGCCACCGCCGATGAGCATGACGGTGGAGAAGAGCCAGAAGAGATAGGAGTCCATGATGGGAAAGTGGGAGTGTTTCAGCCGCCAAGGGCATTGGAATCCGATAGTTGGCGAAGCTTGTCTAAATCGAGAGCGCCGCCGCCCCTGAGATAGAATCGGGTCACGCTTTCCCGAGTTTGGCGGTAGAGCGCGGGATCGGTAACGGCGAGTTCCGGCGGGGCGTCGGCCTCGGCAAACGCGACGGTGGCCGCGACTTCACGCCAGCGTCTGTCAATGATCGCGCCAGCCAGAAGGTCCGGCTCCGCAAGAAATTTGCGGGCAAGAATTTCATCCGATCTAGAAAGCGAGGAAGTCATTTCAGGATATCGAGATAGATGGTGTTTTCCAACGCGGTTGCGCGCGGGCGGGATGGGAGGCTTTCGATCACACGTCGGACGGCGTCCTTATCGACCCGGTAGGCCTGCATCATGAATTGAATGTCCTGAATGTCCTTGAGGTCGGCCCGCACGAGTTTCGATGCGATCAAATTTTCGTATGGCGGTCTTGAGATGCGCAGGCGGCCCATTCGCTTGACGGAGACACTCACGAACTTACCCATCTGAACGATGCCGGGTTCGACAATTTGAATATATGGGGTGTCGGGTTCGAGTTCCGACTTCGGATCGAACAACAGCCCCGCGCTCAAGACCGCCTTCTTCAATTCGAGTTCGTCGAAATCGCTGCCCGGCATCCAAATGTCCAAGTCCATGGAAGTTCTGCCATCCATGCCTCCGAGGATGCAAGCTGCGGAACCGATCAAGCACAACTCCACCGGTTCGCCCTCGCTGCCGAGGGTAGAGGCAATATCCTCAAGCGTCCGCAGCCAGCGCTCGCGGTCGTAGGAAAGGTTGTGGACTTCCGAAGGCATTCTGAATTCAGCGGTCGTATTTCAGGCTCGTCCACCATGCGACCACGCCGAGGGCGAGAGTAACGCCGGAGGCGAGGAAGCCGAGATAGGGGAAGATGGACTCGGTGTGGGCGATGGTGGGCAAGGTGGCCCCGATGCCGTAAGTGCCGGCAAGTACGACGATGGCGCAGGATATGGATTTCATTTTAGTTCGTTCCACTTGTTGACGAGACCGACGCGGACGCCGCCGATTTCGTATAGCTTCTTTTTATCGTGAACCATGTCGGCGCGCTTGAGGCCGGTGATGAGGTAATCCTTGCGCAGATAGATCGCCTGCTCGGGACAGACTTCCTCGCACATGCCGCAGTAAATGCAGCGGATCATATCGATATCGAATTCCAGCGGGCGCTTTTCCACCTTGGCCCACTTTTCGCCTTGGGGGATTTCCGCAGGAATGATTTTGATCGCCTTGGGCGGACAAATGAATTCGCAAAGCTGGCAAGAAACGCAGCGCTCGCGGCCTTGCTCGTCCGTGACGAGGGCGGGGGCGCCGCGATAATATTCCGGCATGTGATCGTCCCAGCGCTGTTCGGGGAACTGCATGGTGATACCGAGGCCGGAGGAGGACAGGCCTTCCGCGCCCACGGATTTCCCGCGCAGCGATTTGATGGCGTGGGTCATGGTGAGAAAGAACCCTTTGATGAGGGCTCCGAAGTAAATCTTCTCACCGAAGTTGAGCTTCGGACGCTGGAGTTTGACGACGGCCATCTTGAAATTTGAAATTAGAGATTTGAGACCTGCTCCCTCAGGCGCGGAGGACTTTCGTAGGACCTTCAGAAACCCGGGCGACCCATATCACTCCTAAAGTGACGGCAATCAGCACTATGGCGCCGGCGGTGGTAATGGCGAAGGCGAGTTGCGGGGCGGCTAGCACGAGGGCGGCGATGAAAACATTGATGAGGGCGGCTTCGAAGAAGATCACCCAGCCGAGTTTCATCAGTTGATCGTAGCGGAACCGGGGGACGGTCCAGCGGACGAGGATGAAGAACAGGATGAATCCGATCAGCTTGCCAAGGAAGATGCCGAGGTGAATGAATCCGCCAAAATAGAAATCGCCGATGTGGAGATTGGAAATCCAGTGGTCGGCGGTGAAGCCGAAGGACCATCCGCCGAGGAATAGGGTGACGATGAGCGCGGAGCCGACAACCATGGCGGCGTATTCACCCATGAAAAACATGGCGAATTTCATCGAGGAGTATTCGGTGTGATAGCCGCCGACCAGTTCTGTTTCGCACTCCGGTAGGTCGAACGGCATGCGGTTGGTTTCCGCGAAAATGGAGATGGTAAAGATGAGGAAAGCGATGAATGCGGGGATCAGGAACAGCGCGGTTTGGACGCTGGGCAGGGCGAATTCGCCATTGTGCCAGAAGGGCAGGAGCAGCCAGCCGTTTTGTGCCTGATAGTTGACGATGTTACTGAGATTGAGATCGCCATAGAACATCAGGACAGGAATCACCGACAGACCGAGAGCGATTTCATAGGAAATCATCTGCGCGGTGGAGCGGACGCCGCCGATGAAGGGGAACTTCGAGTTTGAAGACCAGCCGGCGAGCGTGATGCCATAGACGGAAAGGGAGGAAACAGCGAAAACGAAGAGCGGCCCGATGTTGAGATCGGCGATTACCAACTTCTCGGTGCGCCCGAATAGCGTGATATCGGAGCCGAAGGGAATGACGCAGACCGTGATGAGCGCCGGCGCGACAGTAAGCACTGGGGCCAGCCAGTAGAAGGCTTTGCGAACGTGAGCTGGGGTGAAATCTTCCTTAAGAAATAATTTCACACCGTCGGCGATCGGCTGAATCAGGCCGAAGAAATGATAGTCCTTTTTGAAGCCGAGCAACGTCAGCGGAATGCCAACGCGGTTCGGTCCGACGCGGTCCTGAATGATGGCGGAGAAGCGCCGTTCGAAATATACCGAGAGGGGAACAAGAGGCAGCACCACCACGAAGGTGAGAACCACGATCTTGAGAAGGATGATGCCGATAGAAATTAGGTCCATATTGCGCTTTTCGCTACGATCGAATCAGCCATTGATCAATCCCGCGGCCTTGCGGGCGCGCTCGTTCTTGAGGAGCGGGATTTCGTAATCGGTTTCCATAATGGAAGTGCCTTGATGGCCGATTTTCGAGAGGTTGAGTCCGTTGAAGGTGGGAACTTTCGCGGCCATCTGAGAGAACACGTTTTCGATGAGGTTCATTTCGCTTTTCTCGCTGGAAATGGCGGCGATGAGATCCCGCAGGATTTCCCAATCGTCATGAGCTTGTCCGGGCGGTTCGACGGCGCGGTTGAGGCGCTGGAGTCGGCCGGATAGATTGACCATCGATCCACGCTTTTCCGCAAAGGCTGCGGCCGGCAGGACAATGTGCGCGCGGTCGGCGGTCGGATTGGCGAGGATGTGCGTCTGGAGGAGGAAATCGAGGGATTTCAGGTCGTCGGCGGTGAAGCCTGCGTCGGTGACGAGGTCCTCGCCGATGACGATGAGCGACTTGATCGAGCCATCGCGGACGCCGGCGCGGATGGCGTCGAGCGGGGCGTAGGGATTGTCCAGCCCGAGGACGAGCTTGGCTCCGGTGGTGTTCGGATTACGATCGGCGGCGATAAGCAGGTCGTCCGGAGCGCCGAATCGCGGCACGAGAGCGATGCGGGTTGTGCCGATTTTCTCCGCCAGCAATTTCACGAGAAACAGCTCCTCGTTGGTCATGCGGCCGGACGCGATGATGGCGGTTCTATCCGCCGGGACGGCCTTGATGCGTTTGCCCGCATCGGCGAGCGAGGTCTGCCAGGCGGTGGCGACGAAGCGGGCGGGCGACTCTTCCGCGCTCCAGTGGAGCGGCTCGGTGAGGCGGGCGTCGCTATCGATGTAGTGGAAATTGAGGCGGTGAGAATCCGGCATCCACGCGGAGTTTACCTCGTCATTGAGGCGCGGCGTGATGCGGTAGATGGTATTACCGCGGGTCCAGACGAGGATGTTGGCACCGGTGCCGCAGTTGACGTCGATGGTCGGAGTTTCCTTGAGGAACCAGACCCGCATTTCGAAGCGGAAGTCGTTGGAGGTCAGCGCGCCGACGGGGCAGATGTCGGCGGTGTTGAGAGAATAATTGTGATTGAGCAGGCGGTCCGGATGGACGGTCAGAGTCGTGTGGGTGCCGCGCTGGGTAAAGCCGAGGACCGGGTCGCCGGCGACCTCGTCCATGAATCGAATGCAGCGCGAGCACATGATGCAGCGCTCGTCATCGAGCCGGATGCGTGGGCCGATCTCGACGTTTTTCGGCTTCTTCACCTTCATATCCACGAAGCGCGAAATCCCGCGGCCGTGCTGGACGGACTGTTCCTGGAGGCGGCATTCGCCCGCCTGGTCGCAGATCGGACAATCGAGCGGGTGATTGATGAGCAGAAATTCCATCACGCCCTCGCGGCACTTCTCGACGAGCTCGCCGGTGGTGCGGATGCCCATGTTCTCGCTGATCGTATTCGCGCACGCGATGACGGGGCGCGGCGTCCAGCCGATTTCCTGATAACCGGCGTCATTATAAGCAGGTTCCTGGCCCGGAGCGGGGCGGGGGGGCATGCCCATTTGGACGAGGCACATGCGGCAATTTCCCGGCGAGGTGAGCTTCGGATGGTAGCAGTAGCTCGGCACCGTGACCTTGGCGGCACGGCAGGCTTCGATCATGCGGGTGCCCTTCGGAAACTGGTGCCAGAGGCCGTCGATCTGCACGTTGACCATGCCTTTGTCGGCGGCAATGTCTTTGGGCAGGCTGATTTCCGCGGTCGCCGAAGGTGTGTCGCTCATGGCTGAAAAATGGAGCCGGACACTCTTTCGCGAAGCGCCCGGCGTGCTCGCGCGGCAATATGTCCAGCGGCTGGGGAGGCGGCAAGCGTGCTTTGTGAAAAGTTTCACAAGCTCCGGAGCAGGTGCAACGGGGTGCGAATGGCGGTGGTTTGAGGAAGGTGAGACACCGTCTTCCGATGGTTCCGCGAAAGTCCAAATCGGCGGGTGATTGCCTTTGAATCGCGTGATGGGCCATCCTTCCGATTCTTCGATGGGAGCAGCGTCCTCACCTTCGATTTTCCGCTGTGGAAGAAGTGACACACCGCATTCCCGAGTCTCCTGCCGACTCCTTGCTCCGGTCTTCATAAGAACCAGCGGGGTGGCACTTCGCTTGGAAATCGAACCTCAGGGCACAGGGAATTGATCGAGAAACATTCAGAACGACCGCATCCGCCGGAATTGCGTTCAAAAATACTTCAAAAAAGTCTAAAATCTTCTTGGAATCTGAAACGAATCCTGCATTTTCCGCATCTCCCCACTGCAACCGCCCCCCGCGGAAGCAGATTTCCCAAGCTACGTTTCAACCCCCGAAACCATGCAAAACACCCCCATCATCATCCCCTTGAAAGCTCTCGCTTTCGCCGCCTCCATTCTGTTCTGCGCCGCCGCCGGCGCGCAGATTCTATCCAGCGACGTCTCTTACGAGGCCCTCGTCCATAGCTCCACCGCCGAGCCAATCAGGGAGGTGTTCCTCCTGCAGCCCGATATTTTCGACGAAATTCTCCTGCCGGAATCCGCCGGTGCGGAAGGTTGGGGACCATTCGACGCCCGCGAGGTGCCGTGTGCGAGCGAGCCCGTGCCTTGTGCGGAAACGATTTACGCCGGCCTCTCCGCAAACCTTTGGTTCTGCGACGTGGCGCCGGACGATCGGAGCGACGAGCGCCTGCTCACGCGCGCCGATCTTTGGAAATTCGACAAATCCCAGGAATTCTCCGAGCTTCCGCCCGGCGGCTGGCTTCTGCTGGCGCCTGAACCCGATTCGCCCGCACCCGCTCCACGACCTGCAATGCAATTCGCCGATTCCCAAGAAAACGGTGCATGGGAATTCGGATCTACGGAATCCGCCGCCGCGCTGATCGGTCCGATTTCCGCTGGGATGCTCATGTTCCGCCGCCGCGACTGACCGCGGCGCTTGAAAACGCCGCCTGCGCGTGGTGATTTCCCGCCGTGGCCGCCGTGACCAATATTTCCACCTACCGATTCGCCAACCTTGGCGGACTCAAGGAGCTGCGCGAGGAACTCATCGCGCTCTGCAACTCGCTGGAGCTGAAGGGTACTATTCTCCTTAGCACGGAAGGAATCAACCTCTTCGTCGCCGGCGCGGCGGGTTCCATCGACGGATTACTGGTGAAATTGCGCTCGATTTCCGGCCTCGAAGGCTTGGAGCCAAAGTTCAGCCTCAGCGAGACGCAGCCCTTCAATCGCATGCTCGTCCGCATCAAGCGGGAGATCATTTCCTTCGGTCGGCCGGAAATCCGCCCCGCCGACCGCACCTCGCCCAAGCTCTCGGCCGCCGAACTCAAGCGCTGGCTCGACGAGGGGCGCCCTGTCACCTTGCTGGACACGCGGAATGATTACGAAATCCGCCTCGGCACGTTCCGCGGCGCGCTCGTCCCCGGCATCGATACGTTCCGGCAATTTCCCGACGCCGTCCGCAAGCTGCCGCCAGAATTGAAAGACCAGCCTGTCGTCATGTTCTGCACCGGCGGCATCCGCTGCGAAAAGGCCGGCCCATTCATGGAAGGGGAGGGGTTCAAGGAAATCTACCAGCTCGACGGCGGCATCCTTAAGTACTTCGAGGAATGCGGCGGAGATCACTACGATGGCGAATGCTTCGTCTTCGACCAGCGCGTCGGCGTCGATCCCGGCCTGCGCGAGTCGGATTATGCGGTTTGCTTCGCCTGCCAAGCTCCGCTCGATGCCGCCGATCAGCTCGATCCGCGTTATATCGAGGGCGTGAGCTGCCCGCATTGTTTCAAGCCGGCGCCGGAGAAGCTGCGTGAGCGGATCGCTTTTTTAGAGAGCGAAATCCGTCGCGTCACAACGCCGCTGCCCGGCTCGCAAGCGTTGGAAAACCGCCGCCCCATCAACGTCCCCGCCGCCTGCGATGGGCTGACGCTGCTGGAGGCGTTGGCGGAGATTTTCCCGCAAATCTCGGCCATCGAATGGGCCGCGCGCTGTGCCGACGACCGCTTCGTCAGCTACGGCGGCGCGGTTCGTCATCAGGATCACCGGGTCCGGGGCGGCGAGCGCATTCTTCAGATTTTTCCGCCCGCCGCCGAGCCGGACGTGGCCGCGGACATCCGGTTTCTTCACGAGGACGATGCGATTTTGGTAGTCCGGAAGCCTGCTCCGCTGCCGATGCACGCGAGCGGCCGCTTCCACCGGAACACGCTCCAGCACATTCTCAACGAGGTCTATTCGCCGAAATATCCACGCCCCGCCCACCGGCTCGACGCCAACACCACCGGCCTCGCCGTGTTCTGCCGGACCCGCCATTTCAGCCGGGTGCTCCAGCGCGAATTTCTCGAAGGTCGCGTGGACAAGCTCTACCTCGTCCGCGTTCACGGCCACCCGCCGGAGGACGATTTCCGCTCGGACGCGCCGATTTCGACGGAGCCGGGCAAGCATGGCACCCGCGCCGTCGATGCCGATGCCGGCCAATCCGCCCTGACCGATTTTCACGTCCTCGAGCGCTGCCCGGACGGCACCTCGCTCCTCGAAGCCAAGCTTGGCACCGGCCGCACCAACCAGATCCGCATTCATCTCCGTCACTTGGGATTCCCCGTCGTTGGCGATCCCGCCTACCTCCCTGGTGGCGAGATCGGCGACGCCCAAACACTCGGGATTTCCGACCCGCCGCTTCAGTTGCACGCATGGAAGCTCGCCTTTCCTCACCCGCGCACCGGCGAGTGTGTCGCTTTCGAAGCGGAGCCGCCGGATTGGTTCATTGCGCCATATTCAGCGCCGACACCCGGTCGAGATTGTCGCGCTCCGACACTGTGACGGTCAGGACTCCTTTCGGAGAATCCGCCGCGACCTCGGTTTTGAGCGAGTCGTGAAGGGTGACGCGCCAGTTGGTGAAATCCGCTACCGAGCCACCGCTTTCCCGGAACGAAGTCGCGAACTGCGTGATAAAACCCTCCGCGAATTTCTGCTTCTCCACCGCCGTCGGCAGCGCGGTGTAGGTTGCGCCCACGTTGGTCCCCAGCGAGGTGAAGACCGCCCAATCGATCCGGTCCGCCGCCTTGCTGTCGCCGCGGGCCAGCGATTCGAAGGTCTCGCGAGCGAAGGTGAGATCCTCCGCCTTTGAAAGATCCTGCCGGGTCTCGCGGCAGTTCGAGAAGAGCAGTGGGGCGGCGATCACGCCGAGGAGCTGGATGATTTTCATAGGTTTGCGCGCACTTTGCAGGATGCATGCCTCGGGGAAATCCCGAATTTGCCGGCGATTTTCTGAGAGCGGAACCGCAACATGCCGCGCCGGGATTGCGAAATGCCCGTTGCGGGAGGTCGCCGTTATGCCGCAATCCCTAGAGCGCGGCGAGATCCTGCCGGTGGAATGGTTGCTGCAATCGAGGGGAACCCGCTCCACCCCACCGGTGCGGGCAAAACCAACAACTACCAAAGAAACATGATCACGACCCTCGAACAACTCTACCTCGACCAGATTTCCGACCTCCTCAGCGCGGAGACCCAGCTCATCAAGGCGCTCCCGGAAATGGTTTCCCACGCCACCAATGATGACCTTCGCCTGGCTTTCGACGATCATCTCGCAGAAACCCGCAACCAGGCCGACCGCCTGCGGGAAATATGCGACCGCCATGGCATCACCGGCGATGGCGTCCTTTGCGAAGCGATGAAAGGCCTCATCACCGAGGCCAAAAAGCACCTCGGCGAAACCACTCCCGGGGACATTCGCGATGCCGTCCTGATCGCTTCCGGCAACCGCATCGAGCATTATGAAATCGCCGGATACGGCGTTGCCAAAGCCTTCGCCAACTGTCTCGGCTTTGGTGAGGACGCCGACTTGCTCGATGAAACCCTTCAGGAAGAAGGCGCCGCCGACCATAGGTTGACTAAGATCGCCACTGGCGGAATTTTCGTCTCCGGCGTCAACGAGATCGCTTCCCACGTCTGATTTTCGAAATCCCCCCAAAAGGCCGGACCCCCATGCGGAGTCCGGCCTTGCTCGTTTCTTCGCCCGGGTGACACCACACAAAATTTCGTTTGTCATATGACAAACGATTTCCTATTTGTGGGCCTTCACACCAACCCACATGAAAAAACTCGCCCTCACCCTAGCCGGCATTTGCCTCGCGGCGTCCGCCAGCGCCTCCGTCACGCTCACCTTCGACACGGATCTCCAAGGCTTCGTGCCGTCCGGATTTGGCAACGCGACCAACACCTCCGTCACGTGGTCTTCCGACAATGGAGGAAGCATGCTCATTTCAAACAACCGCCTCACCAACAAATTCTCGTGGGTCACCAAGTATTTCACCAACTCCGGACAATCAGGCGCCCAACTCGCGATCTACAATGAACTGGTCGCCGCCAGGCTGAACGGGGGAACGATCAGCTACGATGTCACCATTCCCCTGAACGCGGTGACCGTGGGAGCGGGTACTCCACCGTCGTTTGCCCAAGTAAACTTCTTCGCCGACAACCAGAACGGCGTTTTCGATCAGGAGTATAACGTCCCCGGTGTCCCGGTCCCGGTGATCGCGGCGACCACTGTGACCTATACACTCAACATTCAGACCGCGGGTGGCACCTACAACAACGACGACGACCAGGCGTATTTTCTGAATAGCAATCCGAACGGCAATCTCCAGTTCGGGCTTGGCTCGAATTTCGACAACGCCGACGGATTTTCCTACTACGTGGACAATTTCAAGGTTTCTGCCGTTCCTGAACCCGCCTGCGCCGCGCTTCTCGGTCTCGCCGGCCTGCTGCTTGTTCGCCGCAAGCGGAGCTGATGAAACGATCAACTCCGGGCGGCGCCGCGTTAGAAAGGCGGTATGCCCGGAGCTCACCCTGCCGGAGTTCAACCTTCAGGTTGCTCTTCCGAATGGGCCAAGATCGTCGCAGATACAGGCTGAAGCCTGAACTCCCACGGATTCATCCGAGCACGTCGTCCATCGCGTCGATCAGTTCCTGCATGGTGGCTTCGGTTTCGTTGCCCATGTTGGAAATTCGGAAGGTGGTGCCTTTGATTTTCCCGTAGCCGCCGTTGATCAGGAACCCGTGCTTGTTCTTAAGATTTTTGATGAATCCGGACAAATCCAAGCTCTCCGGTGTCTTGAAGCAGGTCAGTGCGAACGAGCGCCGGCCTTCGGGTGCGAAGAGTTCGAAGCCGTGCTTTTTTCCCCATTCGGCGATCATCGCATTGGTCCTCGCATGACGCGCGAACCGCGGCTGAAGGCCTTCCTTCGCGATTTCCCCGAGCATGTATTGCAGCGCGAAAAGCAGGGAAATCGAAGGCGTGGTCGGGGTGTTGTTTTTCTCGTGGTTCTTCAGGAATTCGAAGAAATCGAAGTAATATCCGCGATTTTCGATGGTCTTGGCGCGCGCCATTCCCGCTTCAGAAACTGCGAAGACGGCGAGACCCGGCGGCAGCGCCAGCGCTTTCTGAACGCCGGCGAGCATCACGTCGATCTGGTGCTCGTCCATGTTCATCGGCACGGTGGAAAGCGAGGAAACCGTATCGACGATGAGCATGGTGTCGGGGAAGGATTTCACGACCTTGCAAACGCCGGCGAGGTCGTTCAGAACGCCGGTGGAGGTCTCGGAATGGATGAAAGTGACGGTGTCGTAGCCGCCGCCATCGAGCTTGGCGCGGACGACTTCCGGGTCAATCGCCTCGCCCCATTCGACTTGCACGGCATCGGCTTCGAGGCCGCATTTTTTCGCCACGTCCAGCCATTTGTCGGAAAACGCGCCGCAGCAGAGGCAGAGAACTTTCTTGCGGGCGAGGTTCCGCAGCGCGCCTTCCATCACGCCCCAGGCGGACGAGGTGGAGAGGAAAACCGGGCGCTTGGTGCCGAAGATTTCCTGCAATTCCGGCTGGAGCGAGGCATAGAGTTCCTCGAAATCCGAGCCGCGGTGGCCGATCATCGTGTGGGACATCGCCTCGAAGGTCTCTTTCGAAACATCGACGGGGCCCGGGCTGAACAGTTTGGGAGTGGCTGACATGGTGGGAAAATGGGCGGGGATTTCGCTCAGTCGAGGAGCTGATAGGAATCGAGCAACTCGCGCAGCCTGCCGGAATTTTCCGAGGAAAGCGGTGCGAGCGGCAAGCGCAGCTCCGGCTCGCAAAGGCCGAGTATGGCGACTGCGGATTTCACCGGCACGGGATTCACGTCCAACGACATGAGGGCGCGCATGAGCGGATAGTATTTCTTCTGGAGGACCAGCGCTTCTGCGAAATCGCCGGCCAAGCAGGCGCGCACCAGCTTGACCATCACGTCAGGGATCAGGTTCGAGGCGACCGAAACGAGGCCGTTCGCCCCGCAGGAAATGAACGGCAGCGTCAGCGGATCGTCGCCGCAGAGGATGCCAAATCCTTCCGGCAGCGCCTGCACGAGCTGGTTCACGCGGTCCACCGAACCGCCGGCTTCCTTGATTGCGATGATATTTTCGCAATCCGCCGCCAGCCGCGCGGCAGTCTCGACCGCGATCTCAATCGAGGACCTACCGGGCACGCTGTAGAGCATGATCGGCAGGTTCGTGGATTCGGCGATCGCTTTGAAATGCAGGTAAAGCCCCTCCTGCGAGGGCTTGTTGTAGTAGGGGCAGACCTGCAGAGATGCCGTCGCGCCGGCGTCCTCCGCGGCCTCGGTCAGCTCGATGGCTTCCGCGGTCGCGTTCGCCCCGGTGCCGGCGATCACCTCGCAGCGCCCGGCCGCGAATTCGACCGCCAGGCGGATCGTTTCGATGTGCTCGTCCGTGTCCAGGGTGGGGGATTCGCCCGTCGTGCCGACGGGTACAATGCCGTCGATGCCCGCCGCGATCTGCCTGTCGATGAGTGACTTGAAGGCGGCGGCATCGATGTCGCCACCGCGGAACGGAGTGAGAATTGCGGTGTAGGTTCCGGTGAATGCCATGGCGCGGCGGACCATGGACAAACATTTCCGCCCGTCCAAGCCGTATCCTGCCGCGCGGCGGAAAATTCAGGCGGCTCCGCTCAAATCTCGATTTCGCCCTCGAACACGAAATCGGCCGGGCCGGTCAGGGTGACGTTTTTGAATCCTTCCCCGTCCTTCTCGAAGCCGATCTCCAAGGTGTCGCCGCCCTCGACGTCCACCTTGATCGGACTTGGAGCGTTGGTTAGAAGCTGATGGATCAGAGCGCTGGCGACCATGCCTGTGCCGCAGGCGAGCGTCTCGTCCTCGACGCCGCGTTCGAAGGTGCGGATGGAAATGTGGTCTGGCGCGAGCACGGCGACGAAGTTTGCGTTCGTTCCGGCGGGCGCGAAAGCGGCATGATGGCGGATCGCGCCGCCGAGTGTGGTGACGTCGAATTCGTCCAGCGCCTCGGCGTCCGCAACGAAATGGACGGCATGCGGCACGCCGGTGTTGATGAAATGCAGCGGGCCGTCCAAGCCGGGAATTTCCACGCCGGTTTCCATTCTCAAGTCCGTCGGCACGGACATCGCGATGCGGACATCATCGCCGATCATCTCCGCGCCGAGCGTGCCGGCGATGGTTTCGAAAGTGACCTTCTTCAGGACGATTTCCCCGAGATGCGCCACGAACCGGCCGAAGCAGCGCGCGCCGTTGCCGCACATTTCCGCTTCGCCGCCGTCCGCATTATAATAGCGGAAGCGGTAATCCGCGCCCTTCCGCGCCGGCTCCACCGCCAGCAGCCCGTCGGCGCCGATGCCACGGTTCCGGTCGCACAGCGCGGCGATCGTGTCCCCGTCGAGGTCCAGTTCGAGTTCCCGGTTGTCCACGATGATGAAATCGTTCCCGGCACCGTTCATTTTGAAGAATTGGAGTAGCATGATGGGCGGCGATGTTCCCGATGCGCGACCCGCGCGCAACGGAAATTTCTCACTCCTCGATCCACCGGCCGACGGCTTCCTCCAGATCCGCGGTGCGCTTCACCTGATAGGATTCGCCCGCCGCGACGGTCAGCCGGCGGCCCGCGCTGTTTTGGAAATGCAGCAGGACCGGCGTGGATCCCGGGTGATTCGCTAGCGCCAGCTTGATTTCCATCAGATCGCGGTCGCTGTGGCGGGTCGTCCAGAGCATCAGTTCGAGCGGTCCGTTGGCATTGGCGGCGGCGCGGCGGGGCTTGAGCTCGCCGAGTTCGTAGCCGGTCATGCGGCGGCCGCCGGTGCGGTCATCGACTTGGATGCCGCCCTTGAGACGGATGATTGTCCCCGGCTCCAGCAGGCCGGCGTCGCGGGCGGGGACGAACGTTTCGCCCCAAAGCATGATTTCCGCGCTGCCGGTAAAATCCTCGAGGACGAGCACGCCGAAGGGTTTGCCGGTTTTCGTCGTCTTCGCATCCAGCGAGCGGACCATGCCGGCGAAGGGAAAGCGCTCGCGCGGGTTCGCGAGATCGAGTTCGTCGATCAGCCCGATTTTGCGGTATTTGTTCGAATCGATGACGCTGCGGAATTTGTCGAGCGGGTGGCCGGTGACGTAGAAACCGAGCAATTCCTTCTCATGCGCCAACCGCTCGTCCTTCGGCCACTCCGGGATTTCCGGTTCCCTGCGGCCTTTTTTCTTTGCTGTTGGCGCCGCGAAATCCAGCGAATCGAACATCGAGACCTGCCCGGCGGCGCGGTCTCGCTGGGCGGACGAAGCGGATGCGACGACCTGCTCCAGCCGCGCCGACATTCCTGCGCGGGTTTCGCCGGTCCAATCGAGTGCGCCGGCCTTGGCGAGGTTTTCCAAAATCCGCTTGTTCACCACCTTGGAGTCGAGCCGCGAGGCAAAATCGTCGAGCGCCGTGAAATCGCCTTTTTCCGCGCGCTCCTTGACTGCCAAGGCCATCGCGCCCTCGCCGCAGTTCTTGATTGCAGCGAGTCCATAGCGGATCGCCTTCGCTCCGTTCAACGCGACTTCCGGGGAGAACCGCAACTGCGATTTGTTCAAATCCGGCGGCAGGATCTCGATACCCATCCGGTGGCACTCGGAAACGAAAACTCCGATCTTGTCGGTGTTATGGATTTCATTCGATAGCAGCGCGGCCATGAACTCGACCGGATGGTTCGCCTTGAGATAGGCGGTCCAATAGGAAATGTGGCCGTAGCAAGCCGAGTGGGATTTGTTGAATCCATATCCGGCGAACATCGCGATTTTGTCGAAGATCTGGTTGGCGAGCTTGGCATTGATGTTGTTGGTCGCCTCCGCTCCTTCCACGAATTTCGCGCGCTGCTTCTCCATCTCCTTCGGATCCTTCTTGCCCATCGCGCGGCGCAAAAGGTCGGCACCGCCGAGTGTGTACCCCGCCAGAACCTTGGCGGCGTTCTGGACCTGTTCCTGATAGATCATGACGCCGAACGTATCTCCGGCGACCTGTTCCAAAAGCGGATGCTCATACACCGCCCGCGTCCGGCCTTTCTTCACATCCAGCATCTGGTCGATGAACTGCATGGCTCCCGGCCGATAGACCGCGAGAAGGTCGATGATGTCGTCGATTTTCTCGATGGCATACTTCCGGCACGTTTCGACCATGCCGCCGGACTCAAGCTGGAACACGCCCATCGTCTCGCCCTTGTTCAGCAGTTCGAAGGTCTTCCAATCGTCGTGAGGCACGGTTTCGACATCGAAATCCGGAATGTGTTTCGAAATATGCTGGACCGCTTCCTGAATGACCGTGAGGTTTTTCAATCCGAGGAAATCCATCTTCAAAAGACCCACATCCGTGATGGCCTTCATGTCATATTGCGTGACAACTTCGCCTTCATTTCCCCGCGTGAGCGGGACATGCTCGTCGAGCGGGCGGTCGCCGATCACCACGCCGGCCGCATGCACGCCGACGTTGCGCGCCAGGCCTTCCAGTTTGGTCGCGTAGCCCCAGAGTTCCTGATAGGTCGTGCTGCTTTCGATGAGTTCCTTCAGCTCCGGCTTCGCCTCGTATTCGGCCTTCAGCTTGGTATCGGGCTTGGCCTCGATCATCTTGGCGATGCGGTCGCCCTCGCCATAGGAAATCCCCATCACGCGGCAGACATCCCGGAGCACGCTTTTCGCGCCAAGCTTTCCATAGGTAATGATATGGGAGACGTTGCGCTCGCCATATTTTTTCCGCACGTAATCGATGACTTCCACTCGGCGGCTTTGGCAGAAGTCGATATCGACATCCGGCGGGCTGACACGCTCGGGATTCAGGAACCGCTCGAACAGCAGGCCGAAGCGCAGCGGGCAGATGTTGGTGATTCCCATGGCATAGGAAACCAGCGATCCGGCCGCCGATCCCCGGCCCGGGCCGACCGGGATGTCATTATCGCGCGCCCATTGGATGAAATCCGCGGTGATGAGGAAGTAGGATGCGAAGCCGAGCTGGTTGATGGTATCGACCTCGTATTTCAAGCGATCCGCGATTTCCGCCTCGTTCGAGCGGGCCTCGCCGTAGCGTTTCACCAAGCCTTCGCGGCAAACCCTCATCAGGTATTCCTCGCGCGGGCTGCCGTCCGGCGTGCCAAACTGCGGGTATTTCTCCGAGCTGGTGGAATCCAGCTTCAAGGTGACATTGCAACGTTCCGCGATTTCCAAAGTGGCATCGCATGCGCCCGGAACGTCGGCGAAAATCTCGCGCATTTGCTCGGCGGTTTTGAAATACACTTCCGGCGTGTAATGCATCCGGTTCTCGTCGATGAGCAAATGCCCGGTGCCGATGCAGATCATCACGTCATGCGCCTCGTGATCGTGCTTGCTTAGGAAATGCACGTCGTTGGCGGCGACGACTTTGAGATCCATTTCCCTGGCGAATTTCAGCAACGATGGCGTAACCAGCCGCTGCGGTTCGAGGCCGTGGTTATGGATTTCCACATAGGTGTTTTCCTTGCCATAGATCTCCACCAATTCCGCCATCGCCTCGCGCGCCTTGTCCTCGTCCCCGGCGCGCAGCCATTCGTTCACGGGGCCGGAAATGCAGCCGGTCAGGCAGATGATCCCTTGGGAAAACTCGCGCAGCGCGTCGCGGTCCACCCGCGGCTTTCCATAGTAAAGTCCTTCCAGATTTCCTTTGGAAACGAGCTTGCTAAGATTGTTCCATCCCTCGTTGTTTTCCGCAAGCAGTGTCAGGTGCGTCGCGCGCTTGCGGCCCGCGAGTTCCTTCTTCTCCTCCATTTTCCCCGGCGCCAGATAGATCTCGCAGCCGAGGATCGGTTTCACGCCCTTGGCCAGGCATTCCTGATAGAACTTGATTGCGCCGTAGAGGTTGCCGTGGTCGGTCATGGCGACCGCGGGCATGCCGAGATCGGCGGCTTTTTTCGCCAAGTCCTTGATGCGGACCATGCCGTCGAGCAGGGAAAATTCGGTGTGGAGATGGAGGTGGACGAAGGAATCGGACATCGGCCCGGCGACCGTAGCGGCCGCCCGCCGCAGGGCAAGCGGGAGGGCGCGGGAAATTCCGGGGCGGTCTCAGCGCGTGATGTCGTACACCAGAATCCGGCTCGTTTTCGGCTTCAGGACGGCATTGAGCTGGGCCACGTGACGCGGGTCGGTGAGGTAGGATTTCATCGCGTCGGCCGAGGTGAAGCGCACCAGCAGCGCGACATCGAAGGAATCGTCCACGACCGGCCGGTCGCTCGGCAGCGCGGTGCCGGTATCGAGGAAAATCGCGCCGGGGATGACGCGCAGCTTGTCGCAGGCGGCGATGATTTCCTGGCGATCCGCGGCATTACCCGGCCGCTTCTGCCACATCAGGACGACGTGGTCGACGGTGCCGCGTGCTGCGGGCGGAGCGAGAGTCGGGGCGCAGGATGCGAGCGAAAGGGCGGCGGCGAGGACGAGCGGGAGTTTCATGGGATCGTTAGAAAAACAGGAACCGGCGCCGCTTCCGCTTGTAGGAACCGTCGCCGACGGAAAGCACCTCGATACGCACCCGCGCCAGCCCGTCCTTGCGGAAACCTAACTTCTTGGCGGCGCGCGGCGATACGTCGAGCATGCGCCCGGCGATGAACGGGCCGCGGTCATTGATCCGGATTTTCGCCGATTTCCCGTTCTCCAAATTCGTCACGCGGACGAGGCACGGCAGCGGCAGCGTCTTGTGCGCGCCGATCAGATGCCACGGCAAAACGTTCTCGCCCAGCGAGGTATGGCCGCGGCGGAGGCCGAAAAACGTGGATTCGTCATACCACGAGCTAACGCCGGTTTCGGTGTAGCCGAGCGCCTCATCTACGCCCATCGGGCGGTAGGTCGCGCCGCGGACGGTGTAAGGCGCGGTCTGGTAGCCGGAATATCCGCCCGGGCGGGAAACGCAGGAAGCGGACGCGAAAACCGCCGCGACGCACGCGGCGGCGAGGCGGAAATCCGGCCGGTTCGGCAGGGCGGGCATTCAGGAATCCCGCTCGCGGATGATCTGGAGCGTGGTCGCGACCTTCTCCTTCATTTCCTTGCCAGGCTTGAATTTGACAGCGGCGCGCGCCGGGATCGGCACGTCCTTGGCGGGATCTTTCGGATTCCGCCCGATCTTCGCCTTCATCTCGCGGACTTGGAAGGCGCCGAAGTTCCGCATCACCACGGTGTCGCCGTTCGCCAGGGAATCGGTGATTTCGTCGATGAGGGTTTGCACGACTTCGAGGATGTCCTGCTGGGTAATCTCGATGCCTTTGCTGCCCAGTTTATCGGTGATTTTGATTACAAGTTCTCGCTTGGTGATTGTGGCCATGACGTTGGGAGGGGGTGGAAAACACGGTATGCGGGGGGATTCATCTATCGAACGGGCAGGTTTGTCCCGTCAAAAATACGCCGATTCGAGCGAATCGGGAATGCGCCGGGATTTCGAATCCGGGAAAATCCCGCTTCAGTCCGCCACCGCGAAGATCGCGCCGAAGCGGTTGCTCGTCAGCGGGCGCGGCGGATTGACCGCCATTTGGGAAATGTCGCCATCGAGGAACAAAGCATCCCGGCAGCCGAGTTTCAGGAACAATCCGGCGAAATCCCAGAAATTCACCACCTCGCCCGCCGCGGTGATGGCGAAAACGAACCGGCCCTCCGCGTCGATGCCGACGCCGCTGCGGAGCAGCTTGCTGGTCGATCCCTCGCGGAACGCCGGGTGTCGCCGGCCGCCGATGAGCAGCATCGGCCCGCCTTGGATCGCCCATTTCACCTCCGGGGCGGGGGAGGTCCGCCATGCCGTGCTGGTGACGATCGCCGCGGATTTTCCGAACGAGCAGACGCCGTTTGGCTTGAGGAAGAAGTTCCCGGGGGCATCCGCGAGGTTGAGCGGGCGGAGCGGTTTGCCATCGGCGACGAACAACCCGCTGGGAATGCCGCCGGGTTCGTAAATCGCGGCGTTCGTCAGGAAGGTGACGGATTTCCCGTGTTTCGCGAAATCCGCTTGGACGCCTTCGAAGGTCTCGTAGCGCCGCCCGGCCGCGTCTTTCCAGAGCAGCCGGACGCGCTCCGGGGCGAGCCGCACCACGCGGAAATTCGTCCCGGCGTGGCGGATTTTCTCCTCGGCCACAGGCGCGCCGGCGGCCACGCGGACCGCGAGCAGGAAGAGCAGCGCGGCGGAGCGGGAAATCACTCGGGCAGCGAGTGATAGATTTCCTCCAGCGAGAGCACGGTGTAGGCGGTCACGAGAATCGGGTTGGATTCCATGAAGCGGCCGTTGTCATTCACCCACGAGCCGTCGCCCTTTTGCAGGGAAAGGATTTTGTTACCGAGATCCTTGCGCCAGTCGGCCTGCTTTCCGTCTTCGAGCGATAGCATGTTCACATTGGCGGCGTTGAGCGCCTTCGACATGGTCTGATAGTAGTAATAGACACCCTCGGCGCCGAGGCCGGGATTCTCGGTGACGGTATAGTTCTTCGCGAGCCATTCGCGCACCGCTTTCACGCGCGGATCGTTCTTATCCAGCTTCGCATAGATGAAGGAGAGCAGACCGGCGTAGGACATGGATCCATAGGAACGCAGCGCGACTTTGCCATCTTCAGTTGTCACTTCGCCGGCCTTGGATTCGCCGGGGCCGTAGATGAAGCCGCCTTTGTTTTTGGCATCGCTGGACGACCATTCCTGGTCATTGGTTTTCTCCAGATTCTGGCAGCGGGAAAGAAAGGTGACCGCGGCATCCCAATCGAGATCCGGCTGCTCGCCGAATTTCCCGTCCTCCACGATTTTCTTGGAAAGCGCGAGGGCCTCGATGGCCAGATAGGTATTCGACAAATCGGTATGGTCGTTGTGCGAGCCATAGCCAACGCCGCCGTCGTTCTTGTTGTCGGTTTCCTGCTTTTTGTCGATGTCCCACTGGTTATCGATGAGATATTTGCGGGCTTTGACGATGGCCGGGGAAAAGCTTTCCCGTCCGGCGGAAACGAGCGCGGTGACGGCGGTCGCGGTATTATATACACCGAGACCGCGGTTGTAGATGCCGCCGTCCTCCTTCTGCTGGGCGAGCATCCAATTGAAGCCCCGGTCGATTTTCTCCGGCAGCGGCTTTTTAAAATCGAAATCCGGCCCGCGCACCGCGGCGGTCAGGGCGAGCGCGGTGAAAGCCGGGATGCCGTCGTCATCCCAATGGCCGTCGGGCTTTTGCTGACTCGCGAGCCATTCGTTGCCGCGCGCGATCGCCTGGCGCATTTCCTGTTTCAGTGAGACATGGGAAGGTTCCGCGGCGTGGCCGAGGGCCGTGCCGAGAATGAGGAGAGCGATGGGGTATTTCATGGTTTTGCAAGAGGCTGGGATTTCTTGAAGGGAGCGATGACGATCGTAACTTTTGTCCCGACAGGCGGGACGCGCTTCGGGAACGGCGTCCAAACATCGTCATTTTCCTTATCCTCGCCGGGGTAGAGAAGCAGCGCGCCAGCGGATAGATAAATGGCGGCCACGTCGCCGGTCATGTCGGGTGCGAATTTCCCGCCATCCACGACAGAGCCGCCATAAACCCAGGGTCCGGCTGGCATCGCTTCCGCGGTGATGCCGTGCTGGACCCACTCGTTGACGGGCGTGCGGCGGGTCTTGCCGCCGTCCTGCCACTCGACGTCGATGCCGATGCGCGCGCCCGCTTTCACGTCCGCCTCGACCTCGGGGAAATCCCCGGAAGTGCCGCCGGTGTCGTTCGGCAGCGGATAGAGTTCGAGCGAGGCCGGATAGCGCAGCAGCTTGAACGCGACGTTCAGATTTGTCGGCAGGATGGTTGTGGAAAAGAGCGATTCGTGAACTTTGCCTTTTTCGAGGACAATCAGGAATTCCAGCGCGCCATCGGTCATGTTCACCTGCGCCGGGAAGCGGATTTCCCGCGATTTCGCGTCGAAGACGATGTCGCCGAGCTGAAGCCGACCGTCTTCCAGCTTCTTCAAGGAAGCTTTCGTTGGCGCTTCCGGCACAACGGGTTCCTCCGCCAGCGCGGCGGTGGTGAGCAGGGCGAGGACGAGGGGAAATCGGCGGATCATAAGGATAAATTGCGGGGAAGCCGCTTCGGCCCGGGAGCAACGGGCGGAGGGCCGGGATGTTTGGAGAAACTTTAGTGGCGGACCGGTTTCGCGAGCACCGGCTGGAGCGTGGTCGCGAATTCGCTCCAATCCAGCCGCGTCACGCGATGCGTCAGGGAATCCGCTGGTTGTTCAGTGCCAGCAGGTTCCGCCGGAGCGGAGCGGCGCGCCGTGCGGACAAGCTGGCTGCGGACGAGTTGATAAACCGTTTTCAAAATTTGCTCCCGCAGCCGGTCCGGCGATTCCGCGGTGAACGAAAGCACTTCGGTGGACGCCGAACCCTGTTCCGGGCCGGTCAGCCACAACGCCACCGGCGTCGCGCCTTTGCGGGCGCTGCTGGTCTTGCCCGCGGTCACTTTCGCGGTGACGGAAACGATGCCCGACGATGCTACCCCGATTTCCGCCGCAGCCTCCTCCAGAACCGGCGCCAGCGTCTTCGCCAGCGATTTTCCGGTCCCCGCATCCAGCGAAATCCGGATGACGGCGGCGGGATCCTCATTCCAATCCGGCAGCGTCGGCCGCAGCCGGACGATCGATTCCAGCGCCGCCGCAGCTTCCTGATCGGATGGATTCGCGCTGTCCAGGACGCGCTCCCACGCCAGCAGCGCGCGGCGGTAGGCACCCTTTTTCTCCAGCGCGGAAGCCAGCTCGATGAGCCGCGGCGCGCCTTGCTCGGCGACGGCGGAATATTCGTCCAGTGCCGGCGGCCGGGTCAAATCGCCGAGTTCCAGCTTGGGTTCGGGCGCAGGCACGTCGGCCGGCTTCGGCACGGCGGCGGGAATCGCCATCGCATCATCGAATTCGTCCGCCCGCGGGAACGATGACTCGGTTTTCACGCGGATCGCCTGAAGCCGCGCCTCGGTCGGCGGCGTGCTGAAATCCAACTCCCGCGTGTAGCGCCACCAGACGCCGCCGGCCACCGCCAGCGATAGGAAAATGACCACAGGTAAGGGAACTCGCACGCGCGGACCCTGCCCCGGACCCGCCGCGCCGCAAGCGGAATCCGCCCCCCGCGCGAAAACGAAACGCCCCGCGCGGAGACCGTGCGGGGCGTTTGGGAAATGGGAAATCCTGCGGGTAATCAGTTGGCGCTCTTGACGAGCAGGGCGCGCTTGCCAACGCGTTCGCGAAGGTAGTGCAGCTTCGCGCGGCGGACTTTGCCGCGGTTGGTCACCTCGATTTTCGCGATCCGCGGGGTGTGGACCGGGAAGACGCGCTCGACGCCCTCGCCATAGGAAATCTTCCGGACGGTGAACGCCGCGTTGATGCCGGAACCGCCGCGGGCGATCACCAGGCCGGCGAAAATCTGGATCCGCTCTTTGCCACCTTCCACCACGCGGCAGTGAACTTTGACGGTATCGCCGACGTTGAACTCGGCGACGTCCTGTTTCATTTGCTCCGACTCGATCTTCTGAATGATGTGCATTGGGGTCCTCCTTCGCGGGAAAATAGGGGTGGTGCCCGCCAGTCGCTGCCGTGTGCCGGACGCGCGGGGCGGCAGACCTAGCGGGGGGAAATCGCGTTGGCAACCGAAATGGCGGCAAATTTCAGCGTTTTCCATAGACCGCGGCCGGGTCGAACGCCCTTTCGCCGCCGGTCATTTCCAGCTTCGCCCCGCCGCCTTCCCCGCCGGGCACGATTTTCCGGTAAAAACACGAGTTTCTCCCGGTGTGGCAAGCGCCCGCGCCGTGCTGCTCGACCACCACGACGAGTGCGTCCTGATCGCAATCCGTCCGGATTTCCACGACCTTCTGTGTGTGCCCGGAGGTTGCGCCCTTGTGCCACATTTCCTGCCGGGAGCGCGACCAATAGACCGCCTCGCCGATTTCCAAGGTCCGCCGCAGCGATTCCGCATTCATATAAGCGAGCATCAGCGGCTCGTTCGTCGCGGCGTCCACGGCCATCGCCGGGATCAGTCCGTCGCGGTCGAATTTCGGGGCGAAATCCCCGCCTTCCTCGATTTCCGCCTTGCCGCCCCTTGGGGCGAATCCTGTCTGGGTCTCCATGGGCGGACCGTGAAATCGCCCCCCGCGCCTGTCCAGTGCCGATCGCCACCCCAGCCTCAAGCGCCGATCGGATGCCAGACCGTCTTGCACTCCAGATGATCGCGGATTTCGTAAAGCCCCTGCGCCGCTTCGCCAAACCAGTCAAACCCGTCCTCCGCGGCGATCAGCTTCAGCCGCTTGACGCTCTCCGCGGCGCCGGTCTGGAGGATTTTCCGCTCCGCCAAATCCGCCACCGCAGCCAGTCCGCGGAAATGCGCGTGCGTCGCGAACGTCGGAATCAGTTCGTCGCGCTGGCCGGTCAGCAGGTTCACCACGCCGCCCGGCAAATCGCTGGTGGCCAGCATTTCGCCCAGCAGGATCGCCGGATACGGCCGTGGCGTGGACGCCAGCGCCACCACGCTGTTGCCCCCCGCGATCGCCGGCAATACTAGCGAAATCAGCCCCAGCAGCGGCGCTTCGTCCGGTGCGACGATGCCGATAATGCCCATCGGCTCGCTGATCGTGAAATTGAAATGACTGCTCGCCACCGGGTTCACGCTGCCGAGCAAGGCCTGATATTTGTCCGTCCACCCGGCATAATGGACAATCCGCTCCACCGCCGCCGCCACCTCGCGGGCCGCATCGTCGGCCGTCGTGCCGCCGAGCCGCACCGCATCCGCCATTTCCGCCGCACGGGCCTCGATCATCTCGGCCAGCCGATAGAGAATCTGCCCGCGGTTGTAGCCATTGCGCGCCGCCCAGCCGGGTCCGGCCTTCGCCGCCGCCTCCACCGCATTGCGCAAATCCTTACGCGTGCAGAGCGGGATGTTCGCAAAAAACTCCCCGTCAGTATCCTCGATCGGATAAACCCGGCCGCTTTCCGACCGGATGAACCCGCCGCCGACCAGGCACTTCGGGGTTTTGGTAATGGGGAGACGGGTCATGGTGCGAAGTATAAGATGATTCAACCGTTCAGATGAACGGGATAGACGCAGGCGATGAAATGAAGCGCGAATCTTTCCGGCGACCTTTCAGGCCGCGATCCGTGGTTTGCCGGTAACCCCGGGCTGAAGCCCGGGGCTTTGTTCCATCAGGCTTACAGCCTGCGATTCCGGCCCTGAAAGGGCCAAGGAACGAAGCCCGGGGCTTCAGCCCCGGGAAAAGTCGATAAGTATATTTCCGCCCTGAAGGGGCGGAGGAATCGGATCCCTCTTCATCTGTGTGAATCCTCTTCATCTGTGGTTGAAAAATCTTCACGATTTCAAGCCGGAAAATGACAGACACGCATCGATATCCTCCTTCTCCAAATATGGGTATGCGGCAAGGATTTCCTCATGGGTTCTCCTGTTAGCAAGTTGCCGCAAGACGTTCGAAACCGTGACCCTCATGCCACGGATGCAGGGTTTGCCGGACATGACTACTGGATCGATGGTGATGCGGTCGATTTTCATAAGGTCATAGTGTTGCGGACGCGGGCGGATTGCAATCCCGGTTGTCAAACGAGTTTCGCATACTCCAACAACCCCTGCTTCCCGCCCTCGCGGCCGAAGCCGGATTCCTTGTAGCCGCCGAAGGGAGAAGTGGGGTCGAATTTGTTAAAGGTATTGGCCCAGACGACGCCGGCTTTCAGCTCGGTGGACATCTTGAGAATGCGCGAACCCTTGTCCGTCCAGACGCCGGCGCTGAGACCGTACGGAGTGTTGTTCGCCTTTTCGATGGCTTCGTCCGGCGTGCGGAAGGTGAGAATGGAGAGCACCGGACCGAAGATTTCCTCCCGCGCGATCCGCTGGCTCTGCGTCACGTTGGAAAACAGGGTGGGGGGGAAATACCAGCCTTTGTCCGGTAGTTTGCATTCCGGCTGATACATTTCCGCGCCATCGTCGATGCCGGACGCCACCAGCTCGCGGATGCGCTCGAGCTGGGCTTTGGAATTGATCGCGCCAATGTCGGTATTCTTGTCAAGCGGATCGCCGGTGCGCAGCGAACGCAGACGGATTTTCAGCTTTGCCAGCACCGCGTCGGCGATCGATTCCTGCACCAGCAGACGCGAGCCGGCGCAGCAGACATGCCCTTGGTTGAAGAAGATGCCATTTACGATGCCTTCCACGGCCTGATCGATCGGCGCGTCTTCGAAGACGATGTTCGCCGCCTTGCCGCCGAGTTCCAGCGTCAGGCGCCTGCCCGTGCCGGCCAGCGCACGCTGGATTCCCTTGCCCACGGCGGTCGAGCCAGTGAAGGCGATCTTCGCGGCGAGCGGATGATTGACTACGGCGGCACCCGTAGCTCCCGCGCCGGTCACGAAATTCACCACGCCCGGCGGAAGACCGGCGTCCTGAAGAATCGAGGCGAATTTCATCGCCGTGACGGACGTCGTCTCGGCGGGTTTCAGGACTACGGTGTTTCCCGTAGCCAGTGCCGGCGCGATTTTCCACGCGAGCATCAGCAGCGGGAAATTCCACGGAATGATCTGCCCCACGACGCCGAGCGGCGCCAGCGTCCGGCCCGGCGTGACGTAGCCCAGTTTGTCCGCCCAGCCGGCGTGGTAGAAGAAATGCGCCGCGGCCATCGGCACGTCGAAATCGCGGGATTCCTTGATCGGCTTGCCGCCGTCGAGCGTCTCGGCCACGGCGAATTCCCGCGCCCGGTCCTGAAGCAGCCGCGCGATCCGGAACAAATACTTCCCGCGCTCCGCTCCCGGCAGCTTGCTCCACGTCTCGAACGCCTTCGCCGCGGCCTGGTAGGCGGCGTCCACATCCGCGTCGCCGGCCAGCGCGATTTCCGCAATCTTCACCTCATCCCGCGGGCTGATGGAATCGAACCATTTCTTGGTCTTCGGCGCGACGAACTTGCCGTCGATGAACAAATCATATTTATCCTCGATGTATGCTTTCGCCGTTTCCGGCGCGGGATCGAATTCCCACAAATCGCCGAACAAAAGCTCACGGGCGGCGGGGCGCGGGGATTTTTTGGAAGACATGATCGGGTGGCGTTGGGACAAGGTGGGAAATGATATCAAAACATAAAGTCCGGCGATTCCGGAGATTGCCCCGAGAACAAATTTTCCCGCGACCTTTCAGGCCGCAAGACGTTTGCAGTGCAATATCCCGGGCTGAAGCCCGGGGCTTCGTTCCCTCGGGCTTTCAGCCCGCAATTCCTAACCGGCGAGTTTGATGGATTTGCAACCGGGGCTTTGGCCCCCATGGCTCTCAGCCCGCGATCCCGGCCCTGAAACGGCCATGGAACATAGCCCGGGGCTTCAGCCCCGGGTCTGCGGCCCCCAGAAATCCCCGCCCTGAAAGGGCGGTGGAAACTCGGGAATGGCGCTCGCGGATAAACTGTCATTGCAGGCATTTCAATACGAACCCGCCGCCTCGCTGAAGATATACGGAGCCTGATAGTAACCCGTTTCCTCCTTCACCAACTGGCGCACGAGATCGTTGAGCAGGGCGGAGGCGCCGAAGCGGTAGCGGCGGTTGTTCAGCCAGCCGTCGCCGAGCGTTTCCTTTACGGCCACAAGGAAATGCAGCGCCTGCTTCGCGGTGCGGATGCCGCCGGCGGGTTTCATGGCGATTTCCACGCCGGTTTCCAGGAAATGGTCGCGGATAGCTTCCAGCATCACCTGGTTGTTGCCGAGAGTGGCATTGTCCGGTGTTTTTCCGGTGGATGTTTTGATAAAATCTCCCGGGCGCAGCACGCGCATGGCGAGGAAGGACGCGGCGCGGATGTTGTCATAGGTTTCCAAATCGCCGGTTTCCAAAATCACTTTAAGTGTGGCATCGCCGCAGGTCTGGAGCACTGCGGAAATCTCGTCCTGGACTTCCGCTATTTCGCCGGAAAGGAATGCGCCACGGTTGATCACCATGTCGATTTCATCCGCACCGTCGCCGACGGCCGCGCGGACCTCGGCGAGGCGCGTTTTCAGCGGCGCCTGGCCGGAGGGAAACGCGGTGGCCACGGAGGCGATTCGCACCGCGGTGCCTTTCACATGCTTTGCGGCGTGGCGCACCATGCTCGGATAGACGCAGACCGCGGCGGCCTGCGGAATGTCGCTTCCCGGGTGCGGGCGCAGCGCCTTGTGGCAGAGCGAGGCGACCTTGCCCGGCGTGTCCTTGCCCTCGAGCGTCGTCAAATCGACCATGGAAACGGCGAGGCGGAGGCCGGCGACCTTCGACGCCTTTTTAATACTGCGGGTGCCGTATTTCGCGACGCGCTCGCCGATGCCGACCACGTCAACGGTGCCGACTTCGTCGATGAGCCGCCGCAGGGCGTTTGCATTCCGCATGGACATCGGGCGGAGACTCCGCACTCGCCAACGCGCTGCCAAGGTTCAACTGCGACTCCGCGGAAAAATATTTCTTGGCGGCCCGGCGGCTTCCCTTCATCAAGCGGTTTCCACCCCCTCATCAAATCATGTTCAAGGAGTTCAAGGAATTCGCACTCAAAGGCAACCTCATCGACATGGCGGTGGCCTTCGTCATGGGCGCCGCTTTCACCAAGCTGTCCACCGCCTTCATCGCGGACCTGATCACGCCGCTGATCGGGAAAATCTCCGGTGGCCTGGATTTCACCGACCATTTCTATCCGCTATCTTCCGGCGTCACGGCCACGAGCCTGGCGGAGGCGCGCAAGCAGGGCGTTGCGGTCATCGCTTATGGCGATTTCCTGACTGTCGCGATCAACTTCGTCATTGTCGCCTTCGTGATGTTCCTAGTGGTGCGTGGCATCAACAAGGCGCGCAAGCTGGTGGAACGGCAGGACGCCGCGATCAAGGCCGCCGTGATGCCGGAGCCGCGCGCCGAGGAGAAGCTGCTCACGGAAATCCGCGATTTGCTCCGCAACGGCCGCTGAGGCCGCTCAGCCCTCGCCGATTTCCGCCATCGCGGGCTCCCGGTCCTGGAAAATCAGCCGGGCTGCGGCGAGGACATCCTCGCCGGTCACCGCCAGAACCTTCTCCCGCCACTCCGCCGGTTGCGGAATCTTGCCGAAATCCAGCACGCCCTCGCCGGCCCACGCGGCATGGGCGGAGGTTGATTCGAACGCCAGCTTGCTCTGCGCGATCGCCAACCGTTTCGCGCGCTCCAGTTCGCCGGGCCGAGGGCCGAGATTTACCAAATCCGCGATTTCCCGGTGGATGCACGCCATCGCCTCACCGCGCGATTCCGGGTCGAGGCCGGCGCTGATTTCGAAGGCGCCGGTCTCGTCGAAGAAGGTCACATCGCTGCCGATCTGGTAGCAAAGACCGCGCTCCTCGCGCAGTTCGAGGAAGAGCCGCGAGCTCGCCGTCTCGCCCAGCATCATGCTCAGCAGACGCAGCGCGTGGCGGATTTCAGAGTGGCGGCCGGGCGTGTGCCAGGCGAGCGCGAGCTGGAGTTGGTCGGTTTCGCGCTTGTCCGCGAGCGTGCGCGGGACGGCGGTCGCCCAGTCGAATGGCAGCGCCGCGGCTGGGTCGCGAAATTGCTTCGGCAGGTGTGGCCGGAGCATCGCCGCCATTTCGTCCAGTTCGAACGGCCCGGCTGCGGCGATGACGACATCGCGGCGCAGATGGTGGCGGTCTCGGAAATCCACGAGCGTCTTCCGATCGATTTTGGCAATCGATTCCAGCGAACCCGACACCGCGTTCCCGAGCGGATGTGCGCCCCACAATGCGCTGGAAATCAGGTCGCCGATGTGGTCCGCCGGCGACTCCTTATACATCGTGATTTCCTCGCCGATGACCTCCCGCTCCAGCCGGATTTCCCCGGCGGGGAACCGCGCGTGCCAGACCATGTCGCTCAGCACATCTGCCAGGACGGGCATCAGATCCGCCTCGCCGCGGCCCTCGTAAACCGTCTGATCCTCGGAGGTGCAGGCGTTGATCTGGCCGCCGGCGCTCTCGATTTCCAGGCTCAGCTCGCGCGCCGAACGCCGCCGCGTGCCCTTGAAAACCATGTGTTCCACGAAGTGCGCCAGCCCCGCCGGCAGATCCGCCTCGTCCCGGCTGCCGGCCGGAATGTAGATGGAAAGCGCCGCGCATTCGGAATTCGCCACCGTCGCCACCGCCAGCCGCGGGCCGTGCGGCAGTTGCCGCCAATCGTATTTCACCTTGTTCATTGCAGGAGAGCTTCCGCGAGCGCCAGATCGGCGGGAGTCGTAATTTTCAAATTCGGCAGACGTGATTCGAGAAATTTCACGCGTCCGCCCGCCGCCTCCAGCGCGCTGACCTCGTCGGTCGCCACCGCGCCGGATTTCCGCACCGCCGCGCAGGCTTCCACCAGCTCCGCCGTGCGGAAAATCTGCGGGGTTTCCATAAACCACAGCCCGTCCCGCGCGACCGGTCCGGCGCTGAAATCGGCGGCATCCGCGCGTTTGAGCGTTTCCGCGACGCGCCGGGCCAGCGCCGCCGCGCCGTGTTCCTCCGCGGCAGCCGCGCAACGGTGGATTTCCGCCGGCGAAACCAGCGGGCGCGCGCCGTCGTGAACGGCCACCCACTCCGTGGAAATCATCGCCAATCCGGCCGCCACCGAGTCCTGCCGGTCCGCCCCGCCGTCCGCCCGGCGCACTGGTTTCGGGAAATCGCCGGCAATCGGCGCCCAACGCTCAGGCGGGCAGACGACCACGATTTCCGCAATCGATTCCGCCGCTAAAAATGCCTCCACCGTTCGCCGCAGCACCGGCACGCCGGCCAGTTCCGCGGCCAGCTTGTCGAAGCCCATCCGGCGGCTCGAGCCAGCCGCCACGACAAGCGCAGAACATCGGGGCGAACTGGGGGGAGACGTCACGGCGGCATTTACAAACGCCGTTTCCCGTTTCGCCAGACTTATTTCCGGCCAAGCGCGATTGCGGGGAAATCAGGACGACCCGGCCGCCCGGCCCGGCCGGTTTTCCGTTGCATCGCCGGACGATTGCGCCTTGCTTGCGAGGTTATGAACCCATTCAGCCGCCGAAATTTCATCCGCCTCGGAGCCGCCGCCTCGCTCGCCCCCTATGCCTCCGCCCGCGCCGCCGAGCCGGGGAAAAAGGGCCTTGGAATCGCCCTGCTCGGCCTCGGCGACTATGCCACCAACCAGCTCGCGCCCGCCCTGCAAAAAACCCGCAACGCGCGCCTCGCCGGCATCGTGACCGGCTCGCCGGAGAAAATCCCGGTATGGCAGAAGAAATACGGCATCCCCGACGGAAACGTCTATAACTACGAAAATTTCGAATCCATCGCCGATAACAAGGATATCGATATCGTCTATGTCGTCACGCCCACCGCGTTGCACCCGGAGTTTGTCATCCGCGCCGCCAAGGCGGGCAAACATGTCATTAGCGAAAAGCCCATGGCTCCTACCGGCGCCGATTGCCAGCGCATGATCGACGCGGTGGAAAAGGCCGGCAAAACCCTCCAGATCGGCTATCGCCTGCACTGGGATCCCTATCACCTGAGGCTAATGGAAATCATGAAGAACGAGGAGTTTGGCAAATGGAACTCCATTTCCACCCGCAATGCATCAATGATGAAAAGCTTCACCGGTCTCAACGCATGGCGCATCGGAAAGCTCGGCGTGGCCGGCGCCTTATATGACCTCGGCGTATATTGCGTCCAGGCGTCCGTCTATACCGCACGGATGAATCCCGTAAGTGTCACCGCGGAGAAATCCACCACCCGCAAGGACATATTCACCGAAGTCCCGGAGCGCTACAAATGGACGTTCACCTTCGAGGACGGCCGGAAATCCGACGGTTTCGCAAGTTATGGCGACGAGGGCAATTTCGTCCGCGCCGAAGTGGCGAAGGGCATGGTGGAGCTTGCCCCCGCCTATTGGTACGACAGAATCGAAGGAAAAACCCCCGACGGCCCGATGCACTTCGAACCCGTCAGCCAGCAAACCTTGCAGATCGAAGGCCAGGTGGAATCCATCCTATCCGGCAAGCCAAGCAAGGTTCCGGGCCAGATGGGCATGCGCGACATCCAGATTGTCAATGGCATCATGGAAGCCGCCGATTCCGGCAAATCGTTCGAATACGGAAAACTCGCCTACCAATTCTGATTGTATGAAATTCACCCTGCTCTTTCTCCTGCTGGCGCCGATGGTCGCGAGCGCCGCCCCCGCCCTACGCTGGACAACCGAAGCGGCCAACCAATGGTATGCCAAACAACCGTGGCCCGTCGGCGCGAACTATGTGCCCGCCACCGTCATCAACCAGTTGGAGATGTGGCAGGCGGAAACCTTCGATCCCGTGCGCATCGATCTGGAACTCGGCTGGGCGCAAAAGCTGGGATTCAACACCATGCGGGTCTTTCTGCATGACATTCCCTGGCAGACCGATTCCGAAGGATTTATCAAACGCATCGACCGTTTCCTCGAAATTTGCGATAAGCACAAGATCAAGCCGATGTTCGTATTGTTCGACAGCGTTTGGAATCCCGAACCGAAAGCGGGAAAGCAACCCGAGCCAAAACCCCACGTCCATAACTCCGGCTGGATCCAAAGCCCCGGCGGCGAAATCCTCGGCGATCCCGCCAAGCACGACAGCTTGAAACCCTACGTTTTCGGCGTGATCAACCATTTCCGCGAGGACGCACGGATCTTCGCATGGGATTTGTATAACGAACCGGACAACTCCAACGGCGGTCGCTTCAAGGATCGCGAAGCCGCGGACAAGGAAGCAAACGCGCTCGCGCTGCTTCGCAAAACCTTCGCGTGGGCGCGCGAGGCCGATCCCGTCCAACCGCTCTGCTCCGGCATCTGGAGCGGCGATTATGCCAATCCCAACGAATTCCAAAAAGCCCAGCTCGACCTTTCCGATATCATCAATTTCCACGCCTACGATCCCCTGGAACTCACCACCGCCCGGGTGGAGGCGCTGCGGAAATACAACCGCCCGATCGTCTGCACGGAATACATGGCCAGGCCGCAAGGCAGCACCTTCGCCGCCATCCTGCCCTACTTCGCCCGGGAGAAAATCGGCGCCTACAACTGGGGATTCGTCGATGGCAAAAGCCAGACGAAATTTCCCTGGGATTCCTGGACCAAAGAATACGGCGACGAACCCGATCCTTGGTTTCACGACATTCTCCGCCGCGATGGCAAACCATACCGCCAAGACGAGGTGAAACTCATCCGCAGCCTCACCCAACCCGCCCCCGCCAGATAATCGTCCCGCGCCCGCCCGTGGCGGCGAATTGCATCCGCCAAGCCCCCTTTGGACTGCGGTGGGAAGCGAAGCGCCACACCGCTTTGGATTCGCGAAGCACCGGACAACGCAATCCAAAGCGGTGTCGCGGCCTGCGGCCTTGCCACCGCACTCCAAAGGCCTGCGGCGCGGAGCGCCCTTGGAGTGCGGTGGGAAGCGGAGCGCCACACCGCTTTGGATTCCGAAGCACCGGACGACGCAATCCAAAGCGGTGTCGCGGCCGGGGGCCTTGCCACCGCACTCCAAAGGCGCGCAGCGCTAAACTTTGGAGTGCGAAGCACCCTACCGGCGGAGGCCGGTCTAAGACAATTCGTCGCCAGCTAACAAAGATTACCCCTCGCCCTTGCCCGGCGGGTTTTCGTAAGACCGCTCCACAGATGAAATATCCGATGGGCAATAATTTTCCGATCGCGGCGCTTGCTGTGATTGCGGCGGCGGGTTGGGGGTGGGCGTTTTGGCAGTCGGCCGCGACCGCCGGTAAGAGGGCTCCGGTTGAGGATCGCGTGGAAGCAAGGGAGCGAAATCACTCGCGCCCGGCCAGCCGTTCCACGAGCACGCTTTCCTTGGCCCGGCTGGCGTCCTCCCCGCGGAGCGCGAAGCTGTTCGCACATTTGGCGGAAATCGCGGCGGAGGCGGTCCCCGGAGAACCGAACGAAGCGCTGCTGGCAGCCTGCTACCAGACCCTGCAGGATCCCGACTACGTGCGAAGAAGCCGCGATTTCAGCCTCCTGCTGGAAATGATGCGCCCGGAAGATGCGGCGCGGATTCACGAACGATTTATCGAGATGGATCAGGCGGGGAACGGCTTTGGCGAAGAATATGGCGCGTTCGCCACGCGTTGGGGCGAGGTGGATCCCCAAGGCGCCTTGACCTATCTGATCGGTGAGGAACCGACGCGTTTGCCGGCGCAGGATCTGGAAAAAATCGCCCGCAGTTGGGGACAGGCGGACCCTGCGGCGGCACTGCGCTGGATGGACGATCACCCGGAAATTGCCAACACCCGCGGAGGATGGGCCAGCGCGATCAAGGGATGGATCCGCACGGATCCGGATGCGGCGGCGAAATATCTCTTCTCCCACCAAATTCCCCAGCCGCAAGTGATGGAGACCATTCGCTATGAACTGGTGGAAAAGCTTTACGGCGGCGGACTCGCCGATGCGGTGGACTGGCTTGCGAGCCTTTCCGAGGAAGGTGCATCGGGAGAGGCGGCGGCCTTTGCTTGGAACAATTCGCAGGGACGGCTTGGCGCGCTTTCACCCGAAAATGCGGCGATGGCATGGAGCCGGGTCGGCGGCCGCTCGTGGATGAATTTCCGGCAGTTTGCAAATTTCACGGAAATGATCGGCCGCAGTAACGGAAATCCCGGTGGAGTCGCGGGCTATCTCGACGCGTTGGGAACCCAATGGCAATCCGCGGAGGCGGCGCAAAAATTCAAAACGTGGTATCAGGCGGACCAGGGAGGTGTGAAGCGCTGGCTGAACAATGCCCCGCAGACCGCCTTCACCCAGGCTATGAAGGCGGCCGTGGCGGACGGTTCGGAGTAAAAACGAATTTCGCCCGGCGCGTGGATGGCTCCACACGCCGGGCGATAGCAAATTCCGGGCGAAGACGCCGCCTCAGATGAACTCGTTGAGCAGCCCTTCAATCATTTCCTGGCGGCCGCTGGCGATGGTGGGTTCGCCGTTGCCGAGGGCGAATTTCTCCAAGTCGCCGAGCGTGGTTTTGCCGCCTTCGATTTCAGCGCCGACGCCGCTGTCCCAAGTTGCATAGCGTTGTTTGACGAAGTCCGCGATCCGGCCGTCGGCGCGGATGGCGGCGGCGGTTTTGAGGCCGCGGGCGAAGGCGTCCATGCCGACGACGTGGGCGTGGACGAGGTCGATCGGCTCCCAGGATTCGCGGCGGCGTTTGGCGTCGAAATTCAGGCCGCCGGTGGTGAAGCCGCCCATTTTCATGAGAACCAGCATCGTGTGGGTGGTCAGGTAGAGGTCGGTCGGGAACTGGTCGGTATCCCAGCCGACGTTTGGCGTGCCCATGTTCGCGTCGATGCTGCCAAGCGCGCCGGCTTCGTAGGCGACGGTGAGTTCGTGCTCCATCGTGTGGCCGGCGAGGGTCGCGTGGTTGGTCTCGATGTTGAGCTTGAAATGGTCCAGCAGGTCGTATTCGCGGAGGAAATTGAGGCAGGCGGCGGCGTCGGAATCGTATTGGTGGGTGGTCGGTTCCTGCGGCTTCGGCTCGATGTAAAACTGCCCTTTGAAGCCGATTTCCTTTTTATAATCCACGGCCATGTGGAGGAAACGGGCGAGGTGGTCGAGCTCGCGCTTGATGTCGGTATTGAGAATCGTCGAGTAGCCCTCGCGACCGCCCCAGAAGGTGTAGCCCTCGCCGCCGAGACGATGGGTGATTTCCATGGCCTTTTTCACCTGCGCGGCGGCGTAGGCATAGACTTGGGCGTTCGGGCTGGTGGCGGCGCCCTGCTGGTAGCGCGGGTGCGAAAACAGGCAGGCGGTGCCCCAGAGGAGCTTCTTGCCGTAGCGCTTTTGCTCCTCTTCCAGCGTGTCGGCCACGGCGTCGAGCGCCTTGTTGGACTCGGCGAGGCTGCCAAGTTCCGGGGCCACGTCGCGATCGTGGAAGCAGTAGTAGTCGAGGCCGACTTTTTCCATGAAATCGAAGAAGACACGGACGCGGTTTTGCGCGTTGGCGACGGAATCACCGCCGTCGTCCCACGGATGGTCCGCGGTGCCCGCACCGAAGGGGTCCGAACCCGTGCCGCGCATGGTGTGCCAGTAAGCGCAGCCGAAGCGGAACCACTCGGCCATGGTCTTGCCGGCGACGGATTCGCTGGCGTTGTAGTGCTTGAAGGAAAGCGGGTTTTTGGAGCCGGGGCCTTCGAATTTCACGGCATCGCAAGGGAATTTTGTCATCTCGGTCGTGGGTTGGATTGGTGGGAAATCGTGACGCCGCTCGCGCCAACTCCGGGAAACTACGGCAAATCCCGCTGGCATCGCCACCGCAATTTCCGGTAACGTCTTGATGAAATGCGACACGCGCCCATGGAAATCCCCCGCCGCATCGCCGTGGTGCAGTCCTCGGTGAACATCCGCCGGCTCACGCCCGGCCTCGCGCCGTTCGCCGGCATGGGCTGCGATTTCCGCATCGTGGACCTGTACCGCCCGCCGGAAACCCTGCTCGCCAGCCTGCGCGAATGGCGGCCGGGCGCGATTCTCACCGAGTGGCAACCGGGCCTGACCGAGGAACTCGTCGCGCTCGGCTGCCCGGTCATCCTGGTGCCGTCCGACCAGCCGGTGCCCGGTACTTACGGCGTCGATATCGACGATGTCGCGATTGGCCGGCTGGCCGCGCAGCACTTGATTTCCCGCGGCTACCGGGATTTCGCCTTCGTCGGCCGGGCCGGCGCGCACTACGCCAAGCAGCGGCTGGAGGGATTCCAGGAAATCGCCGGGGACGTGCCGGTGTATTGGGAGGAGTTCCGCGATTGGCGGCAATACGACGAATACTGGCGCGAGCCGGACGAGGACATGGTCGGCTGGCTGGCCGCGCTCCCCTCGCCCGCCGGGATTTTCACCGCGCACGATCCGACAGGCCGCCACGTCCTGGAAGCTGCCGCGCAGGCCGGGCTGGAGGTGCCCTTCGCGCTCGGCGTCGTCTCCGCGAATGACGACGAAACCGTCTGCGAAATGGCGCGCCCCGGCCTCTCCAGCATCCGCCTGCCCTGGCGACGGCTGGCGGCGGAGGCGGTGCGCGTCATTGAGGAAATCGTCGCCGGAAATCCGCCCGCCGGGCCGGTGCTGGTGGCGCCGCTCGACATCGTCGCCCGCGGATCGAGTTCGTACGAAGCCGTGGCGGACCCGATCGTCCGCCGCGCCATGAAGATCTTGCTGGAAAATCTCGCAGGCATCGCCTCCGTGGAACAGTGGGCGGAATCCGCCGGGGTCTCGCGTCGGGTGCTGGAGCGGCGGTTCCGGATTTCCCTCGACCGCGCGCCGCACGCCGTGATCCGGCACGAGCGCGTCGAGCGGGCGAAAAAGCTGCTAACCACCACGGATTTGCCCGTTGCCACCATCGCCGAGCGCTGCGGCTTCCAAAGCAACGAGCGCCTCACCGTCAATTTCACCCCCGCCACCGGCGTGCCGCCCGCGCTCTACCGCAGGCATTCGCGGGAGAAATCGAAGTAATCCGCGATTTCCCCGAAAGCGCTGAAAGATCTGGCATGGCCGGTGCTTAAGAGTCCTCGTCGCAAGACAAGGCGGTCCGACTGAGATGCCTCCCGGGTTAATGGGTTTTCCTGGTGGGATGATCGGTCGGACCGCTTCCTTTTTGGCCAATGCCCGGCCGATTTCCGTCGCGACTGGGAATTTGACTCGCCCTTTCCCTGCCCGTATCGGGGAATTCCCGGCGGTATGGCGCGAATCGCCGATTCCGCCGGATTTCCTCTTATGAAACTCTCGATCCTCTCCTGCTCGCCGAAGTGCTATTCCACCCGCCGCCTCGTCGAGGCCGGTCGAAAGCGGGGCCATAAAATCGAGATTCTCAACACGCTGCGCCTCGCCATCGGCCTCGACCAGGGCACGCCCTCTTTGTATTACCACGCCAAGCTGCTGCGGACGCCGGACGCCGTGCTGCCGCGGATCGGCACGTCGATCACCCGCTATGGCACGGCGGTCGTCCGGCAGTTCGAGCAGATGGACATCTTCACGCCGAACACCGCCGCCGGCATCGGGAATTCCCGCGACAAGCTCCGCAGCTTGCAAATCCTTTCCCGCCACGACGTCGGCATCCCGCTGAGCGCCTACGTGGACGACAAGCGCGACGTCGAGGACGCCCTCCTGCGCGTCGGCGGCGCGCCCGTCATCATCAAGCTGCTGGAAGGCACGCAAGGCGTCGGCGTGATTTTGGCGGACAAGCTGGAAATCGCCAAGGCCATCATCGAGACGCTGCACAGCACCAAGCAGCAGGTGCTGCTGCAGAAATTCGTGGCGGAGAGCAAGGGCAAGGACGTGCGCGCCTTCGTCATCGGGGACCGCGTGGTGGCCGCCATCCGCCGGACCGCGCAGGGTCAGGAATTCCGCTCGAACGTCCACCGCGGCGGCCGCGCGGAGGCGATCCAACTAGACCCGGTTTACGAGGAAGCCGCCGTGCGCGCCGCCCAGATCATGGGCCTGCGCGTCTGCGGCGTGGACATGCTCGAGGGCGCTTCCGGCCCGCAGGTCATGGAGGTGAATTCCTCGCCGGGCCTCGAAGGCATCGAGGGCGCGACCGGGTTGGACATCGCCGGCGAGGTCATCGATTACATCGAGGATCAGGTGAAATTTCCCGAGATCGACATCCGCCAGCGCCTCACCGTCAGCCGCGGCTACTCGGTGGCCGATATCACGATCCCCGAGGGCAGCAAATTCGCCGGCGTTACCATCGAGCAGACCGGCCTGCGCGAGCTCGACGTGGTCGTCCTCACCCTGCGGCGCAAGGGCATGGTGGTTTCCAATCCGAAGAGCTCCCGCGTCCTCGAAGCCGACGATTCCCTGCTCTGCTATGGGAAATCCGAACACATGAAGGGCCTCATACCCGCCAAAAAGAAGGCCCGCCGCAGGGTCAGCAAGCTCAAGCCCGCCCCCGCCGAACCGCCCGCCGCATGACCGCCGACGTCGGGAAATGGGGCGATACCCTCGTCGCCCCCGGCCAGCGCAAGCGGCTGCGGTTGGAGACCGGGAAGAGCTTCAGCGGTGCCACCGTGACGCTGCCCCTCCTCGTCTGGCGCGGCCCGGAGGACGGCCCCGTCGTCGGCATCGTCGCCGCCGTCCATGGCGATGAAATCAATGGCACCGGCGCCATCCGCCGCCTCATTCAGGATCCGCCCTTCGACCTCCGCCGCGGCTCGCTCATCCTCGTGCCCGTCGTGAACATTCTCGGCTTCGAGCGCCACAGCCGCTACATGCCCGACCGGCGCGATCTCAACCGCTGCTTCCCCGGCAGCGCCACCGGCAGCCTTTCCGCCCGACTCGCCCACGTCGTCTTCGAGGAAATCGTCGGCCGCTGCGACTACCTCATCGACCTCCACACCGCCGCCGTGCGCCGCACGAATTTCCCCAACGTCCGCACCGATTGCGAAAATGCCGAATGCGCCCGCCTTGCCGGTGCCTTCGGCTGCGAGGTCATCGTCAATAGCGGCGGCCCCGACGGTTCGCTGCGGCGCGAGGCCGTCAAACGCGGCTGCCCCACCATCGTCCTCGAAGCCGGCGAGGTCTGGAAAACCGAGCCCGGCGTGCTCGACCTAACCCTCCGCGGCATTTCCAACGTCCTCGCCGAGCTTGGCATGACCGACGATCCCTGCCAGCCGCCGCACTACCAGATCGTCGTTCGCGCCACCCGCTGGATCCGCTCCGAAAGCGGCGGATTCCTCCACTTCCACGTCGCCCCCGGCGATGCCGTCGCGGAAGGCCAGCCCGTCGCCAGCGGCACCACCCTGCTCGGACTCGGTCACGAAATCATCCGCAGCCCGGTTGCCGGCATCGTCCTCGGCATGACCACCATGCCCGCCGTTGGCCCCGGCGATCCCGTCGTCCACATCGCCCTGCCCGAGACCTCCGCCCAGCACGCCAGTCTGGAGGAAAGCGTTGGCAATCTCGACTCCGACGACATCGACTCCCGCCTCCGCGAGCAGCTCGCCACCAACATCGTCGTCGTCTCGCTGGACGAAAATTCCTGATTCAGGAAAATTTCTCGAAATCCGCGAAAGATCCGGCACGTCCGGTGCTTAAATGCTCCCGTCGCAAGACAAGGCGGTCCGACTGAGATGCCTCCCGGGTTAATGGGTTTTCCTAGGGGGATGATCGGTCGGACCGCTTCTTTTTCCCTCCCGGAGCGCGCAATCCATTCCGCGCGCCGCTCCCCGAAGCATCCGTCGCACTTGCCACGCTGAGAGGAGTCCGACAATCCGCAGTGCTTCACGACGGCCCTCTTTCGGGCGCGGAAGCACCGGGCTACGGTCGGTTGTCGCTGGTAGGCACCGCGTCCGGCAAAACCGGATCGCGAGAGCCGAAGCCAGCTCAGGGAACGGGAGCGCCTTGTCCGGCCCGCAGGAAGTAGCGAGGGGTTGACGAGTTTACCTGCACCTGGATGGGCTGGATGGTGCTCTTATTGATCGTGCCTGCGGAGAGAAGGTCCACAAAGTTGAGGCCGGTGGTCGAAGACTGGAGGTGATAACCAATTCCCGGGGACATTCCGTCGAGTTCCAGCGAAAGTGTCCTGGTTGCGCCATTCGTCACAATTCCCACCAGGCGAAGGGCGAGGTTGCCCGCTGGAATGTCAACGCTCGGAAGGCCGAAGGTCATAATGGCGGCGATCTGTTCGGCGGTCAGTGCGCTGCTGAACAGGGCAACCTCATCCAGCGAACCGTTCAGGTAAGGATCGGGATACTGCGATTTCCCAAGGTAGTTCTTGGTGGTCGCTCCGAGGCTGGCGGGGGTGAGGGTCATGGCGGTATTGGTGCCCACCACCTGGCCATCCACATAGAGTTTGCCGACCGAACCCGAAAGGGTCACCGCCACGTGCGTCCATTTGCCGGATGGAAGGGCCGCGGTGCCATTGATCACTTGTTCCCCGCCGCCGCCGCTGGTCGTGATGGCGAACCGCACCGTTCCGGTCAGGCCGTTTTTCGGCGTGAGGAACATGTTGACGCCGGTGCTGGAGCCGAAGTCAAGGATGCGTGACCAAGTGTCGACGGTGTTCAGATAGACCCATGTGCTCAGGGTGAAATCGCTCACGCCGCTCAGGATTCCGGTCGGAGCGGTGAAGTAATCGTTCACCCCGTCGAAACCGAGCGAACCGCCGGTGTGGTCGCGGGCACCGGCGGCTGACGGCGTTGCTCCGAAATTGCTTCCGGTGTTTCCATTTCCGCTGCCATCGCTACCGAGGTTCCCGGAGTCGTTCATCGACCACCACGCCAGCGGCGTGGGCAGCGTGGGGGAGCCACCAAAGACATCCGATTGACGGATCGACCCGTTTTTCCCAACGGTGAGGAAGGTGTTGTTGAAAAAGACCGCAGCCTCCCGGTCATCTTGGGCGGCGGTGGTGAGCGCGTTCCAGGTTTGGCCATCCACGGAAATCAAGTTGATGTCGGCATTGGAGCTATCCAAGTCGACTCCGGCAGCGAGGTAGATGCCGTTGCCATAGGCGAACGCCGGGGTGCTCTGGGAGCCTGTCTGGTTCGTCTGGAAACTAGCGCCGTTGTTGATGGAGTGCCGGATCTTCGAGTGGAATCCGGAGGCGAGAAAGCGATCTCCGACGAACTGCACGGCGCCGAAACTCTGCCAGGACAACGTGCCGGCGCCACTCGTGGCGTCCACCCAGTTGGTGCCATTGTCCGAGGTGAGCACGACCGTCGAGTCGAAGGCACCCACCACCACGAATCCCCCGTTGCCGAAGCTGATGCCCTTGAGGGGTTTGATCGTCCCGCTCGAGATCGGAGTCCAGTTGATCGCATCGGGCGAGCGCATGAGCCTTCCCCCGTCTCCGGCCGCGACGTAGAGACCTTTCCCGAACGCGATATCCCGGAGGGGCGCGCCGCCCTTGGAGGTTCTCGTCCAGTTGCTGCCGTCCGGCGAGGTGTGAACCACGCCCACCCAACCTGAAACGACAAAATCATACTCCTCACCCGCCGCGACGAACCGGGTACCGTCGTAAATCACCCCGTAGTAATTGGTGTTGTTGATGGCGGATATGCCTGCGGTCCAAATCGTGCCATCGGTGGAGCTCGCATAGGTGCTGTTGCTTCCCACCGCCACCAGTTTGCCTCCGCCCACCACAATGTCGTTGAGGTTGGAGGTGGTGTTGGAGGTGCGGGTGATCCAGTTATCGAGCGGGTCCGTGATGGTAATGGCGTGGGTGGCGGTCGTGATTCCGCCCTTCCCATCATTTGCAGTGAGCTTCACCGTGTACGTTCCTCCCACCGGAAAGGTATGTCCCACCGAAGCCCCTTTCCCGAAGGGGGTGCCGTCGTTGAAGTTCCAACTCAGCCAGAGCGAATCCCCATTGGTGTCATTGCTGGTGGAATTGAAGGTGATGGCGGTTCGCGGCTGGCCGGTCGAAGCTCCTGAAATCGTGACGGTCGGCGCGTTGTTCGAGGGAAACAGTGCCCCGCTTTTTGAAAAGCCGCCGTTGCCTCCTTGCACCGTGATGAACTCGCCCCCGGCAAACACAATCTGCGTAGTCGTCGAAGGGAAGCTGGTGGTCCCGCTCTCCTGCCAGAGCGTTCCATCGGCCGAAACCAAGAGGACCTTCTTGTCGGATCCGTCCTTCCGGATCGCCGCCGCGACGTAGGCTCCGGCTCCGATGGTGAACTCGAGGATGTCGTAGTCGGCGCTGCCCACGATTCGCTGGCGCGTCCAGTTCACTCCGCCGTCAGTGGAGCGCTGAATTCCTGTATTCCATCCGCCCGCGATAAAGGCTGTCCCGTCGAATACCACGCTCCGGAACGCCCCTCCGTTCTCGAAACTGGAGCCAGCGCTCCGGTCGGTCCAAGTCAATCCGTCCGGCGAGGTGAAGATGCAGCCCACACTGCTGCCTTCACCCACGGCGAGGAATTGTCCGGCACCGTAGGTCACCGCAACCAGGCTCTTGCTGGTGGGAGGAGTAATGGTTGTCCAAGACGCACCGCCATTGGTGGACCGCATGATCAGGCCGCCGTCGCCCACCGCGACGAAGATGTTGCTCGCCCCGGCTACCACCCCTCGCAAGGGTGCCGCCTGGGGATGGTTCGCAGTGAACCAGTCGAGGCCGTCGTCGGTGTAGCGAATGGCGGCACGCCAGACGTTGGCACCGAAGTCGTAAAGCTGGCCGACCATGACGGTGCGCCCGTTCTTGTGGGCAAAATCCAAGCCGTTTAGCGCGTTCTCGTTGTGAGCCTCGAACCAGGTCGCCCGGTCGAGGGACACGTAGATGAAGCCGTCCGCGGATGCGAAATAACGCCCCTCGTGATAGCTCACATCCTTCATGCCGCGGCCCGCCGCGACCGTGCCGTTGGTCCAGGTGCTGAGCGGGTCGGTGATCGTGATATTCGAACTCTTGGTCACGCTGCCACCCTTCATGTCGCTGACGGTCACCTTCACCGTGTAGGTTCCGCCGACGGTGTAGGTATGGCTCGCGCTCGAGGAGTTCAATGATGGTGTGCGATCCCCGAAATCCCACGAATAGGCGAGCGCATCACCCTGCGGATCGCTGGCGGCGACGCTGAAATTCAGCGGACTGCGGGCCGGTGCGGAGCTAGCGGCGGTGAGAGTCGCGGTGGGCGGGGTATTGCCCGCGAATGGTCCGATCTGCACATTGACGTCAAGCCACCGGTCGGCACCGGTGCCTCCTTGGGCGGTGGGCGTGATATAGACTTTCGCCACAGGATCCGGATAGGTCCTTCCGAGGGAAATCGCCGAGTCCTCCTTTCCATCGAGCGAGCCCGGGGTCGTGTCGAGCAGCCAACTCTGCTCCGTCCCCGCCTTCTCCCAGAGTAGGTAGGCCCCGCTCTGCAGGAATGCGTTCGCCGTGATTCCCGGGCGATAGCCAATCCAGTAATAGTCGATGGCTGCTGGGGCAGCAGTCTTGTTCACCCGGACAGCGCGCGTCACGCCGGTCGTACCGGCGTCATCAAAGCGATAGATTCGACGCGTTCCCGAGCCTGCGGTGCTGGCGTCGATCCAATTGCTGGTTTCCAGCCAGTTCAGCTTGCTCTTGGCTTGCATGTGGAAGTGGCCTTCCAAATCCCGCTCCCCGCCCATGATATCAAAATCATCTCCGTACTCGATGCTCGAGCCGGCTCCGACTACCGAGGTCCCGCCGGTATCCCAGAAGGCGGCGTGAGCCAAACCGTAGTTGTGCCCGAACTCGTGAACGATAACGCTGGGATTGCTCGAACCCTGCAGCCACTGGCGGCTACCGCCCGCGAGACCGGCGTAAACGCTGCCATTTCCCTTCATCCCGATGTTCGGGAAATACACTCCGATGATGTCATAGGCGCCCGTGATCGTCCCGTAACTCGCTTCGTAAGCAGCGACCGCGTCCGAATAGAGCAGGTCGTTGTTCGCAGGCAGGTAGCTTGCGACCGTCTTTGGCATCCTGACGTAGTTAGCGGCCACGGTTGCGTTGATGGTCGTCTTGCCATACGACATCTTCGTGATGGTGCTTGCCACGGAGGTGTTGAGGACGCTGTGGAGCGCGGCCTGGGTGATTGGCTCGCCGGAATAGGTTCCGCCGGAGAAATCAACACGGATGAAAAAGACGCTCTTTGGCGTCTCGGTCCAACTGCTGGCCTGGTATTCGACCCATTGCTCGGCCGCGGCCATGTCGAACCCGTCCGGTCCGTCGATGCCTCCAGGCATGGCGAAAACAACGCGGCTCCCGCCATGCGGCCCGGGGGCATCGTCGAAGCGCGCCAGCATTTCCTGAAAGGAATCAAGGTTCGCCCGGTTCGCGAACAGGTAGCGTTTCCCGCCGGCCAGTGCGGTGAGCGGCTCATCAACCAGCTTTTCACCGGTTGAAAAGTCCTGCCCCGCATCGGCCTGTCCGAGCGGCCGCGTAGCGAGGAATTCACGATCCTCGGTAGAGAGTGCTTCGAAGCCGGTTTCCGCGACCACCGCCTCGCCATCAAGGGTGAAACCCGCCAGAATCGTGGCCTCTTTGGTGTCTTGGCTGGTGCGGCGCCCCACCGGGTGGGCGCTCCACGTTTTGCCACCCATTTCAACAATGTGGAGCGGCTCCGTGACGGAGTCCTCCCCGCCGCAGACCGGTAGCACCCGGAGGGTGGCGATCTCGTTGAAAGGACGTTCGAAGAACGGCTTCAGGTCCTCCGGAAGCGCATCGTAATCCGCCCAGCCGATCGCCTCATCGAGGGCCTGCGCGGGATTCTCGCGCATCAGTTGAAGCATCTCATCCCTCCGCTCGCGCGCCCACTCCGGACTCTGCCGCGCAACGACTTCCTTAACCGAACGGGAGAGAGTCGCCGCGGAGCGCTGCGGATCCGGGAGAACCATCCCCGCGATCGGCGAGGAGGTCGGTGGTTTACCCTGGCCCGCGATGGGGGCCGGTGGGTCGGATGGGCGAGGAAACGCCAGCCAGAGGCCAGCGAGAATAAGAAGCGGCGGCAACGTCAGGGCAATCCTGCGATTCCAGGGCTTGTTCCGCCCTTCTTTTCCAAGATCATGAGCGTCGGGATTGGCGGATGATGGCCGCCGGGAGGGGGGAGTTCTCTTCATAACAGGTTTTTTAAAAATCAACAAAAAGTTCGGATGAACGCTCGGTTTGTAGAGAAAGGACCTCCGCTCGATCAAGAATGTTAGAATCCGATTGTTGCTCAGGCCTGCTTTCTGGAAATCGTTAGCATTGATAGCCGGACATCGGGATCACTCTGAAACCAAAGTCTCCAACTCCGCTTCGGCTCGGCGAAAAGGAGGGGCTGGGCAAATGCCCTGTTTCTAACGAACGGCGGCGCGGCCAGCAGGCTTGTGGAATCGCCGGATTCCCCAATGCTGCCAGCATGAAACCACACCCGTTCCGATTGTTCCTTACCCTCATCTGCACCGCGCTTCTCCTCTCGTCCCGATCCCGGGCCGCAGGGCTGCAAGTTGGATTTGCCGAGGTGGATATTACGCCGGCGCTCGCGGAGGATCGCCCGGTCTGGCTCGCCGGCTACGGCCAGGGCCGCCGCGCCACCGCCGTTCACGATCCGATCATGGCGCGTTGCGCGGTGCTGAGCGATGGGACGAAAACCTTCGCAATCGTCGGCGCCGATCTGGTTGGCCTGCAACTCCCCCAGACCGACGCGATCCGCAAGGGGCTGCCGGAGATCGATCACCTCATCATCGGCAGCAGTCACAATCACGAGGGTCCGGATGTCATCGGGATTTGGGGGCGGACGGCAATCAAGCGCGGCGCCGATGACAAATATCTCGCTGAAATCGTGACGAAGATCGTTGCTTGCGTGCGCGAGGCGCAAACGAAGCTCGCGCCTGCGGCAGCAAGTTTCGGCACTGCCAAAGACGAGACGCTGTTAGGCGACAGCCGCCTGCCGGTGGCCCGCGACGGCATCCTGCGCGTCTTGAAATTCTCCGATCCCGATGGAGCCGCCAAAGCCGGCGGCGGAAACGGAAATCCCAGCGGCCTGATCGTGCAGTGGAACTGCCATCCCGAGGCGATGGGCTCGCGCAATACCGAACTCACCGCGGATTTTCCCGCGGCAACCGTGGCAGCGCTGGCGAAAAAATACGCATGCCCGATCGTTTATCTCAGCGGCGCGGTCGGCGGGCTGATGGCGCCTCCCGACGGTCGCATCCGGGACGCCGCCGGCGGAGAGCTGAAGGAGGGCGACTTCGAGTATGCGCGGGTCTATGGCGAGGCGGTCGCCACACTTGCGGGCCAGGCGGTCTCCGCAGCCAAACCGCTCGCGCTGACACCTTTCCAATCCATCCGCCGCGCCGTTTACCTGCCGGTGCGAAACCCCTACTACCGTGCCGCTTTCGCCGCCGGCGTGCTGCGGCGCGATGCCTATGTCGATCGCGGCAACCCCGCGCGGCGCGGCAAGCTATTCGTGATTACCGACATCTTCGAAAAAATGGCGATTCGCACCGAAGTTAACGCGCTGCGGCTTGGCGGGCTCGATGTGATAGGTATCCCCGGCGAAATCTACCCCGAGCTGGTTTACGGCGAATTCCAAGAACCGGCTGAGCGGGCAGCCGACTTTCCAGAGGCGCCGCTTGAGAAAACCGTGGCACAGATTTTCCCCGCCCGGCCGTGGATGTTGATCGGACTGGCCAACGATGAGATCGGCTACATCATTCCGAAGCGTCAGTGGGACAACAAGAAGCCCTACGCTTACGGGCGCGACAGCTCGCAATACGGCGAGATCAATTCGTGCTCGCCGGATGTGGCGCCGATCCTCATGTCCGCGCTGGAGCAAATCGCCACGGCTCTCGATAAGGACCCATAGGCCTAGAGTCTGCGCCGGGGCGGGCTGCCGGTCCTTGGATTCGGAAGGCATGGACCCCTGAACCGCGCCCTGTTTCCACCGAATGAAATGCGCGGCAGTCAGGCATCGCAGGATTCATTTTCACCCGTCGCATTGAACTCACTGTAATTCCCACGACCCGGTTCCTTTCCTCGCAAACCACTCAAACCTTCGATGATTCGAGCAGTCTTTTCAGAAGGAAACGATGGCAGTGTTTTTCATCTGGATCGCAGCTACACATCAAGGTCACCGGTTGCCGCCTCGCCAGTTCCTTGATTAGGCGCAAGGTGAATTTCCGGCCGTGATTTTTCGACTTCACGTTCCCGCTGTCCACGGGTGCCGGTTCATACAACTCGGATTCGTAGCGTTTGGAAAACTCCTTCCAACTGATTTCCGCGGCCCGGAAGTATTTGAGCAGGGGTTCGCTTGGGGCCAGATTCGCCATCCATACGTGCCAACGAGCTTCCCGACCTCATCGCACAGGCCCGCTATCCCGGCGAGGTTCGGATGCTCAAGGACGAGCACGCCGCCATCGGCTACACCATGACCCATCGCATCCGCCAGTCCCAACTGGAAAACGAGCTTCATCATGGACTCTACGCCTCCAGAGAACCGTTGCGGGCGGCGATTGACTCCGCGACCAATCATGACGGCATCGCCGCCGGTGGACCGGAGTTTGCGACCGGTTTTCCTTTCGCCCCCAGTCACCTGCATGAACTGGCGCTGCATCGCATCCTGCCACCCGCTACCGCAAGCACGACCGCCCGCCTCGCATTCATTGAATCCGCCTGGCAGGCGATTGACTTTGCCATGGCATCGCTGGATGAAATTCGATTCGGCGCTCAGGAACGAGCATGTCGGGCAACTGTGAATTTTCTTTGATCGCCCCGATTTCTGCAGGCATGGCCTACTCGGCAAACGCAGGAGATAGAGAAGCTCGCCTCGCGAGCCAGCAGCCCGCATGTTGGGACTCTTGAATCGTGGGGCCAACCTCTACAATCAATCAGACGGAGAACCGCAGGGGTGGACTGGCCTTTTGGGCTATGAGAGCGGCAATCATTTTTTGCTCGGCTTTCCCAAACTCTGGATCGTCCGCAGACCATTTCCAGCCGACAATGTCGGCATGACGTGGTGGAGGCTCCTTTGCCCGGACTTCAAGCTCCACCGCGCGCACTGCGGCAGCTTTGACGATGGCTGCACCGTGGATGCGGCGCTCAGCACCGACTTCCTTTTGTGCGATCGCTTTCAGCTCGTCGAGCGGCTCGGCACCATGCCGGAATACGGAGGTCTCTCCGTTCTTTGGGCTGGGCAGAAATGCCGACGGTTTCACGGCTGAGGCGTTGTAGTGGCCGGAAGAGGTCAGAAACCTCGCGACATCCTCGTCATCAGAAACATGATCAGGCAGCCCGGAAGGAAGGCTCATGTTCCATGAAGCGGCGGATTTCAGCAAGGATGCGGGATGGAAGTTGGCTATCAACGAGTCTAGCCACGGCATGTCCTCGGTCTGTGCCATCCACCCAGGCGTAGGGCAGTCGGTCGGACTTCCCGATACTCACGGTCAGTGTGCGGTAGGGGGCTGGCATCCAGTCCAGCGATACACAACCGTCTGGCTCGATGGTGCATTCAGGTAGGGGGAGATCATGCGGAAGCGATTTTATCAGATCCTCGGCGCGTCTCAGCGCGCGCGGACTTACGGGTTCCGCGCCGTAGCCGTCCCAGTTTGGTACGCTGCATTCCTCGGCTAAGGTTGAGAGAGAAGAAATCAATGCCGCCTTCGGGCCGAAAAGCGCCATTGAACGGTAAACCTGCTCCACCACCACGGATGCATTCTGCCTCACCGACTCTGCCTCGGCGGAAACAGCGGAACGGGGGCGCGACAGAGCCACAGCCGCCGAGTAACCGGACATCATCAGGCTTGCGGTGAGAAGAGGTTCAGGCATTGCTGAGTCAAGGTGCTCCGGAAAATCCGGTTTTTCAAGCTTCTTAATGAATCCAAACGATCCCGGATCTTCGCCCACTCGGCGGGCGGGGTTTCACAGGGATAGAAAGTGTCGATGTCGAGAATCAGCGGGAGCTTGTCGCCCTGCGGCAGTTCGGTAGTCTTGATGATGTTGGCACGGTTTCCCGTATCACTATCCAGCGCCATTTGCTGGTCAAGGAAACCTAGGAAACCCAGCGGCGAACCCGTATCGGGAAGCCGGGGCGTGACCGTCAAGAAATCGCCGAAATTTAGCCTGCCGCAATCCATAGGCAACATGATGCGGTTGATCATTCGGACGCCGATTTTGCGCACCATGACAGGCTGCGCGAGCGCGAGGAATGTATTCCATGCCGATTCGATTTCCGACATGTAATCATCAAGGCTCCCGTAGGGCGCGAGCCGGTTGAAGGAAAACCCGTTCGGGCGGAATTGGACGAGCTGTCTCTCATCCTCCGTCAGGAACTGCATGGCACCCGGCCCTTGGTTCACCCTGAGCTCGGCGGGCGCATCGCCGTCCTTGGTGAAAAGGTGTTCTTGGATCAGCATCTGGCGGAACTTCGGATAGCGGTTCCGTAGCGCCTCCTCGGCCGGCTCGCGCATGCTTTGGAGATCCAGCTTCGGCGGCAGATCGCACTCGATATCCACCACCGCCTCAATAATGGGGTTGTTCGGGATGGGGTGGTTTTCGTGATTCATTTGGGTGACGGCAGAGATATTGCAAACTTGTGTTGGTGTTTATCGGATCAAGCGCCTTCGACGAGCGCGATCTCGTCTTCCGTCAGGCCGTAGAGTTCATAGACGAGTCGGTCGATCTGGCGGTCGGTGGCGGAAATCTGCATGTCGAGTTGCGCCGCAGCCTGCGGGTTCGCCTCGGTCCGGCGTTTGGGAACGAGGGCGAGCATCTTGTCCACAAGAGAAACCATCCGATCGTGTTTTTCAATATCGCCGACTTGGGAGCAATCGATCGGACGGATGGGAAGTTGCGCGATCTGATTGCCTTTGATCTTGGGAAACGTTTGTTTTCTGTCGCCTGAGGTTGTATTAAAAAAGGAGCCGAGAAGTCGCGAGCAAATCAGACCGAGCAGATATGATGGAGATTCATTCCGCTTCTTTAGCAGGAGCACATAAAGCGACTGATCAACAAAAAATCGCATCATATCACGAGTCGCGTAGATACGTTCTTTCCCCATCACTTGCCGAACAAGAAGCTTGTCTCCCACATCGAATGTGCTCCGATCCCGGAAGGCTTGGTTGGTATGGCGCGATTCAAGATTCTTATCGTAGCAAACCCAAGCCCCCCGCCAGTCGCATGAGTAGGGTGCGATGTTGCCTCCTCTAAGAAAGAGCTGGTAACGCTGATCGATTTTAGATGTAGCAACAAATTCTTTCCTCACTTTCATCCCGGCTCGAACAACAAAGAATTCCGAGGCAGACACGGAGCAGCTACGCATCCGTGACGCCAAGTTAATGGTTCTCTGTGACGCTCCGGTATTGAACGTGCAGCCCGGCGTCCCGACAATTTCCGAAATTCGCAATTCCGTTGATGGCGTCTCAACGTTTAGGCATTTTGCTGCGGGAAATTCGCCAATTTTAATTAAGCGCTTTGACTCGCCTTTCGAGGCCGCATCGCCTAATATCAAAATAACCGTATCGACCGACGCGTCTACGAATACCAACCCTTTCAAGTCCACAACGATATCCGGGGGTCTCTCCGTCAAAAGGTATCGACGTAGTGGCTCGTATTGAGTGTTAGTGAGTATGCCGCTTGGAATGATGAAGCCAAGTCTCCCTTGCGGAGCAAGGTTCTTCGATCCGTTTTCGACAAAAAACGCGAAAAGATCGGGTTGATATAGGGCCGTTTCAAATCGCTTCGCGTAATACTTTTTTTCGTGATCCGCTAAATGCCTGCTCCTCACATACGGCGGATTCCCGATGACACAGTCGAATCCGCCCTGTTTGAAAACCTCGGGAAAACCGGATTTCCAGTCGAAAACGTTGACGTGATAGCGGGCGTCGTCGTCGAGGAGGTCCATTTCCGGGGAGTCATAGAAATCCGGGCCGATGAGAGAGTTGCCGCATTTGATGTTATTGGCGAGGTCTGGCAGGATGCGTTCCCGCTCTTTAATGAAATCGCGTTGGCCGATCTGGCTGGTTTCTCCTTCAAGGACTTTGAGAAGCAGGGAAAGTTTGGTGACTTCCACAGCGGCAGCGTCGATGTCCACGCCGTGGATGTTATTGAGGAGAATACGCTTTTTCTCGGCGGTGGTCAGCCGCCACTCGCCGCCCTTGGCTTGGTAGAGCGTGGCGTTCTTACCCTTGCTCCATTTTGTCACGTCTTCGCAGTAGCGGTCGCGGTGCCAGTCGAGCAGGAACTGATAGGCGACGATTAGGAAGGAACCGGAGCCGCACGCTGGATCGCAGACTTTGAGTTTCGCGGCGGCGGGAATGGAAATGGGTTCTTTGGAGCCGTCTGGAGCGAGCAGTTTGCCCAAAGTATTTTCCACGATATATTCGACGATGTAGGCCGGTGTGTAATAGACGCCGCCAGCTTTACGGACTTCCGGCTTTTCCTCGATCTTGGCTTGATGGCCTTCAGTGAGCCTTATGGTTTTTCCGAGGAAACGTTCATAGACCGATCCGAGAATGTCGGCAGGGAGGACGGAGAATTCGTAGGGGCTGTCCGGGTAGTAGAGATGGCCGATGATGTCCTTGAGGATTTTGTCATCGAGCTTGAGGTGAGGCGTGAGGGTGTCCGGTTCCTCAGCCTGGGATTTTTCCTTGGAGAAGTGGAAGAGGCCGGAATTGTAGCGGGCATCGGCGGCGCGAAAGACTTCCAGCAGGCGCGGGTAGGTCTGGGTGCCGTTGGCGACTACTCGGAGGCGGCCGTAATCTTCGGTGCCACGGTCCTCGCAAATGCGGAGAAAGACGAGACGGTCGATGGTTTTCTGGACGGCGAAGTTGAGATCTCGGACGGTGAGGGAAGGGTTGCGCAGGGCGAAGTTGCGAGCGAGCAGGTCGCGCCAGCGTTCGATTTCTTCAAGGAATGCGGTATCGACCTCGGCGGTGCCTTTCTTCTTCTTTGCGGATTCTGCGTATTTGTCGAACGAGCCTTTGAGGATGGCATCGCGTGAGAAGATCGAGGCGATCTCGTCCCATTTTTCCGCGAACTGGTCATAGGTGCAGTAGAAGATGCGGGCTTTCGACGACGGGTCGTTGGGCGCGGGCTTGATGCGGGTGTCGTAAATCGCGAATTCCTCGAAATCCGTGAGGATGGAAAGCGGGAGCTTGGCGGACCATGCGTAACGGCGGAGCTGATAGGCCGGGGCGATGTCGGTCTTGATATTGACGAAGGGCCTTTTCGCTTCGACGAAGAATTTCCGCTGGCCATGGATGGTGAAGGCATAGTCCGGTGCCTTGACGTGCGGGCCGATCTTGATGGCGTCCTCGTGGATGACATCGCGGTATTGCGGAGCGAGGCCTTGGGAATTCGCCATGTCCCAGCCGAGGGCTTCGAAGAACGGATCGAGGAACTGTTTGCGGAGCTGGGCCTCGTTGTAATTTCCGGAGCGGAAATGCTCGCGGTGGCCTGCGAAGGTCTCGCAAAGCTGGATGACTGAATCTGGCGCGGGCATGGGGATTGGACGAGCTTGAAGAAGGGCTTGGCGGATGCAATCCGCCGCCACGGGCCGCTGGCGGAGGGGGCGGGATTCGAACCCGCGGAACCTTGCGGCTCTCCAGTTTTCAAGACTGGCGCGATCGACCACTCCGCCACCCCTCCGTGTGATTTCGGTCGGCGGGGATATGGCGGGGGGCGGGGGCGGATTCAAGCAAAAGTCTCGGCGGGCCGGCGCGCGGTCAGCCGGGGATGGCGACGGGCGCGCCGGTGCGGGCGGCGGCGAGGCAGGCGTCCTGCACGCGCTGGGTTTTCAGGGCGATTTCCGGCCATGGCCAGGGACCGCCGGGTGCGGCGAAGGCGGCGAACATGCGCGCGGGGTTGAGCAGGCCGGGCAAATCGTCCCGGATGGCGCGCCGGTAGCCGATTTCCCAGGCAACGTCGTTATCCTCGCGGGGGACGACGAAATCCGGGACGCGGAGGTGGCCTTCCCGGCCGGCGATTTCCAAGGTTTGGCGGTCGGGGGTGAGGAAGGAGCAGTAGAACTCGGCGGTCGCGCCGCCGGCGAAATCCAGCCCGCCCTCGAACTCCATGATGGCGTCTCCGGCGGTGCTGAGGGTGCGTCCGGTGGCGCGCTCGGGCATTTGCCAATCCATCGCCCAGAGCGCGGCGCGGATGCAATACCAGCCGAGATCGCCGAGGCAGCCGGCGGGTTCCAAGGCACTGGCGCGGATGTTCCCGGCGACGAAATCCTCCCCGGCGCGGAAGGTGAAAGCGGAGGAAATCCGGCGGATCGGGCCGATTGTCGCGCCATCATCGAGGATTTCGCGTAGCGCGGCAAAACGCGGATCGTGCATGAACATGACGCCGTCCATGAAGCGGACGCCGTGCTCGCGGCAGCAGGCGATCATTTCCTCCAAATCGGCGGCGGTGAGAGCGCAGGGTTTTTCGCAAAGGACGTGCTTGCCGGCGCGGGCGGCGGCCAGGACCCATTCCTTCCGCACGCCGGTCGGCAGCGGGATGTAAACGGCTTCGATTTCCGGCGCGGAAATCAGTTCCGCATAGCCGCCGAACGCGCGCGGCGGCACCGGCCACGGGTGCGTCGCCTGCATTTCCGCGATGAAATCCCCGGCTTTGGATTTGGTGCGGCTGGCGACGCCGATCAATTCGACCGCGCCGCTTTGGAGCATGGCCGGCCAATTCCGCCGGACGATGCCGGCGGTGCCGAGGATGCCCCAGCGGAGCGGACGGTGGGAAACGGGGTTGTGGGGCATTTGGTTTGGTAGGAATCGGCTGGCGGGGGGAAATCCCGGTTTTGCCTGGCAAATCTTCGCGCGCCGTTCGGCGTCATCGGTCCATCACCCGGAAAAACGACGGCGAAACGAGCGATGATTTGGGCACGAGCAAATTCTGCATCGGTGCCACGTTCTCGATGGGCCGGACGTCGGTCCAGTCCGCGAGATTCCCGGACCGCTGGAGCCAGTAGCGGTGGCCGAGCGTCAACTGGCTGAGCGGAATGAACAAATCCCCCGACTCCGGGTGGACGACGGATTCCCCGAAGCGCGGCGGCAGCGTGCGCGGCGCCGCGAGGACCAGCTCGAAAAGATGCGCGGTGGCGGGCGACGATTCGTAGCGGACCTCCACGATGGCCCGCAGCGGCGGAGTCGCCGGCGCGGCCTTGAACTCGATCAGCGAAACCGTATTGCCGCCGATCGTATCGCCAACGCCGGCCACCCGATAGAACAGGCCATTTTCCAAGCGGTAAATTTCATCCCGCGCGGCCAGAAATGTCACACCGGCGGCCGTTTCCACCAGCTCGCCGGAGACATTTTTCCCCGCGTTCTCCGGCTTCGCGAAGGCGTCGATTTCCATAACCCGAACCAGCCCGGCGCTCGTGAAATGCAGCCATGCGTTGCCGGTGGCAAGCCGCGCTCTCACTCGCAGCGCGCCTCCGCTTGTGAACTCGAAATCGCTGAACGACTCCACCGTGATGGTCGATTCCTGCCATGGAATCGGCACTTTGGGCGGGAACACCTGCCGGACCGGCTCGCCGCCAAATGACGCGTAAAGCCGGCCGGTCGAGGGGGCGGATTTCACGGATGTGTCGAAGGCGAAGCCGGTGGCGGTCACCGCGATGTCGTTCGGGAAATTGTGCGGGGTGGATCCGGATTTCCCGTCCGGGAGCACGGTCTGGGGCGTCACGATCCCGGTGATGGCTCCCGCCTGGAGTCTCAGGATGAAGAACGCGTCGCCGCCGTGGAAATTCGCACCGAGGAAAAATAGCCTGCCGCCGGCGGCGCGGGGCATCGAGAGCGATTCCACCTCTGGAAAACCCGCGGCGGCCACGTTCGCCAAAGTCACCACATCCGCGGGCGGGCCGGTCGTGATTTTCCTCAGCGCCGTGAATCCCGACTGCTTGAAATAGAGCGTCTTCTCCGGCCGATCGTAATAGGCCGAGAGTGTATTGCTAAAAAATCCGGCACCCTCCGGCGGGAGGAATTTTGTCTTCGAAGGCGCGTTCGGAATGAAGCCGGAAACGAACTGGAAATCCCCGCCGATCACCAAGGTGTTGTCGAGGACCGGTTTGGAATAGAGCAGGTTGGCGCTCAGAAATCCCGAATTCAGCAGCGGGTCCGGCGGCAGCGGCGGCGGAATGATGGTGGCGAACCGGAAATGATCGAACCGCCACCGCGAATCCGGCACCTCCAACCGCACGATGTCCGCAAAATCCGCGGGAAATGCGAACGGCTGGAAATCGTCCTGTCCGCCCGCTCCGTCGAACACGCCGTCCAGCGCGACGCTCGTGGAAACCACCGTGCCATCCGCCTTGGTGCCGAAGAACGAAACGATTTCCTCCGGGAAAGTCGCGGAGTATTCGGCCAAATCCATGCTTCGCGGCGTGAACGGCAAGCCATTGATATGAAAAATTGCCAGCCCGCCGAGATCGCCGCTGGAGCGAGTGCCATTGGTGACCGGACCGCTCGAACTCGCGCAGATCGTCCCCCGCGCGTTCGTCACCCGCAGCCCGTCGGCCTCCCATTTCGGAGCGCAGGGATCGCCGGATTCCCAGTCGAACAGGCCCTCGCCTGCTGGGGAAACTGCGGCGAGAGCGAGGTGGATGGCTAGGGGGGCGGCGGCTTTGGGGAAATGGGGGGGCATGGGGATTTCGGGGTTCGCGCGAGATGAATCTCGCGGTCCGTAAGACTTGGGGCCGGAAGACTTGGACTTCGCGGCAGGTCGCGCGTAACGAATTCCGCGCTCCGTGGGATGGCTATTTCGGCAGGCCGCTGGCGAGTTCGTCCCAGCGTTTTTTGAAGGCGGGGCTGCCTTCGGAGAGGACGGCGGCGGCGCGGAGGGCGCGCTCGCGATTGCCGGCAAGCCAGTCGAAACTGATAGCGCTCTCGTGGCGGCGCACGCGCTCGGCGTCGGTCATGGGGTTTTTCATGACGAGCTGGTGGAGGGAAATCATGGCATCGGCGGAGAATTCGCTCCACTCGGCGATGTGGGTTTTGCCCTCGGCATCGGTGGCGAGCAGGCGGCCGTCGGCGTCGGTGGCGAGGCGGGTGACGGTTCCGCCGGATTTGAGCGGCAGCTCGACGATGGCGGGATCTTCGGCGATGTCGCCCTCGAGATCTTCGAGGAATTTCCCGGCGGCGGCGGTCACGGCGAGCAAGGACGCGCGGGTGGCATCGCCGATTTCCTCCGGCTGGGTGGCGAGGTATTCGCCGGCTTCGCGGAACTGGCAGGAATCGGCGAGGGCGCGGAGTTTTTCCATGACCACGGCGGGATCGGTGGCGGTCGCGGCGGGATCGGGCGGCGGTGGCGTCTCGGCCAGCGATTTGGCGTGGCGGAGAAGATCGAGCTGCCAAGCGCGGATGTTGAACTTCGCGCGGCCCTTGGTCTGGAGCTTGGGCAGGAAGGCTTCCAGCTCGCGAATGGCATCGGCGCAGGCGGCGGCGGTAGCTGGGAAATCCTGAAAGACGCTGGCGGTGAGCAGCTTGCCATCGGCGAGGTAGTGGCGGGCGATTTCCTGGTAGAGGGCGAGCCATTCGTCGTCAGGCGGCGTCGCGGCTTGGGCGACGGCGGTGAAATAGCCTTGGGCATCCGCCAGGCTGCCTTGTTCCCAGTCTTTAAGGCCGGCGAGCAGCCAGGCCATGACGGCCGGGGCATCGGCCTGCGAGGTATTGCGGGAATCCGCGGGAAATGGCGGGATGCGCTTCATGTCCATGACGGTCTCCATCAGCACGCGGCCGACGGGATTTGCCTTGGAAGGCAGGGTCAGCAGATGGCGGGCGGCGGCGGCGGCCTCCCCGCGGCCGGCGGTGGCATCGCCGGAAAGATAGGCGGCGGCGGTGGCCTCGACGGCGGCCCAAGTGCGCGTCGGTTCCTGCACGGCGGGATTTTCGCGGAGCTTGGCGAAGTCCTCAGCGGCGGTCTTGAACTCGCCGGCCTCGACGGCGGCGCGGGCGGCGCGATAGGCGCGGGCGATTTCGCCGGCGGCGGCGGTGTTGCCATCGGGGGCGGCATCGGCCGGATTTTTCCGAACGATCGGCGGGACTGCGATTTCCGCATCCGGGCGCTCGCGAATGACCCAGAAAATCCCGGCACCGAGCGCGCCGAGCACGGCCAACGCCGCCATCGCGAAGGCCACGATTTCGCCGCGCTTCCGCTCGGCGCGGCGGCGGGCGGCGTTTCCCGAGGTTTCCTGGACGCCGCCGGAGCGCAGCCGCTTCAGCGCGGATTCGAGCTGGCGGATCATTTCCTGGTAGGAGGAAAATCGGTCGGCGGGCTGGTAGGCCATCGCCCGGTCCACGATCCGGCAGGTGTCCACCGAGAGCGACGGCTCGGCGACGCCCAGCGGCACGACCTTCTGCTTGGCCTCGCGCAAGCGGTCCGTGGACATCGTTTCCTCGTCGCACGGCGGCTTGCCGGCCAGCGCGTGGTAAAGCGTGGAGCCGAACGCATAGATGTCCGCGCGGAAATCCTCCGGCGCGCCCTCGATCGTTTCCGGCGGCACATAGTAGGGGGTCGCCCAGATTTCCGCGGCCGTAGCGGTGCCGCCCTGCGTGACCAGCGCGAGGCCGAAATCCACGATTTTCGCATGGCCGTCGGCGTCCAGCAGGACATTGCCGGGCTTCATGTCGCGGTGAATCAGGCCGGCGGCATGCGCGGCTTTCAGGCCCTCCGCCACCTCGATCGCCAGCGGCAGCATTTCCGCTTCGGGCACCTTGCCAAGCTTGCGAATGCGCGATTCGAAATGCCCGCCCGGCACCAGCTCCATGGCGATGTACAGCCGGCCGAACGCCTTCCCCGTGGTCAGCACCCGCACGACATTCGGGTGGCTGAAGGACGCCGTGATGCGCGCCTCCTCCTCGAAGGCGGTGATCCGCCGCTCGTCCGCCGAGTATTCCTCGCTCAGGATTTTCAGCGCCACCTCGCGGTCCAGCGTGTTGTCCCGCGCCACGAAAACCATGCTCATGCCGCCGATCGCATGCCGCCGCGACAGCGTGTAGGGGCCGAATTCCCGCTTCACCCGCGTATGCTGGCCACACGACGGGCACCCGACGTTGGAAAATGGGGCCAGCGGGGCCACGTTCATCGGTTTGCCGCAAGCGTGGCAATAGGCGATGTCTTCGTCCGGGTCCGGCATGCGCGGAGGCTAGGCGCGGAGCCGCGCCGGTGAAAACTTGAATCTTGCCCGACCCGCCCCTCCGGCAAGACTCCGCGCGTGGAAATCCTTGTGGAAGAATGCGCCGGGGAGCGGCTCGACGCCTGGCTCGCCTCCCGCCTGTCCGAGCTCTCCCGGTCCCGCATCCAGACGCTCATCCGCGAGCAATTCATCCTCGTGAATTCAGCCCCGGCCAAGCCCCGCGACGCCGTGAAGCGCGGCGACCGCATTTCCATCGCCCTGCCCGAAGCCGTGCCGCTCGATAACGCACCGCAGGAAATCCCGCTCGCCATCCTGTATGAAGACGACGACCTCGTCGTGCTCGACAAGGCGCCCGGCATGGTCGTCCACCCAGCTCCGGGAAATCCCGATGGCACCCTCGTCAACGCGCTCCTCCACCACTGCCGCGGGAAATTGTCCGGCATTGGCGGCGTCGAGCGGCCGGGCATCGTCCACCGGCTCGACAAGGACACGTCCGGCTGCCTCGTCGTTGCGAAATCCGACGCCGCCCACCAATCGCTCGTCACCCAATTCGCCGCGCGCACCACCATGGAAAAGCTCTACCTCGCCGTCACCCAAGGCGTGCCGAAGCCGGCCAAGGACAGCATTTTCACCCACATCGGCCGGCACCCCGTGAATCGCCAGAAAATGGCTGTGATCAATCCGCCCGGCGGCAAATCCGCCATCACCGACTACGAAATCCTCGCCACCGACGCCGCCACCATCACCGCGCTCGTCCTCTGCCACCTCCACACCGGCCGCACCCACCAGATCCGCGTCCACATGTATCACAAAGGCACCCCGATCGTCGGCGATCCGATCTATGGCCGGCCCGTCAAATCCCCCACCCTGCCCGACCGGCTCATGCTCCACGCCTGGCGCCTCGCCTTCACCCACCCGATTTCCCACCTGTTGATGCGCTTTGAAGCCCCCGTCCCCGCGGATTTCGCACCATGGGCGGACCAGGCCGCGCTGCCAGCGGGGTGAAATCGACGGCGGCTGCAGCAGCGGGCATACAGGCAACCCGAGACTGAATCTTCGGCCTTGGTTCCATCGGCCTTCTCCGCCCGAAATCCGCCCCTGAAAGGCCAAGATCCTTTGGACTGCGGTGGCAAGGCCGCAGGCCGCGACACCGCTTTGGATTGCGGCGTCCGGTGCTTCGCTGATCCAAAGCGGTGTGGCGCTCCGCTTCCCACCGCACTCCAAAGGCGCTTCGCGCCGCAGGCATTTGGACTGCGGTGGCAAGGCCGCAGGCCGCGACACCGCTTTGGATTGCGGCGTCC
>JBBSUD010000011.1:0-58848 GCA_038235225.1 Verrucomicrobiales bacterium
AAAAGCTGCTGGTGGGCGAGCGGGGGACGGAAATCATCGATCGCGGCGTGAGGGCGATGAGTTTCGGCAAACTTTCGATGAAGGAATCGGACTGCATTTTCCTGTTCCGGAAGGTGGAACGGGAAGCCACCGCCGAGGCCGGGGGAGCCCGGCCTGCGGACTCATGAATCGCAAACGCCGGTATTCGCCAACGTCCTCATGATCCGCCTCCGCCACAAGCTGCTGATCCAAGTCTTCCGGGTTTTCGACCAGGTCGTGCTCGTTTCCGTATTCATCCTGCTCGTCGCGTACGTGCAGGAGCGCGGCCATTTCGACTTCATCTACGAGGTGCTCGACAAGAGCTACCAGGCCTACGAGGGGCTTGCGATGATCGGCGTGCTTGCCGGCTGGTTTTTCATTTTCAGCAAGTTGGTGCACTACGACGCGAACCGCGTCACCACGCTGAAAAGCCAGGCGCTGGAACTCGCCAAGGCGGTGACCGTCACGAGTCTGCTGCTGCTGCTGGCGGGGGCGATGTTTTACATCAAGATGGTCACGCCGATGGTCGTCTCGATGTTCTGGCTGGCCGGGACATCGGTGCTGATCGCCAGCCGCGTGTTGTTGAAGCTATTCCTGCACGCGTGGCGGCGCGCCGGTAAAAACCGCCGTCACATCGTTTTCGTGGGCGGCACCGACAAGGCGCTGAGCCTGGCCTACCGCATCGAGGCGCGGCAGGAACTCGGGTATGAAATCGTGGGATTTCTCTTCGGAGATCCGGATCGCGAACCGCGGCGGGATGAAATCGCGGGGATCTGGGGCGATCTGGGGCCGGTGTCCGAACTGCGGGAAATCCTGAAGAAGGGCGTGGTGGACGAGGTGATGGTCTGCATGCCGCTGCGCCGGAATTTCGCCTCCGTCTGCGAAATCGTGCAGATCTGCCAGGACCTTGGCGTGGTGGTCCGGCTGGTGCCGGAATCGCTCGACCTCAAGGCCATGTCGCGGGCGCAGATCGAGGAGTTCGATGGCGACCAGGTGGTTACGTTTTTCCGCGAGAATCTGCTGGTCCAGCTCATGCTGAAACGCCTCATCGACGTGGTCGGGTCCGTGGTCCTGCTGATCGGGCTGAGTCCGTTGCTGCTGGTGACGGCGCTGCTCGTGAAGCTGACAAGTCCGGGACCGGTGCTGTTCGCGCAGGATCGCATCGGGATGAACAAGCGGATTTTCAAACTCCTGAAATTCCGCTCGATGGTCGCGAATGCGGAAGAGCTGAAAGCGGGATTGGCCGATCGCAACGAGGTGGATGGCCCGGTTTTCAAGATGAAGAACGACCCGCGGGTCACCAAGGTCGGCGCGGTCATTCGCAAGCTGAGCATCGACGAGCTGCCGCAGCTCGTGAACGTGCTGGTGGGTGAAATGAGTCTGGTCGGCCCCCGCCCGCCTCTGCCCAAGGAGGTGGATAACTACGATTGGACCGACCGGAAGCGGCTGTGCATCCGGCCGGGAATCACCTGTCTGTGGCAGGTCAGCGGGCGCAACCAGCTCAGTTTCCCGGAGTGGATGGAGCTCGACCGGCAATACATCGAAAACTGGTCCACCTGGCTCGACTTGAAAATCCTCCTGCGGACCGTCCCGGTCGTCATCTTCGGCAAGGGAGCTTCCTGATATGAAAATGAACGAGTCACGACGCGCGGAATTTCTCGGCTGCCCGGTGGATTGTCTGACGAGCGAGGAATTGCTCAAGGAACTCACGGCCGACGTGAAATCCGGAGCACCGGCCCGCGTGATCCAGTTCATGAACGCCAACAAGGTGGCCATGGTCCGCAGCGATCCGGCGATGGGCGATCTGCTCCGGCGGGCGGACTACGTGCTCGCCGATGGCCAGCCAATGCTGCCGCTTGCGGCAATGCTCGGCCTGCGGATTCCGGAGCGCATCGATGGCATCGGCTTGATGCGCAAGCTGCTGGAGCTGGCGGACCGCGAGAAATTTTCCGTCTATTTCCTCGGTGCGAAGCAGGACATCGTGGAAACGTGCGCCCGTCACGTCGCCCGGGATTTCCCCGGAGTGCGGCTGGCGGGATTTCGGAACGGTTATTTCAAGAAAGAGGACATCCCGGAAATCGCCGCCGCCGTCCGCGAAGCCGCGCCGGATTTCCTTTTCCTCGGGATGGGCTCGCCGGTGAAGGAACGCCTCGCCGACGAATGGCGGGACGAGTTCGGCGCGCGGGTCATCCAAGGCGTCGGCGGGAGTTTCGATGTGATGGCCGGGCTGGTGAAGCGCGCGCCGGTGTGGATGCAGCGGATGTGCATCGAGTGGCTTTTCCGCGTGATCCAAGAGCCTCGGCGGATGTTCTGGCGCTATGCCGTGACGAATGGCGCGTGCTTGTGGGTCTTCGCCCAAGCTTTTGGAAACCGCTGGTTCCGGCCCGGCCGGGCGGCGGAGCGATCGGCCGCGCGGTCGTCCTAGCGGCGCCGTGAAATCCGAGTCCATCGCCCATGATTTCCACCCTCCCGTGGCTCGTTCCCGCGCTTTGCCTGCTTTGCGGGCTGGGCGCGGTGGTGGCGCGGCCGTCGGCGCTGGCCGGGTGGCTTTTTCTGGCGGGAATGGGACTTCTCGCGCTCTCGTCGGTCTTGGAAAGCCGGATCGGGGGGGCGAACGGTCTGCCCATCGCAAGTGGCTGGATTTTTCCGGCGATGTTCGTCAGGTCGTTGGTGCCCGGCGTTTGGATGGCTTTCAGTCTGACTTACGCCCGGGGCAACGGCCGTGAATTTCTCCTTCGCTGGAAATGGGTGCTCGTCGCTTCGATCGCGCTGCCCATCGCCCTTCTGATCTCGATTCCGCGGCCGGAAAACGGGGAAGTCGGAGTGCGGTTTCTGGCGCTCGGCAAGCTCTGGGTGGTCACACTTCTGCTGCTGAGCCTGACGGTTCTGGCCAATCTGGAGAAGACGTTCCGCGCTTCCGTCGGGATGGCGCGCTGGCGCATCAAATACCTTTTTCTCGGGCTGGCGCTGATCTTCGGGGTCAGGATTTACGCCCTTAGCCAAGTCCTGCTCTTCTCGACCTACGACCCCGCGCTCGCCCGGCTGGGCGCGATCGGCTTGGTGCTCGGTTGTCTGATCATCGCCTTCGGCCAGACGCGGTCCGGCTTTGCTGACATCGATCTCTACCCGTCACGCGCGGTCCTTCAAGGATCGCTGACGGTGATCCTTGCGGGCGGATATTTCGTGGTCGTCGGCCTGTTCGCGCAGGCGGTCAAGCTGATCGGCGGGGTGACGGAGTTCCCCGTGCAGGCGCTCATTCTGCTGGTGGCGATCATCGGCCTGACGGTTTTGCTGCTCTCGGACCGGTTCCGCAGCGGGCTCCAGCGCTTCGTCAGCCGGCATTTCCGCCGAGCCGAGCACGATTTTCGGAAAATCTGGACGGAATTCACCCACCGCACATCCGGCGCGCTCGACGCACCGACGCTCGCCACGAATGCCGGCGAAGTGATCTCCGAGTATTTCCACGTCCTCGGCGTCACCGTTTTCCAGCTTGCCGATGGCGAATTGACGGCTCTCGGCTCGACCGAGCGGAAGCAGGAAATCGCAGCGCTTGCCATGGATCCGGACAGCCTGGATTCGTTCTCCCGCCCGTTTGATTTGGAAAAAGCCGAGGCCGGGTGGGCCGATGGCCTCCGCGAGCGCTGCCCGCGGAAATTCGGGCACGGCGGCAACCGGATGGTGGTCCCGCTGGCCGCCGCGGACCGCCTCGTCGGACTCGCCGTCCTGACCGACCGCGTCAACGGCGTCCCTTACAGTCACGAGGAAATCGACCTGTTGAGCTGCATCGGCGACCAGCTCGGCGCGGCGCTTCTGAACTGCTCGCTCAACGAGAAAATCCTCCAGGCTCGGGAGCTGGAGGCGTTCCAAACGCTCTCGACCTTCTTCGTCCACGATTTGAAAAATGCCGCCAACGGCCTCAGCCTGACGCTGCAAAACCTGCCGATCCACTTCGACGATCCGGAGTTCCGCGCCGACGCAATCCGCTCCGTCGGCCGCGCGGTCGAGCGCATCAATGAGATGATTCTCAAGCTCGGCCGCCTGCGCCAGGAACTCGAGCTGCGCCGCGAACCTTGCCGGCTCGACGTCCTGTGCGGCTCCGTTCTGGACGATTTGGAGCCGGAAATGCAGGACCGCCCGCTGGCCCGCGAGTTGGAGCCGCTGCCGGAAGTTCCGCTCGATCGCGAGGCGCTCCGCAGCGTGGTTACCAACCTCGTCGTCAATGCCCGCGAAGCCATGACCGGCCCCGGCGCCATCACCGTCGGGACTTTCCGGGACGATGGCCGCATCGGCCTCCGCGTGACCGACGAGGGCAGCGGCATGTCCGCCGATTTCATCCGCATGCGGCTTTTCCGGCCGTTTCACTCGACCAAGACCAAAGGCTTGGGCATCGGCATGTTCCAGTGTAAGAAAATCGTCGAAGCCCATGGCGGGATTATTTCCGTGGAAAGTTCCCCCGGTTCCGGCACCCGGTTCACCATTCTCCTGCCGATCCCGGCTGACGCCCGGATTTCTCCAACCCTATGAAACCCAAGCTGCTGATCGTCGACGACGACGAGGAAATCCGCACCCAGATGAAATGGGCCGTCGCCGCCGAGTACGACGTGGCGCTCGCGGGCGACCGGCAGGAGGCGATCGCGAAGTTCCGGGAACACGCGCCGCAGGTCGTCCTGCTCGATCTGGGCCTGCCACCCGCGCCGAACGATACCAGCGAGGGCATGGCCACGCTCGCCGGGCTGCTCACCCTGGACCGCGGCGTCAAAGTCATTATCGTTTCCGGCCAGAGCGACCGGGAAAACGCGGTCAAAGCGATCGGCGCCGGCGCTTACGATTTCCTCTGCAAGCCGCTCGATGTGGAGCCGCTCAAAGTGCTTTTGCAACGCTGCGTCTTCGTCTCCGAGCTCGAGCGCGAATACCGCGACCAGCAGAATGGCGGCCGCGCCGATGTATTCGAAGGCATCCTCGGCCGGAACGACCGCATGGCGGACGTTTTCAAGACAATCGTGAAGGTCGCGAAAGCCACCGTGCCCGTGCTCATTCTCGGCGAAAGCGGCACCGGTAAGGAAATGGTGGCCAGCGCCATCCACAAGCGCAGCGCCTTCAAGAACAAGCCGTTCGTGGCGGTCAACTGCAACGCGATCCCGGAAAGCCTCATCGAAAGCGAACTCTTCGGCCACGAGAAAGGCTCTTTCACAGGCGCGACCGGCCAGCGCATCGGCATCATCGAAACCGCGGCGGGCGGCACCCTGTTCCTTGATGAAATCGGCGATCTGCCGCCAGCGATTCAGGTGAAATTGTTGCGATTTCTCCAAGAAAAGCGCATCAAGCGCGTCGGCGGCCGGCAGGAAATCGAGGTGGATGCGCGCGTTCTCGCCGCCACCCACGTCGATCTTGCGCAAGCCATCAAAGACGGGAAGTTCCGCGAGGATCTCTACTTCCGGCTGGCCGTCGTCGTCTGCAAGCTCCCGCCGCTGCGTGATCGGGGCGAGGATGTGCTCCTGCTAGCACGCGACTTTCTCGAACGCTTCGGCAAGCAGAACGGGCGGGAGAATCTTTCGTTCGACCCCGGCGCGACCAAGGCGATTTCTCTACACCCCTGGCCAGGCAACGTCCGCGAACTCCAAAACCGCATACAGCGCGCCGTCATCATGGCGGACAAGCGCCGCATCTCCGAGGCCGATTTGGAACTCGGATTCTCCGCCCATGCGAACGTAGCGGCGGAAGTCCCGGGCGGTGGGGAGGCGGTTCGCGTCGGTTCGATCGCGGGACTTCGGGAAGCGCGCGAACATGTCGAGCGGCAGGTCGTGGTCAATGCTCTGGTGCGCAACGATTGGAACATCTCCGCAGCCGCCAAGGAACTCGTCATCAGCCGCCCCACGCTCTACGAACTGATGAACAAACTCGGCATCTCCAAAGACGACTGAACATTGCCCGACCAGCTCGCCCCCATCCTCCCCGGCCTCCCGCCGGGGATTTTTTTTGGTTTGATGGCAACCTCCATCCCGCCGCGCACGTGGTGATGCCGGGGAGGGACAATCGTCTGACCGGCCCCTTTGCCGGCCGCGATCCGAACCCACGCGATCGCGTGGGAAGAGGGCACTTGCGGAGGATGTCATCAGGCGGTTCACTGCGCGGGGAATGACCACGCGCCTCCCCCGGCCGCCGTGATCGACCACGTCATTCCTCGAATTTCTCCCGCCGCCTGCGGCATCCAACCATTCCCCCTTATTCCCCAAATTATAATGAAGTACTCGAAACTCCGCCTCCTCCCCCCGTCCCGCCTCGTCTGGACGGGCCTGCTCCTCTCCGCCGCCGTCCCGCTTCCTGCGGCGGTTCTGCAATGGGATACCGTTGCCACCGATTCCGCCGTGACCGGCGGGACGGGTGTATGGGACACATCCAACACCTTCTGGACCGCCGACGGCGGTGCGACCAACGTGTCTTGGCCCGCTTCCGGCCTGAACAACGATGCCAATTTTGGCGCGCCCGGCGGCACCGTGACGATCAAACCCGGCGGCATCATCGCGAACGATATCACCTTCGCCGCCACTGGCTACTCCCTCGCCGGCGGTCCGCTCACTCTCGCCGGCACGGTCATGGGAAACATCCTGTATGCCAACGCGGGAGTCTCCGCCAGCATCGGTACCGATATCGACGCCACCGCAGGGGGGGTGAATTTTACCGGATTCGGTGCTTATGACTATTCCGGCACCCTCAATTCTTCCGGCAAACAATTGTCCGTGAGCGGCAAAGCGACCTTCACCCTGGCGGGCGGGGCCATTTCGTCCCGCAGGATGATCGTAGGCAGCGGGGGAGGGCAGTCGTTCACCGCTACTTTCAATCTCAACGCCGGCGCGGTCTCAGTGACGGACTCCTCCACCACGGATGGCTATCTGGGCTTTGGTAATGCCACCAATGCGATCGTCAATCTAAACGGCGGCACGGTTCTCATCGGCGCGAACAGCCCGGGACTCTTTGTCGGTAACGGTCCCGACAGCACGATCGCCGTCACCATTGACGGTTCCGCCGTCACGGTGGCCTCGGGAAATCTAAACATCGGCTCGGGAGACAACGGTGCGCGCGCGGATGCGGGAATCGACAGCACGGTTACGCTGAAATCGGGAACCCTCGTCTTCGGTTCCCCAGGAGCGATCAACATTAGCAACGCCGCCGGCCAGACCGGGAGACTCATCCTCAATGGAGGCGTTTTCCGGCTCAACGGCGCGTCCGTTGCCCGCGGAGCGGCTGCGGCCGGAACCGCCTTGGTTTCCTTTGGTGGCGGAACGCTGGAACTTTCCGCGAACAACGGGAACATCTTCGGCGCGGGCGTCAATCCGGTCATTGAGGCGGGCGGCGCAAGTGTGGATACCCATGGTTTCAACGGGACCATTTCCACCAACCTTACTGCCGGGATAAGTTCCGGCGGCTTTACGAAAAAGGGGGCCGGAACGTTGGTCTTGGCGGGTGCCAACGGCTACACTGGGAGCACCGCCGTAACTGCGGGCACTTTGAGCCTCGCTATTCCTTATCTCGCGGATGGTTCGGCGGTCACCGTCGCGCCCGGCGCCATTCTCAACCTGCAGACGGCGGCTACGGATACCGTCGCAACCCTTACGATCGACGGCTCGGCCGCCGCCACCGGCACTTGGGGCGGCATCGGCTCCAGCGCGCAGCACAAGACAGCATCGATCACCGGTTCCGGTCTCTTGAATGTGACGAACATCGGTGGCACACCCTTCCAAGCGTTCGTCGCCAGTTTCGGCCTCAGTGGCAGTGACGCCCTCGCCTCGGCGGACCCGGACAAGGATGGCGCCAACAATCTCCTGGAATTCGCGCTCAAAGGCAATCCGACATCGGGATCCGACAACGGCACTGCGGCAGCCGTCGTTCAGGATGCCTCCGCTCCTGTCGGCAACGAACTCACCCTCGTTATCGCCGCCCGTCGGAATGCCTCGTTTGTCACCGGACCTTCCGGTTCGCAGACCGCGGCTGCGGATGGGGTGAGCTACCGCGTCGAAGGCTCGGTCGATCTCGCGGCATTCATGAGTCCGGTCACCTTCGTATCCTCCTCGGATACCTTCGCAGGGCATCCCTCGCTCGCCGGAACCAACTGGAAATATAACACTTTCAAGCTGGATTCTTCCGAAGGTCTAAGCGGTAAAGGTTTTCTGCGCGTGCTCGTGCAGCCTGCGAACTGAGGCGCGCGAATCACCGGCGAGGCTTGGCGCCGCGCCTCGCGAATAAGCTTGGCCCGCCATCTGCGTTCCCGCAGGTGGCGGGCATTTTTGCGTCGTCCGATCGATCTGCGACTCAACAAGATCCGCGTTTCCCATTTCCACCGTCGCGCCTCCACAGGAAATATTCTGAGTGTCCTGAAGCGCTGCCTGGAATTCGAGACGAAGGAAAGTGGCGACAGTCAGGCCGCGATTCTGGCGAATGGCGAGCAGGTCCGCCCCTGGGTTCGAAACCACGTCCATCGGGCGGTTCGTCGCTTCCGGTTCTGGTTTCTGGCTTTTGGGGTCGCCGGAAATCGTGGACGATCCGAGTCCCAGGAATCGGAAGGCAAAATTTCTCGCAGAACCATACCGGCTGGCGGGAGCTTGGTTGCACGGGCCAGAATCGGCCGGTCTGGAGGGATAGTTTGCCAATGCCACCCAAGCCAGTAGCCGGTGGCCTTCACCGACGGACTTCGAACGGCTTGGCAAAGCACGAAAGAGCCGGCTGGAATTTCTTCCAGCCGGCCTGAGGTTCGTTGCTTCAACGTTCAGGCGATCACGCCTTCGCCAGCTTCCGGCGGATGCCGTGGAGACCCAGCAGGGAGAGTCCAAGCAGAGCAACCGACGTGCCGCCATCAGGCACGGGCACCGATGTGATGTTGGCGGTCGCACCAAAGGTGCCGCCATCGTTCGCAAGGGTGACCACGACCTTCTGGGTCAGGGAGAAGGGAGATCCGCTCTGCACATAGGCAGGAGCGTTGCCACCGCCGATTAGCGCGCCGGCACCGCCCGTTGCGAATCCCATCGTGGCGATGAGGTCCGAAAGTGCGAACAGCGTGTTGGACGCGCTGGAGTAGGAATCGTAGGTGATCGAAGCGCCGGTGCTAAGCGGATTGAATGCGAGGTCCGCATAGTATCCGGTTCCAACGGTGGGACCGAAGCCCGTTTCGGAGAAATAAATCCCGTAAACGCCGGCCGGGCCGCTTCCCGTGATTTGGTTCAGAGCCAGCTTAGGCGCTGTGTTGCTGCCTTGCGACGGTTTGGTGATTCCCGTCGTGACGCTCAACACACCCGTGGAGGTGGGAACCATGTAGGTTACCGTTCCGGTGCCCGGGAAGGAGTCGAGCGCCGAGCCATCGGCGATGATGAAGTCGAAGGTGCCGTTGTTGCCAACGTCGATTGCGATGGTCGCGACCGCGCTTGCATGGTCGGTGGCGGCGAAGAAGCCGAGGGCGCAAGCCGCCAGCGTGGTGATTGTTTTGATACGTAGTTTCATGTTGGTTCTCGATTGGAGGTGATTCCAGCTTGGTTTCCGGTCGGGGGGTCCGATCAGTTCCGCCATCAGAATGCATGGCGTGTGCCAAGGATGGTTGGCCTGTATGCAACAATCAGGTGTTCAACGTGTTATCAATATTTCGGAAGTTTGGAAGTGGTGCCTGTTCTTCCGGGATTGCCAGCCAATCGGTCACAGGGAAGGAGGAACTTCTGCATTCCCTCTGTAATCTACCGTACATCAAGGGGTTGGGAGGTTCCCTCCCAATCGTATCGATTTCCGACACTGTTGGAAACCCGCTGATAATAAGTAAGCTACGGCGGATTCCAGCTTCGTTTTCCCGGGAGTCGACAAATGGGTGCGACGGTAACTCTCGCCATTTCCCGGAGGCGTGGTACACCGCGCCCCGAACTTTGTCCCGCCCATGAAACTACCACTCCCGTTCCTCTGCCGCTCTGCGGCGATGGTGCTGCTATGCACCCTTCCGAGCTGCACCAAGGAAGCCCGTGCCGGCCGCAAACTAGATGCCGCGCGCGAACACATGAAGGAGTCAGACCTCGCAGCGGCGGAGATCGAGTTCAAGAACGTGCTGGAACTGGAACCCGGCCAGCCTCAGGCGCTGAAAGGTCTCGGCCTCATCTGGGCGCGCCAAGGCGTGTTACTGGAGGCGGCGCGCATTCTCACGTCCGCGCAAGTCGGCCTGCCGACGGACGATGAGGTGGCGCTCGCAAGGGCTCGGGCATTGTTCGGGCTGGGATTCATCGACGACAGCCGGACCCAGCTTGAGGAAATGCTGGAACGGAATCCTGCGAATGGAGAAGCTCTGATGTTATATGCGGAGACATCCTCCACTCCCGACACACTTACGCAGTGCGAGGAGAGAATCGCGCGGGTAGGGGCATCTGTCGACAAGTGGATCCAGCTTGCCTCCGCGCTCCTCGAACTGCGTCGCGGCATGATCGAATCCGGCACCTCGGGGGTGGAGCGCATCCTGGCCAAAGATCCGGATTTCCCCCACGCGCTAGCGCTGCGGGCTACCATTTTCCGGGTCCGCAAGCCCTTGGAAAAGGCGCTGGAGCCACTGGTGAAAGCTGCTGGTCTGGCCGGTCCCCGGTCCGAGGAAAGTGTCGCATACGGGATGCTGCTGATGGAACTCGAGCGCGCCGACGACGCCACCGCTTGGTTCAAAGCCGCAACCGAAAAAGCTCCGGATTACGTTCCGAGTTGGTTCAACCTGGCCCGCATCGCTTTTGCCGGCGGCAATGACGCGGAAGCCAGCGTTCATCTAGAAAAGGTTTTCCGCCTCGCGCCACTCGATATCCCCTCGTCCTTGCTTCAATCCCAGATTCTGATGCGCGCACAGGAACCTGACAAGGCCATGGAGCTGCTCGCCAAGCTTGGTACGGCATTTCCAGAGCGCCCCAATATCAACCTGGCACTTGCAAAAGCCTGCATGGCGGCCAACAAGCTGGATAAAGCTGCGACAGCTTTGGAAAGCGCAATTGCCAAGGTTCCCGGTGCGCCGGAGCTCTTGATCCTTCGCGCGCGCATTCATCTAAGCCAGAACGAGGCTGCGGATGCTGCCCTGTTGCTAGAACCTATTCTTGAGAAATCCCCGGCAAACCGGGAGGTTCGCGATCTTCTGGTGAGTACCTACGATGCTCTCGGACGGACGGCGGAATCCACGGCGCTGCTGGAGGCGGGGCTGGAAGGATCCGGCGGCGAAGACATGAAAGCGAGCTTCCGTCTCGGCCAGCATCTTCTGGCGCAGGGAAAGTTCGCAGAGGCCCGTGCCGCGTTCGACACGGTGCGGAAATCCGACCCTGAAAGCTTGGAGGTGATCGCGCATCTCATTGCCGTCGATTTGAAGGAGGAGAAGCCGGCCGATGCGATGGCACGGGTCGATGCCTACCTCACTGCGCATCCGGAAAGCAACGACGCGATGCGTCTGAAAGCCGAGCTCTTCGATCGCTCCGGTGATCTGAAGGCTGCGGAGGCCACCGCTCAAAAGGCGCTCGAAATCAAGCCCGACGATTTGCTCGCCTACGGCATCGTCGTGAACGTCCTCATTCGGGAAAAGCGCTCGGACGAGGCGGTGGAGCAGCTCCGAAAGCTGATCGCCGCCGCCCCGGACAACGAGCGCGCCAAACTGCATCTGGGTTTGATCCTGATGCAGATGGGGCGGAGCGACGAAGCGCGCGCGGCCTTCGGGGAGGTGCTGAAAACCTCGCCTGATTCCGCTTCCGCGCTGAACAACCTCGCCTATTTGGAATCCGCCGATCCCGCGAGTCTGAAGTCGGCACGCGATCATGCGGCGAAGGCCCGGCAGATTTCTCCCAAGGATTTCGCCGTCGCCGACACTCTTGGCTGGATCGAGTGGCAGCTCGGCAACCGGGCCGGCGCCCTGCCGCTGTTGACCGAGGCGGCTTCCGCACTGCCCAACATGCCATCGGTCCAATACCACCTCGGCGTTGCCCGGTCCGCGATGGGCCAGGTGGACGAAGCGCAAGCCGCCTTCACCAAAGCGCTGGCATCCGGTGTGGAATTTCCCGAGAAGGAAGACGCTCGGAACCGGCTCGAAACGCTCGGCAAAGCCGGGGATGCTTCGATCGCCGATTTGGAGAAGAGAATCGCTGCGAACCCGCAGGATGTCCCGGGCCAGCTCGCACTTGCCGGGCGCTACGCTGAAAGCGGCAGAACGGACGACGCGCTGGCATCCTACGAGGCCGCGCTGAAGGTGAATCCGTCCCTTCCCGCCGCTTATATTGGCATCGCCCGGCTCTATTCCGGCCCGTTGAAATCTGCGGAAAAGGCATTGGCGGCGGCCACCAAGGCTCGTTCGCTCGCTCCGCGCGATCCGCAGGCCTTGGCCGTGCTTGGCACCGCAAAGCTGCGTGCCGGCCTCCCGCAAGAAGCCTACGGCCTGTTCAAGGACGCCAGTGGGGAAATCGGGGACAACCCGGCATTTCAAGCCGATTTCGCGGAAGCTGCTTATCTTCTGGGCCGGACCGGCGAAGCTCGCGAGGTCATCGCTCCGGTGGCTGCCTCGGAATCGCCCGAATCTGCTGCCGCGAAACGTTTCCTGCTCCTGACCAGCCCGGACGCCGGCGAGCACCCCGACGCTGCGGCGGAGGTGGAAAAGGCGCTGGCGGAAAACCCCGCGGACGTGGCCGCTCTGATGGTGCGCGGGCAGCTTGAGACCATCGCCGGGAAGGACGCGGTGACGACTTATCGGGAAATCCTGAAGATACAACCAGGCTTCGATGCCGCCCGTGTGCGACTCGCCGGTGTCTTGCTTCAGGATTCCACCAAGCTCGACGAAGCCCTGTCGCTCGCACGGCAAGCCCGGGGGAAATTGCCCGCGGATGCGGACCTAGCCGGAATCCTAGGCATCGCCAGCTACCGGAAAGGCGATTCCCGGTATGCCGCGCAAGTCCTTAAGGAACTCGCCACCCAGCGAACACTCGCTGCCGGAGAATTTTTCGCGCTCGGCATGTCCCAAGCAGCCATCGGGGACAAATCCGGCTCCGTCGCAAATTTGACAAGCGCCATCGGGGCCGGACTGGACGATGCCCAGGCCGCGGAAGCGAAAGCCGCCCTTGCGAAAGCTGAAGCTCCCGAGAGCTCGGAATGACCGCCCGCCGAGCGGACCGAAATCGGTTTACAGGGCGAAATCCGTTCGCTTAGAAGCCGCCGCCATGTCCGATGCGCCTTTTCATTACCAAGACCCCTTCCCACTCGGCCCCGACGCCACCGAATACGAGCGCATCGGGGACGGATTGGTTTCCAGCGGGGAGTTCGAGGGGAAATCGATCCTGAAAATCGCGCCGGAAGCGCTGTCGTTTCTGGCGGCGGAGGCGATCAAAGCGATCAATTTCACCCTCCGGCCGGCGCACCTAGCGCAGGTCGCGGCGATTTTGGACGATCCAGAAGCATCGGAAAACGACCGGATGATCGCGCTGATGTTGCTGAAAAACGCGGACATCGCCTCGCACGGAATCCTGCCTTTTTGCCAGGACACCGGCACCGCGACCATCATCGGAAAAAAGGGCCAGCAGGTCTGGACCGGTTGCGACGACGCGGAATTTCTCTCCCTAGGGATTTACCAGACCTACACCAAGGAAAACCTCCGCTACTCGCAGACCGCACCGGTCACGATGTATGACGAGGTCAATACCAAGACCAACCTTCCCGCCCAGATCGACCTCTACGCGACTGAAGGGGATGCCTACAAGTTCCTCTTTGTCAGCAAGGGCGGCGGTTCGGCGAACAAGACATTCCTATATCAGGAAACGAAGGCGTTGCTCAATCCGAAGCGACTGAGGGAGTTTTGCCTGGAGAAAATGGCTTCGCTCGGCACCGCGGCGTGCCCGCCGTATCACCTCGCCTTCGTCATCGGCGGGACCTCGGCGGAGACGTGCTTGAAGACCGTAAAACTGGCTTCCACCAAGTATTACGACGCGCTGCCGACGTCCGGAAACGAGCACGGCAGGGCGTTTCGCGACGTGGAGCTGGAGGCCGAGCTCTTGGAAATGGCGCGGGGGATCGGCATCGGCGCGCAGTTCGGCGGAAAATATTTCGCGCTCGATGTGCGGGTCGTCCGGCTGCCGCGGCACGGCGCGTCTTGCCCGGTCGGGATCGGCGTTTCGTGTTCCGCAGACCGGCAGGCGAAGGCGAAAATCACGCGGGACGGCATTTTTCTGGAGAAACTGGAGAAGAACCCGTCACGGTTCATCCCGGAGAAATACCGCGACTGGAAATTCAAAGGCGTCCCGATCGACTTGGACCTCGGTATGGCGGAAACGCTGAAAACGCTCTCGAAATACCCGGTCACTACCGCGCTTTCCCTGAGCGGGACGATCATCGTCGCCCGCGACATCGCTCACGCCAAGATCAAGGAAATCCTGGAAACGTCCGGCGAACTGCCCGGCTATTTCCGCGATTTTCCCATCTACTACGCCGGTCCGGCCAAGACGCCGCCGGGGATGCCGTCCGGTTCGTTCGGGCCCACCACCGCCGGCCGGATGGACGGTTATGTCGATCTCTTCCAATCCCATGGCGGCTCGATGGTCATGCTCGCCAAGGGCAACCGCTCGAAACAAGTGACCGACGCCTGCCAAAAGCACGGCGGCTTCTACCTCGGCTCGGCCGGCGGACCGGCGGCGCTGCTGGCGCGGGACCACATCCGCTCGCAGGAGGTCGTCGCATTTCCCGAACTGGGCATGGAGGCGGTCTGGAAGATCACGGTGGAGAATTTCCCCGCCTTCATTCTGGTGGACAACAAGGGCAACGACTTTTTCACCCAGCTCAACCACTGCCCGGTCTGCCGCTGACCGACACCGGCTGGAAGTTTCACGCTGGTAAATACGTTGCGTGAGCTTTCCGCGACGCTACTCTCCTCGCAACAACCGCACTACTACTATGGGACCCATCGGAATGCCTGAAATGGTCATGATTTTCATCGTGATCCTGCTGCTCTTCGGAGCGAAGAAACTGCCTGAACTTGCCCGCGGCCTCGGGAAGAGCATGGGTGAATTCAAAAAGGCCCGTGAGGAGTTCGAGAGCGAAATCACCCGCGCGGAGGTCGAAACCCGCGTGAAGGAAGTGCCGAACAAGGAACCCCGCGAGTCCTGAACGGCATGCGCTACCGCGCGTGGCACGCTTTCGCCGCCGGATTCGCCCAGCGAATTTCCGGCGGCTTTTTTTGCGCCCTGCTCGCGGTAGGAGCGGCCGGCTGCGAGCGGGACCGGACGCCGGACTGGGATACGCCGGGCACCGCTCCCGCGAAATCCCAGACGATTTCCGCGCCGGCGGCTCCTGCGATTCCTGCGGAGAAATCCAAGCCGGCCAAGGCGAAATCCGGCGATTCGGGTCTGCGGTTCGTCACCTACAACGTCGAGAACTGGCTGACGATGGATCGCTACGTCAACCGGAAGGCGCTCAAAGGCGCCGGCAAGCCGGACAGCGAAAAGCAGGCGGTCATCGCCATGCTGGCGGATCAGGCACCCGACGTGGTGGGCATTTGTGAGATCGGAACGGCGGCGGATTTGGCGGAAATCCAGGAAAAACTGAAAGCTGCCGGAGTGGATTTGCCGAACTCGCGCTACACCGGCGGCTCCGACGAGGTGCGGCATCTGGGGCTGCTATCGCGGTTTCCGATCGTCGCGACAGCCGAGCCCGCGGAAACCACGTATCGGCTGAACGGGAAAATGTTCGCGATCAATCGCGGGATTCTCGACGCCACCGTGGAAGGGCGCGGCCAGACCTATCGATTCCTTGGAGTCCATCTCAAGTCGAAGCGGGAGAGCGAGTTGGGCGATCAGGAAGCGATGCGCGTGAACGAGGCGCGGCTGCTCCGGCGGCACGTGGACGGTATTTTTAAGAAGGATCCGGCAGCCCGTTTGATCGTTTACGGCGATTTCAACGACACCCGCGCCACTCCGGCAATCAAGCAGGTGACGGGTAGATACAACGACCCGACCTACCTAACCGCCATCCCCGCCAAGGATGGAGCCGGGACGGCGTGGACACATTATTGGGCGCTTCACGACATCTATTCGCGCTTCGATTTCGTCATGGTCAGCCGTGCGCTACGCAAGGAGGTCGATTTCAGCGCCTCCCACATTCTTGACACGTCGGGTTGGAACGACGCGTCCGACCACCGGCCGGTACTGGCGATTTTCAAATGAGGCGGACCGCGTGCTTTTTCGAAAGCTTGAGCACGTCGCCCGGCTGAGGCGCGACGGGCGCGGCGGGATCGATGAGCTTTTCGCCATTGAGTTGGACGGAGCCGCTCATGATGAACTGCTTGCGCAGCTCGCCATTGGATTTCTCCATGCCAAAGGCGGTGCGGAACGTGTGGGCGGTCAGGCTGAGGACGGTGAGGTCGGCGGGCAGCGAGGAAATCCCGATTTCCGGCAATTCCGCGGCGGCGAGATCCTTCTTGGAAAACCTGGTTTCCCAATCGGCGCGCGCCGCGGGGCCGGCATCCGCGCCATGGTAGCGGGAGGTGATTTTCGCGGCTAGCGATTTTTTGGCGTCCATCGGATGGCCGGCGGAATCGCGTGTTTCGCCGAGCAGGAGCTGGTAGTAGCGGTCCATCAGCTCGTCGGACACGCTCATCAGTTTGCCGAACATTTCCTGCGGCGGGTCGTTGACGCCGATGTAGTTGCCGTAGGATTTCGACATTTTCCGCACGCCGTCGAGGCCCTCGAGGAGCGGCATGACGATGACGACCTGTTGTGGCTGGCCCTCCTCCTTTTGCAAGTCTCGGCCTACGAGGATGTTGAAGAGCTGGTCGGTGCCGCCAAGCTCGACATCGGCACGGATTTCCACGGAATCCCAGCCCTGCATGATCGGGTATTGCAGCTCGTGGAGGCGGATTTCCTGGCCGGCGTCGAGGCGGTTGCGGAAATCCTCGCGCTGAAGCATTTGCTGGAGAGTGACGCGGGAATTGAGCCGCAGGATTTCTTCGTAGTTCATTTTCCGGAACCAGTCGCCGTTATAGACAATCTCGGTTTTAGCGCGGTCGAGGATCTTGAACGCCTGATCCGTGTAGGTTTCGGCATTGGCCAGCACTTCGTCGCGGGTCAGCGGCGGGCGGGTGGCGGAGCGGCCGGAGGGATCGCCGATGGTGGCGGTGAAATCGCCGATGAGCAGCACCGCTTGGTGGCCGGTTTCCTGAAACTGGCGCAGCTTTTCGAGCGCGACTGTATGTCCCAGGTGGAGGTCGGGCGCGGTGGGATCGACGCCGAGCTTCACCCGCAGCGGGCGGCCGAGACGGAGCTTTTCCAGCAGTTCCTTTTCGGAAAGCACCTTGGCGGCGCCGGCGGCGAGGTGGGCGAGCTGTTGTTCGGGAGACATGGGAAAATCGTTTCGTGCGGCCCCGGCGGACGGGCGGCGCAGGATTGCCGGGCGCCGCGGGGCTGCCAAGCGTGGAAACCGGGCACCGATTTTCCGTTTGTCCGACCGGCGGATGAAGCGAATGCTCGCGAAAACCTTTCCGCCACTTCCCTTCATGAAATCCCGCCCCTCATCGGTCCGCCACATTCCAGCTCTGAAAATCCTGGCCGCCGTGACCCTGCTCGGAGGCGGAACCGAAGTTTTGGACGCGAGGGAGTGGCGGTTTGTTGGGATTCCGGACCCGCTTGAAGCGGATTTCGTCGCCTCCGGAAAGGGCGGCGTCGTCTTGAAAGGACCGAACGGCAAAAGCTTCGAGGTGCCGCTCGCGAATTTCGGCCCGAGCGACCAGACCTATCTCAAATTGCTGGCGGCCGGTGACCAGCCTTCGGCCGTGGAAGCTCCCGGGCCGCCGATCATCACGCGAACCGGTTACGACGTGACCACGCGGGACACGGTCGCCGACCAAGTGCTCGACCTGAAGCGCGGCACGGAATTTCACATTGGCGGGGACGGCGATCCGCTGGCGGGAAGCATCGTCCGGTTCACCTCTCCCGAAAGCTGGCTAATTTTCGACAAAATCCTGCCATCGATGGTGATTTCCCAGTTTCTCGACCGCATGCTCGTCGCGGGAAAGCCGGCGGAAATCGGTGCGAACGTCCGCGTGGTCCGGTACGGGCAAGGCGCGGTGGTCATTCCGCAGCCGCCGGATTTTCCCGCCATGACGCTCATTGCGAAAGCCGGACCTGGCGCGAAATCCGAGGATTTGCAATGCTTCACCGCCTACGGCGAGGCCAAACTCGGCGCTTGGAAAGGCTCGCTCGGCTCGCTCGTCCTCCGCCGCGGCTACATGGCGACGCTGGCGGAAAAGCCGGATGGCACTGGCGCGAGTGTTAATCTGGTGGCGCAGGACCACGATCTGGTTCTCGAATCGCTCCCCAAGGGACTCGATAGCGGCATTGGCTTCATCCGGATTTTTCCGTGGCGGTGGACCGGGAAGAAGGGCTTCGCTGGCGATACGTGGCAGAAGCTCGGCGTGGCGTGGAATTACAACTGGAGCATCAATGCCAGCTCGTCGCCGGATCACGAGTATGTGCCCATCCGTCAGAATCGCAAGTGGCCGGGACTCAATCAGGACTGGAAGGCGCGGGGAGCGACTCACTTGTTGGGATTCAACGAGCCGGATCAAAAAGGCCAGGCGAACATGACCGCGGATGAAGCGATCGCCGCCTGGCCCGCGCTGCTCGATACCGGCCTGCGGCTGGGGGCGCCCGCGGTCTCGGATGGAGGCTTGGGCTGGCTCTACGATTTCATGAAAAAGGCCGACGCGACCGGGCTCCGCGTGGATTTCGTGCCAGTGCATTACTACCGTTCCGTCGGAAATCCGGACGACGCGAAAGGCGCGGCCGCCCAATTCCACCGGTTTCTTGAGCAAATCCACGAACGCGTGAAACGCCCGCTCTGGGTTACCGAGTGGAACAATGGCGCGAACTGGACCAAAGATCCCGTTCCCACCGCCAAACAGCAGAAAGCCGCCGTCGCCGCGATGACCGAAATGCTGGACGAAACCCCGTTCGTCGAGCGATACGCCTTCTATAACTGGGTGGGGGACACCCGCGCGTTGGTGGCCAAGGACGGCTCGCTCACGCCTGCGGGCGAGGCATATCGGGACGAAAGCCCGCCCGTCGCGTATGAGCAGGCGAAGGGCGGCCGTTAGAACTTGCGGCCGATTTTCCCCTTCCCAATTCCGGGATCCTGCCTTACCCATCGCGCCCGCGTGAGACGGTGGTCGTAGTTCAATGGTAGAGCCCCAGATTGTGATTCTGGTTGTTGCGGGTTCGAGTCCCGTCGATCACCCCATCTTTCCCATCGGATCCTCCTGTGAGGTTCGGACGGGGGAGGGGGAAATACAGGTCGATTGAATGATGCAGCCGCTGGAAAGCCGGATTCACTACAAGTTTCGTAATTCGCTTCTGCTGGCGGAGGCGCTCACCCATCCGAGCCTCGCTTACGAATCGCAGAAGCCGCATTTCGACAACCAGCGCCTTGAATTTCTCGGCGATGCCGTGCTCCAGCTCATCGTGACCGAGGAGCTTTTCCGGATGTTCCCGGATTTCACCGAAGGCCGGCTGACCAAGCTCCGCAGCCGCGTCGTCTCCCGCCGCGCGCTCGCCCGCTTTGCCATGGCAATCCACCTCGGCGACTACGTTTTGCTGGGCAAAGGCGAGGAAGCCACCGGCGGCCGGCGGCGTCTCTCCACGCTCGCGGACGCCTTCGAATCGCTCATCGGCGCGGTCTATCTGGATTCCGGCCCGGACAAGGCCCGCGAACTGATCCTGCGGCTGTTCGAGGCGGAAATCGGCAACATGATCACCAGCCCGGAGGAGCGGAATCCAAAAGGCGAACTCCAGGAATTCCTGCAAGCGATTCACCCTCAGGCACCGGCCTACCGGGTTGTGGGAGAGAGCGGACCGGATCACCGCCGGGTTTTCCAATGCGAGGTCTCCTGGCAGGGACTCATCCTCGCGACCGGCAAGGGGAAGAGCAAAAAGGAGGCCGAAGCCCGCGCCGCCGCCGAAGCCCTGCGCACCCGGATCTGGGAGAAATAGCGTGGTCAACCCGGCTTCTCAGGGCCCCGCGCAGCGTGAGATCTCAGCCAGCCGGCACACTGCGCGATCTCCAAGAGGTTGGATTTCCAGTTGTGCTCATATTCGATGCTCACGTTCCCGGCGAATCCGGCGGCGAGCGCCGCATCGAGGATCGCCGGCAAATTCAGCGCGCCGGTCCCGAACGGGCGGTCGTGGCTCCACTCCGTCGGGAATTCCCGGTCTTTGAAATGGAACGAGCGAATCCGCGGGGCGATGCGCTCCGCCGTTTCCAGCGCATCCAGCCCGGAACTCGCCCAATGGCCGACGTCCGCGCAAAATCCGAGGTTTTCATGACGGCCGTCAACCAGCTTCCAGACGGTTTCGGGATGCCATAGCGCCGTCGGTTTCGGGTGATTGTGGAAACAGACTTTCAGGTCGTATTCCGCCGCCAGCTTTTCCAGCAGATCGACCGATCCCGCCGATTCCGTCGTAATTCCGTAGAGCTGGAACCCGCGGGCGAGATCGAAAATCCGGCGGGCCGCGGCCTCATCGTTCGGGATTTCCACCACGCCAAAGTTTACGCCGACAACGCCGCATCCATCGAGGCGGGCGCGAACCATGTCGATTTCCCGCCGGGTCATCTCCGGGCCGAATACCACATTTCCATGCCCACGTCCCAGCTTTTGGCCCGGGTAGAATTCCACGCCCGCCGCGCCGGCCGCTGCAGCCATGCCGATCGCCTCGAACAGCGTGAATTCCTTCAGGGACCACATTTGCACTGCGATGGAAAACCCGGCCTCCGTCACCGCCGGCACGCGAACCGGCGCACCTTCGGAGAAATGGGCGGCCACAGCGGACGCGGCGGGGAAGAACTTGAGCAGGGGATTCGGCGGCATGTCTCGCTGCGATTGGAACCCGGCGGCGCGCCAGCCGCAATGGGATTTCCCGCGCGGTTGACTCGCGCCAATGCCGCCCGCAGCTTCCGCGCGTGACCGGCATCGACTCGCTTTCTCACCGTTTTGGCGGCATCGCGCGGCTTTACGGGCAGGCCGCGCTGGACCGGTTTCTCGTGGCGCGTGTCGCGGTCATTGGCGTGGGCGGCGTCGGGTCCTGGGCGGTGGAATCGCTCGCCCGCTCGGGCATCGGCCATCTGACGCTGGTCGATTTGGACGAAATCTGCATCACCAACGTCAACCGCCAACTCCACGCCATGGACGGCCAGATTGGTCGCCAGAAAACCGAGGCCATGGCCGACCGCGCGCTCGCCATCCATCCGGCCTGCGAGGTCCGCGTCGTGCCGAAATTCTTCAACGAGAAATCCGCCGCGGAAATCCTCGACCATGGCTTCGACGCCGTCATCGATGCGATCGATTACGCCCGGCACAAGTCACTGCTCGCCGCCGAGTGCCACCGGCGCGGGATTTACGCCGTCACCTGCGGCGGCGCGGGTGGCAGGCGCGATCCTACGCGCATCCGCGTGACGGATCTCGCCTACAGCGGCATGGATCCGCTGCTGCTCCAGCTCCGGCGCGGGCTGCGCAACGACCACGGATTTCCCAAAACCCCGCGCCACCAGGAGCCGGAACCCTTCGGGATCGATGCCGTCTATACCGACGAGCCGCCGTGGTATTCCGGCTGCGACGGCAGCGTGACGCGTGACCGGCCGGAGGAAATTTCCCAGCGGCTGAACTGCGCGTCAGGCTTTGGCACCGCCACCCACCTCATCGCCAGCTTCGGCCTTATCGCTGCCGGGCGGGTGCTCGACAAGCTAGCCGCGCGGGCATGAAAAAAGCGGCCCGCGGGCCGCTTTTGGAGAGTTTCGGTTTCCCGGAAGGGGGCCTCAGAGGCCCTTCTTCGAGAGGCGGGTGCCGGCGGTCGCGCCTTGGCGGGCCTTGAACTTGGGATTCGATTTGCAGATCACATAGACCGTGCCCTTGCGCTTCACGACTTGGCAATCTGCGTGGCGGCGTTTCGCGGAGGCGAGTGAGGAAAGAACTTTCATGGCTGGATAAATGGTGAAATGGAAATGCGACGGACGCCGCCGGGGCGCGAAAACTACCGGGCGACCCCGGCTTGTAAAGGGCTTTTTTCCTGCCGGAAAGCGGAGGAATTTGGATTTTTCACCCGGAGATGGAAGGGATGGACGCGGATGAGTCGGGACAGAGAGCTGTCGTGGCGAGGGCCGAAAATCTTCCGCGCTTCTTCGGTCAAAACGAATCCCCGGCGATCCGGCCAGCGCACTCTTCCGTCACGCTTGCAGACTGCGAATCAGCACGCGAGAGGATCGGGAAACGCCTTCAAGCATCCAGCCGTAGCGCGGCCTTCTGCGCGGCGCTTTTGGCTTCGGTCCTCGTATTGCCTGCTCCGTCGTCGGCGGTGAGGCGCATGCCGACGGGTTTGGAGACGCCGAATTCCTCCATGGTCACGCCATACATGACATCGGCGCGGGCCATGGTGCGCTTCGAGTGGGTGACGATGATGAACTGCGAGCGGTCGATGAAGCGGTCGAGCACCTTGACGAAGCGGTTGATGTTCGACTCGTCGAGCGGGGCGTCGAGCTCGTCGAGCACGCAGAACGGGCTGGGCTTGATCATGTAAATCGAGAACAGCAGGGCGACGGCGGTCATCGAGCGCTCGCCGCCGGATAGAAGCGTGATGGACTGGAGTTTTTTGCCAGGCGGTTTGGCGATGACTTCGATGCCGGATTCGAGCGGATCGCTTTCGTCGAGGAGGGTGAGATCGGCCTCGCCCTTTTCGCCGAAGAGTTCCTTGAACATGTCGCGGAAGTTGATTCGCACTTGGGCGAAGGTTTCTGAGAAAAGGCGCTGGGTCTCGGTATTGATTCGGTCGATGACTTCGAGCAGCTCGGTTTTCGAGTTCACGAGGTCGTCGTGCTGGCCTTTGAGGAAATTGAAACGCTCTTCGAGTTCTTCGAATTCCTCGATGGCGTCGAGATTGACCGGCCCCATGGCATCGAGCCGGCGTTTGATATCGGCGACGATGGATTCCACGAAATCCCAGTCCGGCTCACCGGTCATCTCGCCGGGGAGTTCCGCGGCGGTGCCGTCCACCACGACGGTCGGCATTTCCTCGTCCTCTCCGTCCTCGGAACTTTCACTGGTGACGAGCGACTGGCGTCCGCGGGACTGCATCGCTTTTTGCGACGCGATGCTGGAGAGCAACGCGTGGGCGTCCGGCTCGAAGGTGGCGAGTTCGATCTGGTGGCGCTCCAGGATGGTGGTGGAAATGCTTTCGATGCGGAGGTCGAGCTTGGTGGAAGCGACTTCCTCGCGGCCTTTTTGCTCGCTGACTTTGGCGTGATCGCGACGGACCGCGGCGAGGCGGGCTTCCGCGGTTTCGATGGCTTCCAGCAGGGCGGTGCGGCCGGCGGCGCGGGAATTGATTTCCACCTGCAGGTCCTCGACCTCGCAGCGGTGGGTTTCGCATTCCTCGGCGAGTCGGGCGTTTTCGGCGTGGGCGGTTTCGATGCGCTGGTCGAAGGCACCGATCTCGGTTTCGCGGCGGATGGCGAGCTCGCGGAGCTCGGAAAGGCGGGCTTCCATCGGCTGCTGCTGTTCCTCGGCGGACTGCTTGGCGCGGCGCTCGACGGCGAGTTCGGTGCGCAACTCATTGAGCGATTGCACGATGTCCTGCTCGCGGCGGACCACGGATTCCGACTCGGATTGCAGCCGGCGGCCTTCATCTTCGAGCGATTCGAGGCGCTCGCGGGCGGACGCCAGTTCGCTTTCCAAATGCTCGCGGCCGGCGGTGGCGGCTTCCTCGCGCTGGTCGAGTTCGCCGCGTTCCCATTTCACGTTTTCCAGCTTGGTTTCGTGGTTTTCCACCTCGCGGCTGGCGAGGCTGAGCTGACCCTGAAGCGTGGAAAGATCGACCTTTTGCCGCTGCAGCCGCTCGCGGGAAACCTCGACTTCCTCGCGCAGTTGCTCGAGCCGGGATTCGAGTTCCTTCACCCGGTTCCGGGCCGCTTCGTCGGCTGTGGCGAGCGCCTCGACCTCGGCGGCGAGGGCGCGGGATTCGTTCTGAAGCTCAAGCACCGAGCCGCTGTCTTCCTTGCCGGCACCGCCGCGAAGGATGCCTTCGCCGGTCAAAATAACTCCCGCCAGCGTGACGAAAGTGACATCCGGATTTCCCCCGCGCAGACGCAGCGCGGTCGCTTGGTTTGGGACGATGAGGACGTTTTCCAACAACTTCTCGACGACGTTGGAAATCCGCTTGTCCGACTTCACGCGGTCGAGCGCCCAGGCGGTCGCGCCTTCGGGCAGAGCTTCCATTTGAGTGCCGTTCGAGTGGCCGACGAAGGTTTCCGGGATGACGGCGGCGACGCCGAGCTGCTTCTCGGTGAGGCGGGAAATGACCGCCTCCGCGACGGCTTGGTCCCGCACCAGAACGGCTTGTAAATGATTCCCCAGCGCCGCTTCGATCGCCCGGGCGCACGAGTTTTCCGCTTCGATGAAACTGGCGAGCACGCCATGGATTCCGGGCTTGAATTCATCCGGCTTGCCAAGGCCTTTGAGGACATTTTGCGTGCCCTTTTCGAAGCCCTCGCCGCTTTCAACGAGCTGGCGGACGGCGTCGAAACGCGCGGACCGCTGTGCGAGGATTTTGTTGGAATCCACAGCCGCGGCGCGCGCCGCATCGAGATCGCCGCGGGTGTGCTGGAAATTCCGCTCGGCTACTTGGAATGTTTCCTCCAGCTCGCCGAGCATCGCGCCGGTGGCTTCGACTTCGGAGGAAATCCTGGCCTGCTCGGCGCGGCATTCCTCCATTTCCAACGTGAGCCGCTGTTCCTCATCGGCGAGCTGGCGGGCGCGGTGACGGCTGCCTTCGAGCTGGGAAAGCGCGCTTTCGATCTTCGCCTGCGTGCTGGCGATGATGGTCTGGGCGCGGTTCGCCTCGCCGCGGGTTTCGCGCAGCGCGGCCTCGATCCGCTCCCGCTCGTCGCGCGTGCCCTGCGTCCGGGTTTCCTGGTCGGCGAGCTGGATTTCCTTTTCCGCGATGATCCGGCTGAGCTGGTCGAGCGACTCGTTGGCGGCGGTGAATTCGAACTCATGACGGGCGAGCTTTTCGCGCGTCTCGGCGATGTCCTCGTGGTTCTGGCGGATGCGGCTTTCCAGCTCCGACCGGCGCTCGTCATTGAACGCCATGCGGCCGGACGCCGAGGTCAGCGCGTTCCGATGCTCGTTGAGGCGCTGGCGGAATTCGGCCAGTTCGCCCTCGAAGGTGCGGGCCTCGGAGCGGGCGTCCTTGACCGCTTCCTCCTTGGCCGGAAGCTGCATTTCCAGCTCAGTGTCGCGCACTTCGAGGCCGCGGATGGAAACGACCAACTCGTCGCGCTCGGCGGTGAGCTGGACAAATTTCCGATGGCTCAAATGCGTGTCGAGCACGCGCGTGTCGGCGGCGAGCGCTTGGTAGCGGCGGGCTTTCGCGACTTGGCGGCGGAGGGAATTCATCCGTCGCTCCTGCTCGGCGAGCACGTCGGAAACGCGCAGCAAATTCGCCTCGGTGAACTCCAGTTTCCGCAGCGCCTCTTTTTTCTCCCGCTTGAATTTCGTGATGCCCGCCGCCTCCTCGAATACCGCGCGGCGCTCCTCCGGTTTCGACGACAAAATCTGGTCGATCTGGCCCTGCGCCATGATCGAGTAGGCGGTCCGGCCGATGCCTGTGTCCATCAGCAGATCGTGGATGTCCTTGAGCCTGCAAAGGGTTCCATTGATCCGGTATTCCGAGCGGCCGTCGCGGAAAACCCGCCGGGTCAGCGAAACCTCGTTGAAATCGACCTTCAGCGCCTGCTCGCAATCGCCCATGGTCAGCGTCACTTCGGCCATGCCGAGCGGCTTGCGTTTCTCGGTGCCGTTGAAAATGACGTCCGCCATTTCGCCGCCGCGCAGCGCCTTCGCCGATGTCTCGCCGAGCACCCAGCGGATCGCGTCCACCACATTGGATTTCCCGCAACCGTTCGGGCCGACGATGCCGGTCACGCCCTTTGCAAACTCGAAAGTCGTCTTGTCGGCGAAGGATTTGAAACCGTGGATATCGAGCGTTTTGAGATACATGGGATGGGGTGGCGGGCTGGGGAGAACTAGGCAGGAAATCGGCCGGCCGGCAATGCGCGAATGTGTCCCTGCACACGATGTGGTGGGTGAAGCTGGAGAGTGCCGCCAGATATGGTGGTTGGCGGTAGTTTGGAAATCCGAACCAAACTGCTGAAGCCCTCTCACCAACCGCGAAATTTCTCTCCCGAGAATCCAGCGCCGCGTCGTGGGCTCAGGAGCAAGCTCGCGAGATAATTCTCGCGGTCCGTAAGACCTCTCACACCAGATCCGCGACAATCGGATCCACCAGCGCCCGCCCATGGTGGATCAGCACCAGCCGCCCGTTTTCCACCCGAGCCAAGCCCTCCTCCGCGAAATGAGCGGCCCGCCGCCTCGCCCCGGCATCCAGCAAATCCAGCGAAATTCCCTCCTTCGTCCGCAGCCCGAGCGCGATCCGCTCCAGCCGCCGGGCTTCGTCATCCAGGATCTCCGATTCCACCATCGCGTGCCCGACTGCTTTCACCTGCGCCACGTAGCGGGCGGTATCGGCCACGTTTTTCCAACGGGTTCCGTCGATCGTCGAAACCGCCGAAGGGCCGAGTCCGAGGTAATCCTCGCCCCGCCAATAGCCACGGTTGTGCGAGGAATGGTGGCCGGGCCGGGCGTAGTTCGAGGTTTCGTAATGGTCGAATCCGGCGGCGGTCAGGAAATCGTCGGCGAGGTGGAAATGCTCCGCGTCGTGGTCCTCGTTCGTCCGCATTTCGCCGCGGCGGAGCGATTCGAAAAACGCCGTGTCCTCCTCGTAGGTCAGATTGTAGGCCGAAATGTGGTCCGGCCCGAGGCTGGCGGCACGGCGGAGCGTTTCCTCCCAATCGGCTTTCGACTGGCCCGGAATTGAGAACATCAGGTCGATGTTGATCGAGGAAATCCCCGCCTCGCGCAGGATGCCGACCGCCTCCGCCGCCTCGTCCGGGCTGTGCTCGCGGCCCAGCGTTTCCAAGACATGCGGCGCGAACGACTGGATCCCGAGCGAGACGCGCGTCACCCCGAGTTCCGCGAAAATCCGGGCCTTCGCCGCGTCGAACGTGGCCGGATTTGCCTCCATCGTCACCTCGTCGAGCCGGGAGAAATCGACCTGCCGGCGCAGCCCCTCGAACAAGCGCCCGAGGTGCGTCGGCGACAACATGCTCGGCGTTCCCCCACCAAGATAAAGCGTCCGCGGCTGGCTGGAAATCCGCGCCGCCGCCTCCGCGGTGAGAGCATCAATGAAGGTGCCGATCGGCGTCGCGCCGGGCGTGTGCTTATAGAATGAGCAATACGGACAAACCCGGTGGCAGAACGGAATGTGGACGTAGAGCAAAAAGGAATCGCTCACGCCTGGACTCGGGAAATGAATTTCGCGACGGCGTCGCGGGTGATCGCCGCGAGGTCCGCTTCCGGCGTGGCGAAGGGCGGGACGAACCACGGAAACGAACCCAGCAAATCCGTCACCACGGCCACTTCGCCATCGCAATTCCCGGTTCCGCAGCCGATTCCGATGGTCGGCACCGCCAGCAAATCGGTCAGCGTCCGCGCCGCGGCGGGCACCACGGATTCAAGCACGATCGCGAATACCCCGGCATCCTGGATCGCCAGCGCGCCCTCGCGCAGCGCCTCGATTTGCTCCGGCGTGCGGCCTTTTTTCTTGTAGCCGCCTTCCGCGACCACGCGCTGGGGCAGCATGCCGAGGTGGCCCATCACGGGAATCCCGGCGTCCGTAATCGCCCGGATTTTGCCGGCCTGGCCGACGCCGCCTTCGAGTTTCACCGCCTCCGCGCCGGCTTGCACGAGGCGGCGCGCGGTGGCCAGCGCCATTTCCGGCGTGTCGTAGCTGTGGATCGGCAAATCGCCGACGACGAGCGCCCGCGGTCTGGCGCGGCAGACCGCGGCGACGTGGTGGAGCATGTGGTCGAGCGTGACGTGCGTGGTGTCGGGAAATCCGAGGACGACCATGCCCAGCGAATCGCCAACCAGCAAAACGTCCGTGCCGGCCTCGTCCAGCAGCCGGGCGGTCGGGTAATCGTAGGCCGTCAGCGCGGCGATGGGCGGGCCGCCTTTCCGGCTGCGGATGGATTCGGCTTTCTGTGGGGCGGTCACTTGGCAGTGGATTTCCAAAAACGAAAAAGCCCCCGCGGAGGCGGAGGCGAAAAAGAAAGATGGCGACCCGTAAGGGAGTCGAACCCTTCTTGCCAGGATGAAAACCTGGAGTCCTAACCGATAGACGAACGGGTCGTTTGTCGCGGCGGGCGAAAGAGAACTCACCGGCGGAGCCGTTGCAAGAAGTTTTTGGGTGGATTATCCGCTCGTGCGGATCGCCGCGACAGCGCCCCGAGGCATCAAGACGCGGACCATTCCGCTGCGCCTCCGGAACGATGAAATTCGTGCTTTTTCGGACCGCGCTGCCGTGTCCAAACCGTTGTAGTAGGAATCGCTGGTCGCGGGCCGGCGGCCTGCTAGCAAATGACCATGCAATTCAAAAACGCTGTTCCGGCGCTTTCCGCCGCCTTGCTCGCACTGCTGGCCGCGGTCGTCCCGGCGGCGGCGGACGGCGTCGCGGTGGACGGTCACACGATGATTTTGAAATCCGATGGAACCCTCCGCGCGGCGGGACCGAACGACGCCGGCCAGCTTGGCACGGGCGACAACTGGCAGCGCGAATTGTTTTGCCCGGTGCCGGGCGCGGCGGGGTTCGACCGGGTCTGGTCGGCCGGGCAGGTGACCATCGCGCGCAAGCCGGATGGCTCGCTCTGGGGCTGCGGGAATCCGGTTTACAAGCAGCTAGGGACGGGCGGCGGCGCGGATTTCTCGGAGCTGATTTCGCTCGGCGGCGGCTGGGCGGAAATCGGGATGGGCGGGCGCTTTACGGTCGGGGTGAAATCGGACGGGACACTGTGGTCGTGGGGCGTGACGAATTCCGGAGAGCTTGGATCAGGTTCGCAATTCGGGAATCGCGCCACACCCGGCCAGATCGGCACGGGCAGCGATTGGAAATCCATCTCGGCGGGGAATTTCCACGCGCTGGCGATCAAGACCGGCGGAACTCTCTGGGCGTGGGGAGAAAATAAATACAAGCAACTCGGCGACGGCTCCGCGGTGCTGCGCAGCGCTCCGGTCCAAATCGGCGCTTTTACCGATTGGAAATCCGTGAGCGCGGGCGGGGCGCACAGCCTAGGGATCCGGACGGATGGCTCGCTGTGGACGTGGGGCGATAACCAGTTCGGCCAGCTCGGCGATGGCACGTATGTCGCGAAAAGCACGCCGATCCGCATCGGCACGGGCACGAACTGGCTCGCCGTGAGCGTCGCCGCGTCTCACTCGCTGGCGCTGAAAACGGACGGCTCGCTGTGGGCGTGGGGCTTGAATAATTCCGGTCAACTCGGGCTTGGCGATGCCACGAACCGGAACGCGCCGGTCCGCGTCGGCACGGCGACGGATTGGACGGCCATCGATGCCGGCCCTTCCAATTCCGGCGGCGTCCGCAATGGCGCGATCTGGCTTTGGGGTGCGAATTCCGGATTCCAACTCGGCGAAACGACGCCCGTCATGCGCGCCGCGCCGGCCGCCGCCACATTTCCGCTGCGACCGGAAACCACCGTGGCGTGGAAATCGAGCGGCATTCAGAACGGCCAGTTCACCGGCGATTTCCCCGTGACCGCGCAAGGCGATCCGGTTTCGGCGACCGTCACACTCTATAATACCGGCTCGTCGCCGCTGGCGGTGGGCGGAATCTCGGCGGCGGCGGGATTCTCCGCGGCCGTGACTGTGCCGGCCTCGCTCGCTCCGTCGGAATCGCTCGCGTTTTCCGCTGTTCTGACCGCTGCGGACACTGGCGATTTCACCGGCGATTTGACCACCAATTCCAACGACGCGGACGAATCCGCCTTCGTCATCCACCTGACCGGCAAAGTCCTTTCCTTCGACACGGACGGCGATGGCGACGGCTTCAGCGACGCGGCGGAGCTGAAGCTGGCCAGCTTCGGATTCCACTGGAACACGGCGGAACCGGCATCGGTCGCTGCGTTCAAGGACGACACCGCCCGCGCCGGATTCGTCTTGCAAGCCGCCTTGCAAGCGCAAACTCCGGGCCGGCCGCTCGTCATGCGCGGGGCGGATGGCACGGCGGCGATCACGGTCGGTTTCCAGCGCTCCGGCGGCTTGACAGGATTTTCCGACGTCCCGATGGGCGGGTGGGAAATCGACCCCGCCGGCCGCCTTTCCGTCCCGCAGACGATGCAACCCGGCAGCGGTTTTTTCCGCTTTTCCCTCGAACCGCTCAACCCATGAAATCGATTTCAAAAATCCTCCTAGCCGCTGCGTTGGCGACCGCCCCGGCCGATGGCGCGCCGCTGATCGCCGCCGGGGGCGATGTCTCCCTAATTGCCCGCGATGACGGAAACCTCTGGCTGGCCGGTCCGGGCGCGCGGGTTCTGGCCGTCGGCCGGACTTGGACGGCGCTCGGCAGCATCTCCGGCGGCAGCGCGGGCATTGATGCGGATGGCGCGCTGTGGACTTGGGATTCCCGCGCTCCAGCCCGGCTCGGCACGGCAACCGACTGGCAGGCGCTGGCCGGGCATGACGGGTATTCCTTTGCCGTGCGGACCGACGGCACGCTCTGGGGTTGGGGGAATTTCTACGTCGGGAATACGACTGTTTTCAATTCGAGCGACCCGGTGCGGAGCGGCACGGCCTCGAATTGGAAATCGGTTTCCGGCACCCGGTACAATCTGGCGATCCGCACCGACGGCACGCTCTGGGCGTGGGGCACCAATGGCCACGGCAACCTCGGCGACGGCACCACGACCGCCCGGACCGAACCGGTCCAAGTCGGGTCGGCAACAACCTGGATTTCCACCGCGACGGCCGGCTACACCAGCTTCGGCATCCAGGCCGACGGCAGCCGCTGGGCCTGGGGCGACAACTCCGGCCGCTACGGCGATGGCGCTAACAGCACGTCTGCCCAAGTTCCGGTGAAAATCGGCACGGACACCACTTGGCGGAAAATCTGCGGCAACGATGACAAAATCGTCGCGCTCAAGACCGACGGCTCGCTCTGGACATGGCGCGACGGCCAAGGGACGCCTGCCCGCATCGGCACGGCCGGAAATTGGACGGACATCGCTGCCGGCGGAAACCATTTCCTCGCAACCCGCTCGGACGGCTCGATCTGGGGCTGGGGAGCCAGCTACGCCGGACAGCTTGGCGTGACCGGCATTTCCAGCAGCGAGGAACCCATCGAAATCACCGGGGCGTTCGAGCCAAAGGCGAAATTTGTCATTTACCAAAATGGGTCGGCCATTCCGAGCCAGCAGAACCAAGGCTACTGGAGTCTTCCGATCGGAATTCTCGGAGAAGCGCAGCCCTTTGAAATCCAGGTCCGCAACAACGGCGCCGCCACGCTCACGTTCACTGCTGGGACGGTGGCCGGCTTCACGGTTCAAGTTCCGGCAGCCGTCCCCGCGCTGGCCGACGGCACGATCCAAGTAACGCTGTCCACGGCGCTAACCGGCCAGATCAATGGCCAGTTCACCCTCACGACCAACGATCCCGACCGCACGATTTTCACGATCAATCTTTCTGGCATCGTCGTCTCGCCGGCTGACGACACCGATGGCGACGGCCTCAACGACGCCGCCGAAGCCAAGCTAGCGCCCTTCGGTTTTCTCTGGAACAGCCCCCAGCCCGCCCTTGTCGCCTCGTTTTTCCAGAAAATCGGGGCAGCCGGCCTCTATCGCCCCGAAGACGTGCTGGAAATCCCGGCAATCCCCAGCCAGCCCGAAATCGCCGGCGGCTCGATCAAAATCCCGCTCGATCTCGGGCCATTGCCGCTCGGCCCCGGAAATGTCTCGCCCATTTCCGCCACCCGCCTGCGGATCGACGTCCCGCTGCCGCCGGAAAAGCGTTTCCTGAGGCTTGGCAGTCGCTGAGCCGGAAGATTTCCACCGCCGCCCTCCGCTTCCAGAACTAGCCGCGCTTGGGTCACAATTGCGGGGTCGGCAGGATTTCCCCAACCCGAAATCCGCTCCGGCATCCCCCGAATGGCGGCTTGTCAACCGGACCCCGTCCCCTACGGTTCGCGGCTTCCGCCCAGAAACCGCGGACTCCCATTTTATGAATACCTCCCTGCTCGCCCAAGCCGCGAATGAAGCCCGTGGCCTCGCCATGGATGCCGTCCATGCCTGCAATTCCGGCCACCTCGGGCTGCCGCTCGGCTGTGCCGAAATCGGCGCCGTCCTCTTCGGAGAAGCGCTCCGCTACAATCCTGACGCGCCGAAATGGCTCAACCGAGACCGCTTCATCCTCTCCGCCGGCCATGGCTCGATCTTCCTCTACTCGTGGCTCCACATGTCCGGCTACCCACTCAGCCTCGACGCCATCAAAAATTTCCGCCAGCTCCACTCCGGCACCCCCGGCCACCCGGAATCCTTCGAGACTCCCGGCGTCGAGGCCACCACCGGCCCGCTCGGCCAGGGCATCGGAAATGCCGTCGGCTTCGCCCTTTCCGGCAAGCGCGCCGCGGCGAAATTCAACACCGCCGAGCACACGATTTTCGACCAGCACATCGTCTGCATCCACGGCGATGGCTGTCTCCAGGAAGGCGTTGCCAAGGAATCCATCGCCTTCGCCGGCCACTTCGGCCTCGATAACCTCATCCTCATTTACGATTCGAACGACGTCACCCTCGACGCCATGGCGGAAATCACGCAGGGCGAGGACGCCGCGAAATATTTCGCCTCCCAGTGCTGGGACGTGCTCACCATCGACGGCCACGACATTGCCGCCATCGCCGAAGCGCTCGCCACCGCGAAGGCCGCGAAAAATGGCCGCCCGAAAGTCATCATCGCCAAAACGCTGATCGCGAAAGGCATCCCGGAGGTTTCCGGCACCGCCAAAGGCCACGGCGAGGGCGGCGCGAAATTCGTCGATTCCGCCCGCGCCGGCCTCGGCCTGCCCGCCGGCGAGCATTTCTACGTCTCCAAGCAGACCACCGAATTTTTTGCGGAAAAGAAGAAGGCCTCCGTCGAGGTCTTCGGGAAATGGCAGAAAACTTACGACGCCTGGGCAAAGGTGAATCCCGAACTCGCCACCGAACTCACCGACGGCGTCGCCCATGCCACGCCGTCCGACCTCGCCGACCGCATCCCGAAATTCAAAGAGGACTACAAGGACGCCACCCGTTCCGCCGGCGGCACCATCATCAACGCCATCGCCAAGGAAATCCCGCAGCTCCTCACCGGCAGCGCCGACCTCTTCGGCTCCACGAAGAACTACCTGAAGGACGACGGCGACTTCGCCACGGGAAATCCGCTAGGCCGGAACATTTGGTTCGGCATCCGCGAGCACGGCATGGGCGCCATCTGCAATGGCATCGCCTACGACGGGATTTTCCGCGCCAGCGGAGCCACCTTCCTGGTCTTCGCCGACTACATGCGCGGCTCGATCCGCCTCGCCGCCCTCTCGCGCCTGCCCGTCACCTACATTTTCACCCACGATTCCGTCGGCGTCGGCGAGGACGGCCCGACCCACCAGCCGGTCGAAACCGTCAGCGGTCTCCGCGTCATCCCGAATCTCGACGTCATCCGCCCCGGCGATGCCGAGGAAACCGCCGGCGCCTGGGTCGCCGCCATGACCCGCGCCGATGGCCCGACCGCCCTCATTCTCACCCGCCAGGCCATCCCGCTCATGAACAGCGTCTCCGTGGACGAGCGCCGCGATGGCGTCCTGCGCGGCGGATACATCGTCCAAAAGGAAAAAGGCGCGCTGAAAACCATCCTTCTCGGCACCGGTTCCGAACTCCAGCACGCCATGGCCGCCGCCGCGGAAATGGGCGATGGCGTCCGCGTCGTCTCGATGCCCTGCTTCGAGCGCTTCGACCGCCAAAGCGCAGACTACCGCGAAAGCGTCCTACCCAAATCCTGCACCCACCGGATCTCCATCGAAGCCGGCGTCACCGGCCTCTGGTGGAAATACGTCGGCACCGAAGGCAAGGCTCTCGGTATCGACCGCTTCGGGCTCAGCGCCCCGGGCGACGTGGTGATGAAGGAACTCGGCATGACCAAGGACCACGTCCTCAAAGCTGCGAAATAATCATCCGCGGAAATCACGCGACCAACCACTCAACACGCCGGACCATCCGCAGTAAACCGCGGAGGCCCGGCGTTTTTGCGCCCATGCAATCTCACAGTGCCACAAACTCATTCATGTCGAAGTCGAGAAGCTGTTGCCTTGAATCCGGAAGATTCGCAGCCCGCAGTCGGTCGTTGAGCGCGGCGACACCATCGGAAAATGGCAACATGAGAAGCCCGCGCGACCCGACGGATGCCAGCCATGGAAACATCGGTGGATGCGCCGTTATCGCGCGGAAATCTTTATCCCGTCGAGGATCATAATCGCGAGAAAGCGAGCGGGAAGTATGAGGATCCATGCCGCGTCAACTGCAACTGCCCGTAGCCCGGCGATTCATCGCCGGTAGCGGGTGAAAAGCGAATTCGGGCCGCGTAGTAGCTCTTGAACAAATGAAACAAATCGTGCTGCTGACAAAAATTGGGGCCCGGCAGTACATCACAGGCTAAAAGCCCGATGGATCGAATAAACCCAAATCCGTCATCTCGGCTTGAAGGCCTGACGAAACGAAGCCCGGACCTTCAGGGCCGGAAATTCTTAAGGTCCGGATTCCGGGCTGAAAGCCCGATGGAACAAAGCCCGGCCCTTCAGGGCCGGGAATCATCATCGGTACAATCGCGGCCTGAAAGGTCGCCGGAAAATCTTTTGACGCTCATGCCCCTGTGCGCTGGGATATCGCCGATGGAAGTCGAACGGGTTATGTTCTTTGGAGAATTCCATTCCCGCATTCAGCACTCGTCCTCGTTCGTAGGAGCGCCTCGAGCTGAAGGTGAACGATGAAACAATCCACCAGATCGAGAACTTATGGACTCATTCCTGTTTGAGACGCGAATTTATCTTATCTGGGTCGGATTCATTCAGTTCATTTGTGCGGTCCTCGCCGCCCCGCTTTTTTACCTGGTTGCCATCCGTGTGAAAAAGATGACCTTCCAAGCCTTCTTTCGTGCATACGTTTTCTTCAATGGTTTCCTGCTCCTGTGGGGCTGTCTTGGACACTACGCTTTTCTCTCACTCACCTATGAGAAGAGCTATGTCAGCGTCGATCGACTTGTGGACTGGTTCCCGTTCATTCCCTTCGGGCAGTGGGTTCTGGATCAGGGATTCGGCGGAGAATCGCACGGGCATCTGATCGGATCCGCAACGCTGTGGCAGCTTCGCCTCGTGTGGTTTGCCATTGCCCTGCCGGTTTGGCTGCTTGCATTCGCCTCGACCCGCCTCACTTGTCAGGTCCTATCGCGATTTTCTCCCGGGCCCGCCCCGGCGAATCGAAGAAGCCCGCAAAAAGGCGGGTAGGGAACCGCCGCCAACTCCACCGATTTGTATGTTCACTCGCATTTTCAACCCCAACCCCGCGTCCTGCAATTTCTCCTTCCGGTGAGGTTTCGAACGGAAATCCGACGTCACGGACAGTCATACCAAAAGAAGCAGCTACCTGCGGAAGTTCGCACGGGGGGTAATAATTTCTACAAAAGCAGAAAGTTGAATAATGAGGCGGACTGCGAAGGTGGAATGGTGCTTGAAACCGCAGGCGACGGATTAAGGTCCACCGATGGATTTGAACAATCCGGGATGTTCAAATTCCCTGCGGTGGCTGCCTGACTATTTCTTTTATCCCGCAATCCGCCCCATCCGCGGTTAGAAAGGCAGATTTCCGACCGCCGATTCCGCGGAGGACGAAGAAGGGCCGGCTCTGCCCACGGTGACTTAGCCGGCCGTATCCCGCGCTCCACCGAATTTCAGGAAACCGCGGCGGAAATCGCCTGCTCCAGATCCGCAACGATGTCATCAATGTGCTCGATGCCTACCGACAGCCGCACGAGTTCCGGCGGGATTCCCCCGGCCAGCAGCGAGGCGGCGTCGAGCTGCGAGTGCGTCGTAGTGGCCGGGTGAATGGCCAGCGAACGGGCGTCGCCGACGTTCGCCACGTGTTTGAAGAGCTTGAGCGAATCGATGAATTTCGCGCCCGCCTCCGCGCCGCCGCGGATGCCGAAGACAACCATCGAGCCGCCTTTTCCGCGCAGGTATTTGCCGTTCAGGTGCTCCTGCGAATCGCCCGGCAGGCCCGGATAGCGCACCCATTCCACATCCACGTGGCCTTGCAGATATTTCGCGACCGCGAGCGAGTTCTCGCAATGCCGCTCCATGCGCAGCGGCAGCGTCTCGATGCCTTGCAGCGCCTGCCACGAATTGTCGGGCGAGATGCAGGCGCCGAGATTCCGCAGCGGCCCGGTGCGCATCCGCAGGATGTAGGCCAGCGGTGCGAGCGCCTCCGGCAGATCGTGCCCCCAGCGCAAGCCATGGTAAGAACCGTCCGGCTCGTCGAACAGCGGATGCCGCCCGGCGGCCCAGTTGAATTTCCCGGAATCGATCACAATTCCCCCGATGCCCGTCCCGTGCCCGCCCAGCCACTTCGTGAGCGAGTGGATGACGATGTCCGCGCCGAAATCCAGCGGCTTGGTCAGGTAGGGCGTCGAGAATGTGGCATCCACGAGGAGCGGCAGGCCAATCGCATGGGCGTCCGCGGCGATTGCCTCCAAATCGCAGATTTCGAGCGCCGGATTCGACACCGTCTCGCAGAAAAACGCGCGGGTCTTGTCGTCCGCCGCCTTCGCGAAATTCGCCGGATCGGTGGAATCCACGAAGCGCACCTCGATTCCCAGCGCCGGCAGGATGTCCTTGAATTGCGTGTAGCTGCCTCCGTAGAGGTTCCGCGCGGAGACGATGTTGTCCCCGGCGCGCGCCAAATTGATGATCGAGTAGAAAATCGCCGAGGTTCCGGAAGCCACCGCCAGGCCCGCCGCGCCGCCCTCCATCGCCGCGACCCGCTGCTCCAGCACATCGCTGGTCGGGTTCATGAGGCGCGTGTAGATGTTCCCCAGTTCCTTGAGCGCGAAGAGATTGGCCGCATGCTCGGTGCTGTTGAAGACATACGACGAGGTCCGATAGATCGGCACCGCGCAGGAATTGGTGGTCGGCTCCGGCGTGTAACCGGCGTGCAGGCAGAGGGTTTCGAGTTTCATGATCAGTTGGCTTCCGCCGCGGATCGAAATCCGCCCGCCACCGGGCGTCCATCACGAAATCCCGGAGCCGTGGCGGCGGTTTGCAACCGCCATGCCCAGCGCACCCCGTTTTCACACACTTTATACGATCCGGCATCAACATCCCAACCCCGCCCGCTAAAACCCCAGCTCCGGCAGTTTCCACCGCTTCGTGCCATCGGCCCTCGGGAAATCTCATTGACCTCCATGCCCCAGCTCCTCTGACTCCCGATACTCCCGGCCGATCCGATATCGTCTCCCGTGGTATATGAATTGCATGATATCTACCGTTCCCGGAAAATATGATGAAAGCCCTCCAACTGCTTCTTGTCGCGTTACTGGCTTTCACGTCAACGGCGTGCAAGCAAACGGGCGACGAGTCCGACCACAAACTTGCTTTTCCGAAATCGGCTGTGAATTTTCAGAACCGGGGGAATTCGAATAGTTTCCTGCCTGACCGTGGAATCGCGACAATGGTGGAAATCGATAGCAAGGATCTTGATGGATTCGTGGCACAACTAAAAATTACCGAACGGCGGAAACCCGCTCAAGAACACGGCGATCCCACCGTGAATGGTTGGAATGTCTGGCCCCAGGGCGCGAAAACTTTCGTACCCGGGAACGAGATATTCGGCGGCTTTATGAAGACTTGGACTACCGAGCCTGTTCCTGTGGAAATGCTAGCTTGTCAATCCGATGCTGGAGGCTGGTTGCATGTCGAGATTTGGAGGCTTTCGGAAACCAAGACCCTGCTGAAGCCGTTCACCGACTGGAACTGATAGCACGAGTGCATGAAGAAACCGTGGTCGGAGCGGGCGACGCGGAGGAAGCCGTCCGCCATCGCTCACCATCCGCCAATCTCCGAGCACCCTTCACGCCCCGCAAGCTTCCGGGGCCTCCGTCCGGTGTTTCTGATTAACAATTCTTTCACTCTCTGTTTCCTCCCTTTCCTCCTGTTCCAATCCTCTTGCTCGCGTGGAAAAAGAACGAACCATCTAGGCCGCGCAAATTTTTTTCTGTAAAAGTGGCTGATGACTTTTTCTGAAGGTGGTTGGTTTCGTGTTTGCGGGTTGGTTTTGTGTCAGGCGGGAGTGAGATAGGCTTTGCCGGTTTCCCAGGTTTCGGAAATTTCGATGAGCACGCCGGTGACAAGCCGCAAGAGCGAGTCCTCGCTCGGAAAGAGGCCGACCACGCGGGTGCGTTTCTTGATCTGGCCGTTGACGTTCTCGCAGGCGTTGGAGGTCCGCAGACGCTTCCTGCAGGCCTCGGGCAGGGCGAAGACGGCGAAGCCTTCGGGGAGGTTTTCCTCTGCCCAGGCGGCGAGCCGGGGCTGGCTTTCGCCGTAGGTTTTCACGAAGTCTTTGAGACGCTCGTCGGCGTGGGCGCGGTCGTCGGCGTTGAAGATGATTCTGATGTCCGTAGCAACCTTGCTTTTGAGGTCCTGTTTGGTGACGTATTCTTGGGCATTTTGCTGAAGGTGAAACTGGCAGCGCTGCCAGGGAGTGCCGTGGAGCGAGGCTTTGAGGGCGGCTTTCAGGCCGCTGTGGGCGTCGGATGTGACGAGATCGGGGATGCCGATGCCGCGTTCCTTGAGGTCGGTTAGAAATGCGCGCCAGTGAACCTCCGCCTCGGACAGAGCGCAGCTGACGCCGAGGATCATGCGTTTGCCGTCGTCGCGACGGATGCCGTGGGCGATGAGGGTGGCGCAATCGCGGACGACGCCGTCGATACGGAATTTGTAGTAGGTGGCGTCGAGGGTCATGTATGCGATCTCGGGCAATGGGCGGCCGCGCCATTTTTCAAACTCCGAATCGAGCTGTTTGTTGAGGTTGGAAACCTGGCCGGAGGAGACTTGGAAGCCGCACATTTGCTCCATGATTCTTGTAACCCGGCGGGTGCTAACGCCTTCGACATACATGATCGCAATGGCGGATTTGAGAGCCCGATCACTGCGCGAACCCTTCTCTAGCAACGACGTGTGGAAAGGGCTATCACTTTCTCGGACCTGCGGGATGGCAAGCTCCAAGGCCCCGATCCCGGTTTGGAACGTGCGGGGCTTGAATCCGTTGGCATAGCCGTTGCGCTCGGTTCCGCGCTGATAGGGGGCGGCTCCGATGTGCGTTTCGCGTTCGAGCAACATGGCGGCGTTCATGAGGATTTCGGCGATTCTGGGGAGGGCGTTCTGAAGACCGCCGTCGAAAAGGAGATTGATGAGGGGATCGTGGAGGGTAGTCTGATTGTGTTCGTTCATGGCTGGTGCTGTTTTTGGTTTGAGCACCTCCAGCATCCGGTCGTGGGCGGGCACTCGCAACCCCGGTGACCCGGGGGTGCCCGGGCCTTGGTCTCGTGCGGCTTTTACAGACGAATCTTTACACTACCACCATCCAGCGGTTAGCCAAAAACCCGGCCTAGGGGAACGGCAGTTTGCAATCGCCCCGCGTTTATCTCACCTGCTCGATTTTAAGGATCAGCCGCTTTTCGAGCAGGGGATCGGATGTGCGGATGCCGAAATTCAGGGTGCTGCCGGCGGGTAGCTTGTCCCAGACATTGATGAAGCTGCCGTGAAGCATGCACTTTCCTTTCACCACGGGGAACGGATGGAATTCCGCATATACCCGACGGGAAGTTCGGTCATGAGGATCGCCCGGGTCGCCTCATCCAGTGGCGAAAGCGGTCGTTTCCATTTCCACAAGCGGAACGAAGCAAATGCCCACATCGCCAAGCCGGCGTAAACGCCAGCCGCTCAAAGCGCGAACGTGGTTTCCAGCCGATTGGGAAGCTGACAGGGCTGGAAGCTGAGGCCGGATCGCAGGCGGGGGGAGGATGAATGGCGGGTTCGGCTGGCAGGGTGGCAATCGTCCATTCGGGCCGTGCGGAGCCGGGCATTCTGTCTTCTCGCGCTTCAGATATCGGCGTTAATGCGGACCGCAGCGCGGAAATCCATGGCATTGCGGCGATCGCCAGCAAACCTGCCCCCGCACCGGCGGATCGTAGCGGCGCCTGCCGCAGTGCCAGGAGCAGAAGAATGGCGAAAATCGAACAACGATCCGATCCAACGTTCCTTCGCCGCTATGGCAGCCGGAAGGCGGGGACCGCCGGGAACGCTCGACAGGGCGGCGGGCGATCCAGAAATCGCGAGAGAATTGCAAGGGTTTTGTGGAAGGAGGGTGTATTACCCCACGAGTCCTGGAACGAATGTCTCGATTTTACGATCCATACCCGGATCGGCGAGGGTTTTACCGAATTCGTAAATGCAAATCACCGGAAATTTCACTACTTGTCAGTCCAACCACGCCCGGCGAATCATCGCCCCACCTTCCCTGAAAACTACCCTCAACTCCTAGAATCAAGCTGATGAATGAAACGGAATTTGACGACATGCTGAGAAGCGCGAGGGGCGATATCCCTGTGCCCGACTCGTTTCCGAGAGATGTTTGGAGCCGGATCGCGGCGGAGGGGCAGCGCTCTCCTTTGGCGTGGTTCCATTCGTTGGTGGACGGGTTTGTCCGCCCGTGGAGCGCGGTTTGCGGAGTGACGGCCACGGTCGCGCTCGGACTCCTGCTGGGCGAGCTGAGTTCTCCCCGCCGGGCCGACGCGGAAATGGCATATGCCGAATCGATCAGCCCGTTTCTTCAATCCGCGCAGAAATGAAAAAGGGCATCCTCGTTCTGGTGCTGGCCATGGTAGCGGGAGTGGCGGCGTTCTACTTCATGCGTTCCCATCAAATCGAGGCCTCGCGGGGCGCGCTGCTGGACAACATGCCGGAGCTGGAATGGATTCGCTCGGATTTGAAACTCTCCGACTCGCAGTTCGCGAAGGTCACGGAATTGCACGCGGCATACCGTCCCCAATGCGTGGCAATGTGCGGTCGCATTCTGGAGGCCCATCAAAGGCTTGACCGGGCCGCTCAATCCGGCGGAGCGGTCACTGCGGAGTTGAAAGCAGCGATCGCCAACCATGTGAGGATTCACGCGGATTGCCAGGAAGCGATGATCGATCATCTCTATCGGACTGCCGCGCTGATGGATGAAGAACAAGCGAAGAGATATATGAAAAAGATGCTTCCGTACGCTTTGGATTTCAGCCACAGCGAACCCGGGGGCGTGCATGAGCATTGAGCGGGGCGATGGACCGGCAGGGATTGAGGCATCCGATTCGGAATTGATGGTCCGGCTCGCGAATGGCGAGGACCGTGCCCTCAATCTGGTGATGGACCGCTGGGGGCAGCGCGTCACGTCGTTCCTCTACAAGATGACCGGACACCGGGACGCTTCGCTGGACCTGGCGCAGGAAACCTTTGTGAAGCTCTATCAGGCACGGGCGAGATACCGTCCAGCCGGAACCTTCAGCACCTATCTTTTCACCATTGCCGCCAATCTGGCGCGGAATCACGCCCGTTGGAAATCCCGCCATCCCACCATCTCGCTCGATGCCACCGATGACGATGGCGCGAGCGTGGTTGCGGAGGCCGTGGACCCCGCGAACGCTCCCGACAAGGCTGCGGATATTTCCGAGGAATACCGGGAAGTCCATAAGGCGCTCCTTGCGCTCCCCCACGATCTGCGGGAAGCCATGACACTTTTCGTCTATGAGGGGATGGGTTACGCGGACATTGCCGCGCTGACCCGCTGCAGCGCCAAAGCGGTGGAGACCCGGATTTACCGGGCGAGGCAGATTTTGAGGGACCAACTTCAAACCGCGAGGGTTTGAAGGACTTCGGTATTTAAGCGGATCCGAAATCTCGGAAATCCTTGCATCGCGGAGAATCCCATCTAATACAGCGCCCGCCCAAAGCGAATCAACTTGTGAACCGCCACTCAAACCGACGCAAACACCATCCAGCTTCCGGAGGGGGTTGCGGGGATGGATCACGGGGTCGTGTGTCGGTGATATGCTTGGGCGCCTTCGTGGCACTTTGTATAGGATTGCTTTCCTTGATTGGAGGCCGTTCGGTGGTGATTGCGGTACACGATGATCACGGTCATCCGGAAACATCCTCATTGGGTCTTGTCGTTGATCTTGATCACCATTCGCACGGCGAGTCGGGTGAAACTCCAGACGGCCAAGGGGAGGACCCAGGGGAGGGCGAAGGAGATCCGGATCACCATCATCATCTTCTCAGCTTTCCAAGCTTCGATATGATGGCGATCCACATGCCGGACGCCGCGCTGTTTCAGCCGGTGAAGCGGTATTCGCCGGTCTCATCGAATGACGAGTGCCCAGCCGGGCCTGTTGATGAACTGGTCAAGCCGCCTCAGGTGGCCTGATCGGCGTCGGGCGCCATCGTGCCCTTGATGCCCCGTTTTTGACCCCGTCCCTTTTCGTGGGCGGCATCATACCCGTTTCTCCGACACGTAAATTCAAGTGTTGGGGCCACCACCCCGCATGATCGCGCCAAGGCTCCTGCCCGCTCGCATGCGGAACACCCGAATCCCTGCATACTTTCATCCAAATTTTTCCAATGATCCGAAAATTCTATTTATTCATTTTATACATGCTCACAGCGGGCATGGCCGCCGGGGAAAATCCCGGCAACTTCCTATCACTCGATTCCGCATTGCGCGATGGACTACGAAACCATCCGACCATCATTTCCGCCGAATCGAGCCTGAAAGTCCGTCTGGCGGAAACCTTCTCCGTCACGCAAATACCAAATCCTCGGCTGGAAGCTGAGTTCCGCGAACTCAACGACGAACCCGTGGTGGAGCTGAAACTCATGCAACCGATCAAACGCAGTTATTTCGGCCTCCGGAACAACTACGCAAGTATCGAGCGAAGCTCCGCCCGGGCCGATGTTCGTGCGCAAGTTGCCGGGGTTCTCAATGATGTTTACAGCCGCTACCTGGAGCTATGGACGGTTCAGGAACTCCAAGGCATCCGGGAACAGAACCGCGCCGATTTCCTCTCCTTGCGTGTTGAATTTCAGCGCCGCGTGGATGCCGGTCAAGGCAGCGCGGTTGATCTCGCTCTACTTGATGCGGAAGTTGCAAACCAAGAGGCGGAAGCGCAAGCCTTGGAAGGTCAGGCTCTTTCCCGCAGTGCCGCACTTGCCTATCGGATCGGGCGGACGACCGGTGGAGCTATCACCGTTGAAAGACCATCCGGTCTGCCACTTCCCGCAAGTAGTTCCTCTTTGGAAAACTTCGCAATCAAGCGCACCCCTTTGCGGTTGGCTCTGATGAAACGCGAAGAAGCGGCTCTGGCAAGGCTCGCCATCGTCAGGGCGGATCGATACGAGAACATGGAGGTAGGATTGATCGCCGAACACGATACGGATCGTGGAGGAATCCTTCTAGGAATCGGATTCAACATGGATCTGCCTTTCTGGAACAAAAACGAAGCCGCCGTCGCAGGTGCCGCAGCCAATGTAGATGCCGCAAGAAATGATCTGCGGATACAGGAACCGGATCGCGTGGCTGCGTTGGTAAAACTGCGCCATCGCAGTGCCCAGGCTGCCGAGCGAAGCGCTGCGAAATTCAGCCGCGAAGTGGTTCCACTTTTCCAAACCGCACTCACCCAAACCAAAGAAGCCATCGAAAAAGGCCAGATGGGATCGGTCGCAATCCAACCCGTAATCACCCGCCTCGCCGAAAGCCGCTTGCGTTCTTTCGAGCTAACCGTCGCTGCCTTCGAGGCACGCGCCGAACTCGAAGCCGCCCTCGGCGGACGACTTGAAGAAGCTCTTGGTGCCTCCGTCCGCTAACAACCCCATCCAAAATTTCCAAATTTATCCACATATGAAAATCATTACAATCATCCTCCGAATCGTGGCCGTCCTGGTCATCCTCGCCGCCGGGCTTTGGCTCGGAAAACGCATCCTCAGCAAGCCCTCCGCCACCGTCGAATTCGGGGAGCACGGCGAAGCTCCCGCCGCCGATTACGAACGCGGCCCCCATGGCGGGCGTATGCTGCGCGATGGCGATTTCGCCGTTGAAGTCACCATCTATGAACCGGACATTCCGCCACTTTCCCGCGTCTATCCGTTTTTCAAAAACAAGCCAATCGATCCCGACACCGTGAAGCTGCGGATGGAGCTAGATCGCTTCGGCGACCGTGTGGACGAGTTCACTTACGAGAAACAGGACGACTACTTGCTCGGGAATCGTGTCGTCGAGGAACCGCATTCCTTTGATGTCACCGTGACGGCGGAATACGAAGGGAAAAAAGCCCAATGGACGTATGAGTCCTACGAAGGCCGGGTGAAAATTTCCGAAGCCGGTGCCAAGAGCGTCGGACTCGGTTTTGAAGAAGCAGGGCCGCGCAAAATTCGCAAGATCGCGAAGATGAGCGGACGCATCATCCCGGATGAAAACCTGATCGCAAAAGTTACCCCGCGCTTTCCCGGCATCGTCATGGCAGCCACCAAAAACCTCGGAGAAAATGTCCAGAAAGGCCAGTTGCTCGCTGTGGTGGAAAGCAACCAGAGCCTAACAAAATACGACATCCATGCACCCATTTCCGGCATCATCATCAACCGCGACATCGCTGTCGGCGGAGCGGTCGCCTCAGACGCATCCATCTACACAATCGCCGATCTCAGCAGCCTCTGGATCGAGTTGAAAGTGCGTCCGGGAGATCTTCCCCACGTCGAAGTCGGGAAAAAAATCATGATTAACGACGCGGCAAGCGGTATGGAAGGAACCGCCGAAATCACTTACATCTCGCCCTTCGGGAGCCAAGCCACACAGACCCTGCGCGCCATCGCCACCCTGCCGAATCCGGACGGGAAATGGCGCACCGGCCTGTTCGTCAATGCGAGCCTTGTCATCGAGGAACGCGTAGTTCCCGTAGCAGTCAAAACCGAAGCTATACAGAGTTTCCGGGATTGGGATGTCGTCTTCATGAAAGACGGCGAAACCTATGAAATCGCCTTGCTCGAACTCGGCGAACGCAATGGCGGCTGGATCGAAGTCATCTCAGGTCTCGAACCCGGCACCACCTACGTCAGCGAAAACGCCTTCGTTGTCAAAGCCGATGTCCTGAAAGACGGAGCCAGCCACGACCACTGATCTACCAACCTCAACTCTTAACAACATGTTAGAAAAAGTTCTCCGATTTTCAATCAGCCACCGCTGGTTCATCCTGATGGCCTCCCTCGCGATCGCCGCGCTGGGCATTTTCAACTACAAGAACCTGCCCATCGATGCCGTGCCGGACATCACCAACGTCCAGGTGCAGATCAATACCGAAGCTCCCGGCTTCTCGCCACTCGAAGCGGAACAACGCATCACCTATCCCGTGGAAACCGCCTTGGGTGGGCTTCCCGCGTTGGACTACACCCGTTCCGTTTCCCGCTATGGTCTCTCGCAGGTCACTGTGGTATTCAAAGATGGCACGGATTTATACTTCGCCCGCCAGCTCGTGGCCGAGCGTCTCCAACAGGTGAAAGACAGACTCCCGCCGGACATCAGCCCGGAGATGGGACCCATCGCCACCGGCCTCGGCGAGATCTTCATGTTCACCGTGAAGCCCCTGCCCGGCGCGAAGAATCCCGATGGAACCCCGGTCACACCGACCGACCTCCGCACGATACAGGACTGGGTCATCAAGCCCCAGCTCCGCAACGTTCCCGGAGTGGTGGAGGTCAATACCATCGGTGGTTTCCAAAAGGAATTCCACGTCACCCCCGATCCTAACAAGATGCTTTCCTATGACATCGGCCTCGATGAAATCATGGAGGCGTTGGAAAAAAACAACTCCAACGTTGGCGCGGGCTTCATCGAAAAAAGCGGCGAGCAATATCTCATTCGCGCACCCGGACAGCTCAAAGGCCTGGACAGCATCCGCAGGATCACCGTCGCCACCCGTGGCAACCTTCCCATCACCCTCGATCAGATCGCGGAGGTCAGCCTCGGCAAAGAATTGCGAACCGGAGCCGCCACAGCGGACGGGCAAGAAGTCGTGCTCGCCACCGTGCTGATGCTTGCCGGAGAAAACAGTCGCGTCGTTTCCAAACGGGTCGCGGAACGCCTCGAAGAAATCAACCGCACCCTTCCCGAAGGCATCATCGCCGATCCGGTTTACGACCGCACCACCCTCGTGGATGCAACCATCGAGACGGTGAAAACGAACCTCTTCGAAGGTGCCGTGCTGGTGATCGTCGTCCTGCTCGTGCTGCTCGGAAACATCCGCGCCGCCATCATCACCGCGATGGTCATCCCGCTCTCCATGCTCTTCACCATCACCGGCATGGTGAATACGAAAATTTCCGGAAACCTCATGAGCCTCGGCGCGTTGGACTTCGGAATCATCGTCGATGGCTCTGTCATCATTGTGGAAAACTGCATCCGCCGACTCGCGGAAGCGCAGCACAAACTTGGTCGAACTCTCAAACTCGATGAGCGGATGAAAGTCACTTTCAACGCGACTAAGGAAGTCCGCAAAGCAACCATGTTCGGCGAACTGATCATCATGGTCGTCTATCTTCCCATCCTCACCCTCTCAGGAGTGGAAGGGAAAATGTTCCACCCCATGGCCTACACCGTTCTTCTCGCCCTCTGCGGCGCGATGATTCTTTCGGTCACATTCATCCCGGCAAGCATCGCCATCTTCATGCGCGGCAAGATCGCGGAAAAGGAGAACTTCCTCATCCGTGGTGCAAAAGCCCTCTACCTGCCGCTGCTGCGGCTCGCCGTGGCGAACCGTATTGTCGTCGCATCCGGTGCCGCTGTCATCGTCGCCCTCAGCCTGCTGCTAGCCAGCCGCATGGGCAGCGAGTTCATCCCGAATCTCGACGAGGGCGACCTCGCCGTCCACAGCCTGCGCATCCCCGGCACCAGCCTCACCGAGGCCGTGGAGCTTCAGAACAACGTGGAAACGGCTTTCAAGAAATTCCCCGAAGTGGCGGAAACCTTCTCGAAAATCGGCACTGCCGAAGTCGCCACCGATCCCATGCCACCGAGCGTGGCGGATGGATTCGTGATGCTCAAACCACGCTCCGAATGGCCTGACCCCAGCATAACCAAACAGGAGCTCATCCAAAAAATGTCGGAATCGTTAGAAGACGTTCCCGGCACGAAATACGAATTCCTTCAACCCATCCAGATGCGATTCAACGAACTCATCGCCGGTGTCCGCAGCGATGTGGCGGTAAAAGTTTTCGGAGATGATCTCGATGAACTACTCGCCACAGGTAAGGAAATCGGCGTCATCCTCGAAGGTATTCCGGGTGCGCAGGATGTCAGCGTCGAGCAGATCACCGGCTTACCGCTCCTCAGCATCACCATGAAAGATGAAGCGCTTTCGCGCTACGGACTCAATGTTTCCGACGTGCAGGAGGTCATCTCCATCGCCATCGGTGGCAAACAGGCCGGGCAAATCTTCGAAGGCGACCGCCGCTTCCCACTTATCCTCCGTTTCCCCGAGGAACTGCGCGGCGACATGGACGCATGGAAAGACATTCCCGTTCGCATCCCCGGCCAGGAAATGACGACCAGCGTTTCCAGCATCGAAAACGGAATGCCGATGTTCGTGCCATTGGGCGAGCTCGCCGAGTTCGATCTCGGCCCCGGCCCGAACCAGATCAGCCGTGAGAACGGCAAACGCCGCGTCGTCGTCACAGCGAACGTCCGTGGCCGCGATCTCGGTTCCTTCGTCATGGAGGCTCAGGAGAAAACCCAAGAAGTCGCGCTACCGGAAGGAAGCTGGATCACCTGGGGCGGCACCTTCGAGCAACTCATCTCCGCCTCCCAGCGGCTCAAACTCGTGGTCCCCGTCGCTCTCATCCTGATCTTCGGATTGCTATTCATGACCTTCGGAAACGTCCGGGATTCCCTGCTCGTTTTCACCGGAGTTCCCTTGGCTCTGACAGGTGGTATCGCCGCCCTCTGGCTGCGCGACATCCCGTTGTCCATCTCCGCAGGAGTCGGCTTCATCGCCCTCTCGGGAGTGGCGGTGCTCAATGGGCTGGTAATGATTTCCTTCATCAACGACCTGCGCCGCGAAGGAATGGCATTGGATGAAGCCGTGATCGAAGGCGCAGTCACTCGACTCCGCCCCGTCCTGATGACCGCACTCGTCGCTTCCCTCGGCTTCGTGCCCATGGCACTCGCTGCCGGCACCGGCGCGGAAGTTCAGCGCCCGCTCGCAACTGTCGTCATCGGAGGAATCATCTCCTCCACCATCCTGACCCTGTTCGTCCTTCCCGGCCTCTATCGGATTTTCCGCAACGAAAGCCGCCATGATCCCAAACTCATCGAACCATGAATACTGCAAAAACTCCCGGTCTCTGGAGCAATCCAATTTTCCAAAAGCTCTACTGGGCTCATGTCGTCAGCCTCCTGGGCAGCGGCATCAGCTCTGTCGCACTGGGGCTTTTGGCTCATGCCTTGGTGGGTGCTTCTGCCTCGGAAGTGCTCGGCTATACCTTGACGATACGCATCGTTGTGATCGTGCTTTTCTCTCCGTGGGCGGGACACATCGGCGAGCGCTTCGGGGCGCGGGCGATCATGATCTGGAGCGACATCGTCCGGGTGGCCATCGTATCGGCGTTTTTCGTCGTCGATGCGGTCTGGCAGATCTATGCGCTGGCCGTTTTCCTCAACCTAGGCTCCGCACTTTTCACCCCGATCTACAAAGCGGTGATACCGGGAGTGGTCACGGAAAAGCAGTATCCCAAGGCTCTCGCCATCGGCTCCGTCGCCTACGATGTATCTAGTATCTTGGGCCCCGCACTCGCAGGTCTTTTAATCGCGACCATCGGCTTCCGAGGCAGCTTCCTGGTGGATGCGGGAACCTTCGTGGTCAGTGCGCTGCTGGTGATCGTCATTCCACGAGCTGCTATCGAAGTGAAAAATGCGACCCGTACGGCACCATGGCACGGAGTCGGCGCGATGTTCAAACGTCCGGCGCTGCGCGAATCCTTGCTGCTCGCCCTACAGGTAAGCGTCGGCGGGGCGTTCGTGCTGGTGGGCACCGTGGATTTTGTAAAAGAGGAACTCGCCTTGCCCGATAGATTCTATGCTTGGGCAATGGCGCTCTATGGCCTCGGATCCGTTTGCGGAGCGCTGGGATACTCGCGTTCCTCTGACGGCTTGCGCAAAACATGGGTAGCAACGGGAGCACCCGTCATGATCTCAGCCATTGCCTTGGTCTCGTGGTTCGGATCGTTTCCCGTGCTTCTGATTTCTTGGGTATTCGTCGGAGCGGTGCAAAGCATGCTGGGCGTGCGTGGCGGCGAGCTGCTAGCAATCAATAGCGATGCAGCGGAACGCCCCCACATCTTTGCCGCGCACTTCGCGCTCAGCCATGCAGGCTGGGGTTTGACTTACCCGTTGGCCGGTGTCCTCACCACGCAGATCGGTTTCGCCAACGCTGGCTGGATTTTCTCCGCTGTGCTCTTTGGAGTCGCTCTACCGTATTGGCTCCTACATTCGAAATTCCGTCGTGGTGCCGATAATGGAACGATCACTTGACGGGAACGGAACCCGTATTTCAATTTTTCAGAACTGCAGTAGGAAATCCGGTCCATAGGCCAGAATCTTATCGAAATGCCCATCGGCGACTCCAAGTCCGACACCGAGTCTAAGCGCGATGGCCAGCGGTTTCGGCCCCGGCCGGAAATTACTTCACGATGGATCCGCAATCCAGCATGGCTTTGCCTTGATACGGGTTTTGGACGTTCTTGGTGGATTGAATCCATAGCCCGTTTTTGACCATCGGGCAGGACATTTGGTAGTAGCCGGGCTGTTTTGTGGCGACTTTGACTGCTTCGGCGCTGAGGGTGATGAATGCGGCGCGGGCGGCTTTGAGGGAATCGCTTTGGGCGATGGCGGCGGCTGCGCTGTGTTGTGCCTCGTCCTTGGAGGAAACGGCTTTGGCGCTTTTAGTCGCGGCAGCCAGGTCGTCCGCGGCGAGGGCGGCGCGGATGGCCTCATACTGGCTGAGGAATTCCTTCTGGCTTTCCGACAATGGGCTGGCTGAGGCCGCTTCGATACGATCATCTGCGGCAACGGCTGGTTCCACTTTGAAGCCGAATCCGGCGAAGCGATCGCGGCCGTCGATCTGGACCTGGACGAAGAATTTCATATATCCAGCCTGTTGCGGAACGATGTGAAACATGAGCTCCGGTCCGCCGCGGTCCGCAGCGTTATCCGGCTCGGTGCCCATCGGGTGGACATGCACCACTCCGCTAAGATCCGAGGGGAACCCGACGCCGTGGGCAAATGCTCCCATGAGTGGCTCCAGAACGTTGGCTGGCTGGCCATCGGGCTTGGTCACCTTCACCTTGGCCAGTGTGGCCTCGCCCACCCGGAGGACGGCACCGGCTTCGGTGCTGAGCTCGAAACGATAGCCATCCACAGTCGCCACGGTTCCGGAAGTTTCATCGAGTGATGCCTTGTCGCCCTCCACCATGATCTCGGTTTTGTCATACTCCTGCATGCCGGAGGCGACAGGATGGAGGTCGGCGAAGACGGTATAGGTGCCACCATGGAGGGGCTTGAAATTGAATGAATATTCACCCGGCTTATCCGTGGCAACGGGGTGCTCGTGATGGTAGTCGGTCAGGCTCGGATCGATGAGCAAGAGATGGATTTTCTTGGTGTGCGCCAGCTCGAGGTCAGCGAAAGCCACGGGCTTGCCACTGGCATCCGTGAGGGTGAGCAGCGCCGTGGCCGCCTGCCCGGCAACCCACGGCGGATTTGCTGCTTTCACACTCGCCGTGATGGTGGTGGTCGTGTGCCCGGCGACGGCAGTGTGGTGCATTTCGGCAGCGGCTGGCTCCTCGTGAGCGTTTGCCGTCATCGCGGTGGCGAATGCGGCGGCTGCGATTAGAAGCGGTTTACGAAGTTTCATGATAGGGATTGGGAGTTTGAGAAAGGGCGGATGGAAGCCATGGACTTCCATCCGCCGGGAGTGTGAGAAGTCGATTTGCGATATCTCCGGAATTATTTGGCCGGGAACTTCGAACTCAGCATTTTGATGAGGGCGTCCATTTTCTTAAGCCCTGATTCACAGGCGGATTGTTTGCCGCTGTCACCGGCCTCGTCGAGATCACCGGCCAGTTTGGCGATGTTCTTGGATGTGGATTCCACGGCGGATTTCTTATCTGCTGCCGCCTTGGCGGGCAGCGCGGCGGCGAGGTCGCGGATGGCGAACGCGTGGTGATGCACGTCGCCTAGTTTCTTGGCCTCAATGGTTTCCTTTAGTTTGGTCTGTTCGGTGGTTATTTCCTTGAGGATGCCTTCCGTGGTTTCCGGGATCTTCATTTTTCCACCTTCTTCCTGTTCTTCAGCACCCTTTTTATGCTCAGCGGCGTGTAGGATGGGAGTGGTGAGGGCGAAGGCCGCGCTAAGGGCGAGGCCGAGTATGCGTTTAGTTTTCATAGTTTCTAATTTTTGTTTTGGTTTGTTTTCGGCCAGTCGGCCTGGTTCGTCCCCACCGGGTCGGTCCGGTGACAGAATGAGTTTCAGGATACCGGGGAAAGGGATGTGTCGCCTTCCGGGGCGACGGATAAGGATTTATCCTCATCGAGGGGGTCGATCGCTTCTCTGGCGCAATAGGCTTCCGCAGCGCGACGACCAAAGAGGTAAAAGACCGCCGGGGTGACGGCCATGTCGAGGAGGGTGGAGGAAATGAGGCCGCCGAGGATGACGACGGCGACTGGGAAAAGGATTTCCTTACCCGGCTGTCCGGCAGACATCACCAGCGGCACGAGTGCCAGCCCGGCGACGGCGGCGGTCATGGTGACGGGGACGAGCCGTTCCAGGGATCCGCGGACGATCATGTGAATGTCGAATTTTTCCCCCTCGTGCTCCATCAGGTGGATGTAGTGCGAGATCATCATGATGGTATTGCGCGAGGCGATGCCGGCGAGCGTGATGAGGCCGACGAGTGTGGCAATGGAAACCTGGCCCACCATGATCCATGTGAGGACAAGCCCACCGATGAATGCTAGCGGGATATTAAGAAGGATTTGCGCGACGATCATCGTCGAGCGGAAATGAGAATAGAGGACGAGGAACATCGTCAGCAAGGTGGCGATGGAGAGCAGGCCGATGAGGCGGGTGGCTTCCTGCTGGCTCTGGAACTGGCCTTCGTAGCTGATGAAAAAGCCGTGCGGCAAATGTACGTTCGTCTCGATCTTATTCTGAATCTCGGCGACGACGGAGCCGAGGTCGCGTCCGCTCACATTGGCCTGCACGACGATGCGGCGTTGGACGTCTTCCCGGTTGATGATGTTCGGTCCCTTGCTGTCGCGGACTTCGGCGAGCAGCGCGAGCGGGACTTTCCCCTGCTGCGTATCGACGAGCATGGTGCGCATCGCAGCGACATCGGCGCGCGATTCTTCACCGTAGCGGACGAAGACATCGTAGGTGCGCTGGCCGTCTAGCACCTGGGCGACGGCGCGTCCGTTGAGCGCGGTTTCGAGCTGCTCGTTCAAGTCCCCGACTTGCACGCCGTAGAGTTGTGCTTTCTCGCGATCGACGGTGATTTTCACCTGCGGCATGAGCACCTGCTTCTCGATCTGGAGATCGACGATTCCTTGGATCCCTTTCATCTGCGCCTCGACCTCAGCCGCGGCGGCGCGGAGTTCATCGAGATTCTGGCCGAAGATTTTCACCGCGATCTGCGCACGGACGCCGGAGAGCAAATGGTCAAGGCGGTGGGAAATGGGCTGGCCGACATTGAGCACGATACCGGGAATTTGCGCGAGCTTCCCGCGCACGTCATCGAGGATTTGCTCGCGGGTGCGGGTGGACTTTTTGAAGTCCACGTCGATCTCGGTGAAGTGGACGCCCTCGGCGTGTTCGTCGAGTTCGGCGCGTCCGGTGCGGCGTCCCGTGGATATAACTTCGGGCACGCTGATTAACAGTTTCTCGGCGATCGAGCCGATGCGATTCGATTGCTGGAGCGAGGTGCCGGGAGCGGAGACGACGGTGATCGTGGAGGTGCCTTCATTGAAATCTGGCAGGAAGAGTTTGCCCATCATCGGGTAAAGCGCGAACGAACCGACGACAAGAATCAGCGCGATGCTCATGACGGCATAGGGATGGCGCAGGGTATATTTAAGAATGACATGTTCATCAAACGCCTTGAGCTTGCGTACCAGCCAACTGTCCTTTTCATGGCCCATGCGTTTCATCTGAGGCAGCAGATAGGAGGCGAGGGCGGGAATGACCGTGAGTGAGACGATAAAGGAAGCAATCATCGCGACGATGGTGGCCACGCCGATGGGCGCGAAGAGCCGGCCCTCGATGCCGCCCAAGCCGAAGAGCGGGATGAAAACGAGAATGATGAGCAGAGTCGCGAAAAGGATGGAGTTCCGCACCTCGGCTGAGGCGTCGGCGATCACTCGCAGGACGGGGCGGGGTTCGGTGGCGTGGCGATTTTCCCGCAGCCGCCGATAGACATTTTCCACATCGACGATGGCATCATCGACAACCATGCCGATGGCGACGGCGAGGCCGCCGAGAGTCATCGTATTGATGGTGATACCCGCCCATTTGAAATACAGGATCGTGACGACGAACGAGAGCGGAATGGCCGTTAGAGTGATGAGGGTGGTGCGGAAATTAAGCAGGAAGAGAAACAGGATGATCACGACCATGATCGCGCCGTCGCGGATGGCTTCCTCGACGTTGGAGATGGCGGCTTCGATGAAGTTCGCCTGCTTGAAAAGCGGGGTGATCTTGATGTCATCGGGAATTCCTTTCTTGATGTCCTCCATCGCTTTCTCGACTTCGCGGGTAAGAGTGATGGTGTCGGCACCCGGCTGCTTCTGGACGGAAATGATGACAGCCGGCGCGCCATTCACACCGGCATCGCCGCGCATCACCTGTTTGCCAAATTGCACATCGGCCACGTCTTTGAGCAGGATAGGCACGCCATCGCGCGACTCGACGACGGAACCGGCGATGTCATCAATGGATGTTGTGCGGCCGATATTTCGCACCAGCGCCTCCTGATTTGCTCCTTCGAGGAATCCGCCCGCGGTGTTGACTTGAGATTTCTGAGCGGCGTCTGTCACTTGCTGAAGCGTGACGCCGTAAGCGGCCATTTTTTCCGGTGAAGTGAGCACTTGATATTGCTTCACGCCGCCGCCAATGGGGATGACCTGCGAGATGCCGGGAATGGTGAGCAGCCGCTGGCGCACGGTCCAATCGGCGATGCTGCGAAGATCCATCGGAGCGGTTTTCCCGTCCTCGCTGGAAAGGCCGATGAGCATGATCTCGCCCATGATCGAGGAGATTGGCCCCATGATCGGCGTGACACCCGCGGGCAGCTTTTCGGTGGCGAGCTGGAGCCGCTCCTGCACGAGCTGGCGGGCGCGATAAATATCCATACCCCAATCGAATTCGACATAGATGACCGAAAGGCCGATGCCGGAATTCGACCGCACGCGCTTCACGCCGGGTGCGCCGTTGAGCGAAGTTTCCATGGGCCAGGTGACGAGCGTCTCGACTTCCTCCGGCGCGAGCCCGGCGGCTTCGGTGAGGATGGTGACGGTCGGGCGGTTGAGGTCGGGGAAGACATCGACGGGCAATTGCAGCGCGACATAGCCGCCATAGATGAGCAAGAGGATGCTAGCCGCGACGATGAACATGCGGTTGCGCAGCGAGAAGCGGATGAGGGCGTTCAACATGGTCTCGGGCGATTAGGAATTCGCGACCTTCCGGCGCTTGAAAAGCATGACCACCAGATTAAGTGCCAGCAGCACGCCGAGGGTCATCCCCATCCACAGGACTGGTGGAAATATGCCCTTAGTATGTGACTCCGATGCAGAGTGTTCATGATCTGCCTCGGCAGATTCCATCGGGGCGGCACCCTCTGCGGGCGGAGGGACATCGGGCTTCTTGCGGGTGGTCACATACTGGAGCTGATAGTTGCCAACGGTGACAACCTTGTCTCCGGGGAATATCCCTTCGCTCACTTCCACATATTGATCATCCCGCAAGCCGGTGACCACAGGACGGCGCTCGAAAACGAGTTCGTCCGTATCCGACTGGACGTAGGCGAACAGATTGCCGGCGTCTCCCAAGATCGCACTCAACGGGACCGCGATGGCCTCTTCCGCCTTATCCACCACGATGCTCAATCTGGCTCGCATGTTAGGCCGCAACTTGAGATCCTTGTTAGCGATCCTCACCCAGACTTTCAACGTGCGAGTCCCTTCATCGAGCTGGCTGTCGAAGCGTTCCACCTTGCCGGTAAATGTTTCATCGGGAAAGGACTCGACCACGATTCTCACGCTTTGCCCGATTTTCACCGCGCTGACCTGTCCTTCGAAAAGGCGGCCTTCCGCGTAGATTTCAGATAGATCCACCACCTCCATCAGGTGCTTGCTCGGTTCCACGGCGTCCCCAAGCACGGCGTCGCGGTCGCTGACAACTCCATCGATCGGTGCGTTGTAAGTGACGTGTGGCGGGGGATCTCCCAGTTGAAGGGTTTCGATTTCCACGATGGGATCACCCTTTTTCACAGACTCCCCATTCGTCGCAAACAATGCCAAAACTCTCCCCGCGACCCGGCTGCTAACCGCCGCGTTCCGACTCGGAATGGATTGCAGCTCGCCTAACACCAATAGGGTCTTTTCCACACTGCGCAGATCCGCATCCGCAGTGACCAGACCGAGATTCTTCCGCGCCTCCGCGGAAATCGCGATGGGTCCGGTGACCGGGCCCGACGCATCGTCGCCCGGAGCCTTATCATGGCCTGCGTGAGAAAACGCGAATGGCGAGGTGGCGAGGAGAACGCACGCTGCCAGCCAGCAACGGGAACGGTTTACAATGGAAGCGATCATAATTTGTTAGCGTGTGAAAATCAGCGTCTTCCGCCCCGTGCGGGGAGAACAAGCGCGGCGGCGGTCTCCCAGCGGGTGCGCGCCATGGTGTAGGCTGCCAGAGTTTCCAGATAGCCTTGGCGGAGTTCGGTGACTTGCTGTTGGGCTTGGATGACGATGGTGATGGGGACGAGACCCTCGGTGTAGCCTTTCTGAAGAAGCGCGATGTTTTCATCCGCCAATTTCAGTGTTTCGGACTGATAACTCTCCAGCACCGTATGCAAGCGGCGCATCTCCGAAGCGGGTGCTTCGATTTCAGCGGCAATTAATAAATCGATCGCATTAACATTCGCTCCTGCTTGCTGTCGGTTTGCCTCAGCTTCGGCAATGTTTCCCTGGTTTTTGTTGAACAACGGCAGGGGAATCGTCAGGGAGACGCCAATGAAATTATCGGTCTTCGTTCCGATAGGGGAGTCGAATTGCGCGACGTCGCGTGAATAGGTCAAGCCAACCGTCCAGTCCTCCCAGCGCTCGGATTTGGCTAGCGCCTTCTCCGCACTGGCCCGGTCAATTTGCAGCAATGCCATATGCCGGTCCGCCCGCCGGGACAGTGCCGAACGGGATGCGGAAGCGATCGCCGCGGCGTCGTAGTCCGCCGTGGCATTTCCGGATATGTGAAGGCTGCTGGCGGGATCGCGGCCCAGGAGTTGGTTCAGCTCGGCTGTGGTCGCGCTGCTTTCCGCTAACAAAGTGGCCGAGGCCAAGCCGAGTTTTTGTTGTTCGATGCGGGCCAGATTTACGTCCGCAGGGGACACCTCGCCGGTCTGGACCCGCTTCTCGATGGTATCGATGAGTTTTTGAGTAATATCCTGAAGTTCATGATTTGTCGCTACCTTTAGTGAAATGATCTGCAAGCTGCGGGCCTTTCCGACCGCCGCACCGGCCAATTCACGGGTTCTGTTCTGAATCTCCGCTGCCGCGATGGCGATGTCCACCCGCGCCAGGCTTTTGGCCTGTTCCAATCGCGCAGTAACCGGGAATCGCTGCTTGAACCCGGCCGAAATGCCATACTCACCACCGGGGCGAATTCGTCCCGCTTCTTTCTGATGTCCGATTTCCAGTTCAGGATTCGGCCGGAGTCCCGCCTGGATGAGCCGGGCTTCGGCTTGCCTGATGGAATATCGTGCCGCGACGAGATCGCGGTTGTTCGCCACCACCCGCTCCGAGACCTGCATCGGCGTCAGCGTGAGAACAACCGGCTCGGCCGCGTGAAGGAAGCATGCTGTGCCGAAAAGAATGAGGAACCAGAGACAGGGCGTGCGACGGAAGTGCATGAGGATGGGGTTTCGAAATCTGGAAACGGAGGAACAGTTAGGTCTGAAATACAAACAAGGCGTTCTCGCTCGAAAATTCCTTGTGACGTGATACACCATCACCCCTTCCTCCCCTTGGAATATTTTCACACCGGCAGTTTCCAAGGTAATGGGGCGCACGGATGCGCGTCGTCTGTAGGAATTCCCGAGCTTTCAGCCTTCCTGCCACCTGATGCCACGGCGGCGTTGCCGTCAGGGTCCGGACCTAGACCTGGGACGGGCTGAGATGGCCGGTCCAGACCGGGGACGCCCTGCCGCCGGAGTTTCCCGGGACGATACCATGCGCCGGAAAGCACCTTGCTGAGCGCCGGCAGACAAAGAGCGGCCGGGTTCCCCCGGCCGCTCCTAACTTGCAAACTTGAGACTTGGCGAGCTTACTTCACCATCTTGCCACAATGCGGCATCTTGGCACCCATGTAGGGATTTTGCACTTCATCAGCGGACTTTTGAAGCCAGTCCGCGCCTTCGCCGTTCATTGCCATCGGACAGTGGGCGACGTGCATGGTGCCTTGCTTCTTAGCGATAGGAATGGCCTGATCGCTGAGTTCCTTGAAGTGCTTGCGCGCGTCTTCGATGGACTTGCTGTCGGCGATCGCCTGGGTTGATTTCGCCATGGCGCTGTCCTTGTCCTGCAGGGACATGCCTTTGGCCGCCTTCTTCGCTGCGGCGAGGTCGTCCTTGTAGAGGGCGGTCGATACCGCAGGATATCCATCGAGCATGTGTCCGGCGTGGGCTTCCTGGTTGGCGGCAGCGTGGTTATGGACATCTTCCGCCATCAAGGCGGGAGTGGCGAAAGCGAAACCGATGAGGCTTAGTGCGAGTGCGTGATTGATTTTCATGATTTTTTGATTGGATTGAATCCCGGTCAGTAATTGCTCCGGGGATGAGGGGTAGTAAACCGCGAAGGCTTCAGACCCTTGAAAAATATTTCGCGACCATTTCGAGAGTCGACGTGGTTGGCGGTAGGATCGGTCACTGATGGCCGGCGACGGGATGCCGTTTCGGCATGGTTGTTTGGATGGCCGCGTTTCATAGCGGAGCCCCGCTCCCGGAATCACTGGAAGGCTGAAATTGCGGTGATGCCTGAGAAAACCGACGAGTCACATGGACCGCGTGCCCCGTGATTCCAGCAGTTCGCTCCCGGACGATGCAGACCGATGACAACCGTTCGCTCGGACGAGGACGCCGTTCGCTCGGTTTCAGTGGCCGTACGAGTTATTGTCCGGGCCGTGGCCGCCGCGATCGTGATAATCGCCATGGTCCACGTAGTGGCCGCCGCCGTGCCCGCTGTAACCGCCATGGGCATATCCGCCGCGGCCCCGGTCGATGTAGTAGCCTCCGTGACCGACATGGTGAGGCGGTGCGGGTTGATATACTGCCGCGCATGAAGATTTGTGGAAAAGAGATCTTCCCCCCGACCTCGTGTTCCTCTTATCATGCGTGGCGCTAACAATGATCCAAATCCAGCTCACCCATCAGGAAATTCAAGATCTCAACGAGGCCATCGACGAT
>JBBSUD010000012.1:0-57030 GCA_038235225.1 Verrucomicrobiales bacterium
GCTCCGGACGTTCAGCCCGACCTGATACTGCCACGAGCCGCTGGGGATGTTCATATAAACGGTGACGCCGTTGATGGAGGTTCCCGGGTAGTTCGTGGCGTAGAAGCCGCGGCTCAGATTGTCTCCCCCCGGGGCTACGGGTCCGGAACAGTCGATGAGGGTGACGATTCCTGCGGGGGCGGTGGAAATGGCTGACAGCACGGCGAGGGCGAGCACGCCGAGGGAGTTTCTCATGAGATGGTCGAAGCGTTTCATGGCGGGATTCCTTTTGAATGACGGGCCTCCCTGACGGAAACGGGCAGCGGCGGAGGCAGGCCGCTGCGGGGAAAGGAGCGGGGCCCGGAAACGTCCGGCGCCCCTGCGATTGGGGCATATAGCAAAGGGACCGCGTCGCCCGCGGTCAAGATCGGAAGCGGGGGAAATGTGAATTCTGGCCGCCCGCCGACTGCAGCTATAGCTCCTTCAGCGACTTGCGCGCGCGCAGTTTTGTTTCGGGGTCGTCTTTGTCCCGGTTCGGCATCGCGAGGCCCTGTTCCAGATATTTCCGGGCCTCGGCATCGCGGCCCATCATTTGATAAGTGCGGCCGAGTTCGACAACGTGGACGAGCCGCTTGGAATCGAGCGCCATCGCTTTTCGGAAACATTTCACCGCCTCATCGTTCGAGGCTGCCGGAAGGCCGCCGTAAATCATCTTCGCCAGCGCCCGCGTCGCGAATCCCAGATTCGCCAGCGATTGATGCCAGCGGCCGAGGATTTGCCAGCCGAGGTCGCTCTTCGGGTCCGCCCGCAGCGCCCGATCCGTGTAATCCTTGATTTTCTTGGTTGCCTCGATGCTTTCCCGATTGCCTAGGAACGGCGTCAGCTTCCCCCAGCAAATGGCGGCGCTGAGATTCGGGTCGCAGGCGTTCGGCGCGGCGGCGATCGCCCGTTCGGCGTATTCCAATGCGGTGCGGCCGGATTTCACCTTGTCCGCGTCTTTCGACAAATCGCTCATTCGCAAGGCGTACTGCCGGGAAATCTTCACCAGCAGGTCCGCGTTTCCCGGCTGGAGCCTGGCCGCCGGAAGGTAGGATTCCAGCGCCTGGTCGCACTCGAATTTCCGGTCGTGCGCGTCGCCTTCCTTCACCAATTCAGCAAACCCGGCGGAAGCCGGGAGGGATAGCAGGACAGCGAGCAGCGGGACGAGGAGAGATTTCATGTCGCCGCCAACCTGGGGATGCGACGGGAAATCCGCGAGGAAACGCCTACTGGAATTTTGAATCCCCTTATTTCGCAAGACAGAATCAAGCGCCGTCCCCCGGATTTTTCTCGGGCGGCGCTTCACTGCGGTCGATGAAATCGAAGATTTCTCGGTCGCTTAAGTTTCGCGTGGAATTCCAGTTCCGAATCATACAGTTCAGCGTCCAGAAGGCGGTCGCGGCGATGACCCGCCAATCCCAGAGACCTCCCTCTTGGACGAAATGCTTCATCAGTTTCCACGGCCCATCCACGAGCCAGACAACGATGAGGATGGCCGGCGGAATTTCCCAAATCATGGAAAGCGCACCTTTGACGGAAAATCGAAGCGGTTTTCCCACTTCGGATCTTAGCCGTCGCCGCCACGGCATGAACATGCCCAGTATCCATGCTGGAAATGCCAGAATCAGAGACGAGTCACCATGCCCCGCCGCAAAAGCGACGAAAGCCAACCACAGCATAAGCGGGATCACGAGAGCCGCGACAGCTACCAAGCGGCGGGTCTTTCTGAAATGGGTTTCCACGACGATTTCCATCGTTCCGTAGCGAGCTGAGAACCGCGTGGGAATGGAAAATTCCGTCCGCGGCCCGGCGGCATGGACAATTTCCCTTTCCGATAAAGAAACCCGCCGCCATCGTCGGGGCAATGACGCAGAAACCGAAACTCGTGCAGGACGACCCGTGGCTGGAATCGCAACAAGGTGCCATCGAGCAGCGGATGCAGCGGTTTACCGAAGCGCTTTCCGAAATCGAGGGCCACGCGAAATCGCTCGCCACCTACGCCACCGGCCACAAGCACGTTGGCATCCATTTTCACGCCAAGACCAATACCTGGACCATCCAGGAATGGGCGCCCGCCGCGCAGGCCGTCTCGCTGATCGGCGATTTCAACCATTGGAACCGCGAAGCCAATCCGCTGGCGTCCAGCGACTCCGGCGTCTGGAAACTCGAACTGCCCGGCGACGCGCTGGACCACGGCCAGAAGGTGAAGCTCCACATCGTCGGCGCGGATGGCTCTCGCCGCGATCGCATCCCGGCGTGCATCCGCCGCTCGGTGCAGGACCCCGCGACGCACGACTACATCGGCCAAATCTGGAATCCACCGGAGCCGTATGAGTGGAAAAACGAGTTCGATCCCAAGACGATTTCCGCCCCGTTGATTTACGAAAGCCACGTCGGCATGGCCGGTGAGGAACCGCGCGTCCACACCTACCGCGAGTTCGCGGAAAACGTCCTGCCGCGGGTCCAGAAGGCCGGCTACAACACGATCCAGCTCATGGCCGTGCAGGAGCATCCGTATTACGGCTCCTTCGGCTACCACGTCTCATCGTTCTTCGCGCCATGCTCGCGTTTCGGCACGCCGGAGGATTTGAAATTTCTCATCGATACCGCCCACGGCATGGGCATCGCGGTGCTGCTGGACGTCGTCCACTCGCACGCCGTGAAAAACATGGCCGAGGGCCTCAACGATTTCGACGGCTCGGGAAATCAGTATTTCCACGAAGGCGAACGGGGAAATCACCCCGGCTGGGACTCGAAATGCTTCGACTACGGCCGCCCGGAGGTCCGTCAATTTCTCCTTTCGAACGTCCGCTACTGGCTGGAAGAATTCCGCTTCGACGGCTTCCGCTTCGATGGCGTGACCTCCATGCTTTACCACTCCCGCGGCATGCGCGCCTTCGGCAGTTACGACGATTATTTCGGCAGCGACGCCGACGAGGACGCCGTGCTCTATCTGCAACTCGCGGCGAAATTGATCCAAGAACTCAAGCCCGGCGCCATCGCCATCGCAGAGGACATGTCTGGCATGCCCGGGCTCTGCCGGCCGCTTGAGGACGGCGGACTCGGCTTCACCCACCGCCTCGCCATGGGCATTCCCGACTACTGGATCAAGCTGCTCAAGCACAGCCGGGACGAGGAATGGAACCTCCACGAGCTGTGGGACATGCTCGCCAACCGCCGCGCCGGCGAGGCAACAATTGCCTACGCGGAAAGCCACGACCAGGCGCTCGTCGGCGACAAGACGCTCGCCTTCTGGCTGATGGACAAAGAGATGTATTGGCACATGGGCAAGGACGACCCGAATCCTGTCATCGAGCGCGGCATCGCCCTTCACAAACTCATCCGCCTCGTCACGCTCGTCCTCGGCGGCGAGGGCTTCCTCACTTTCATGGGCAATGAATTCGGCCATCCCGAATGGCTGGATTTCCCCCGCGAGGGCAACGACTGGTCGTACCACTACTGTCGCCGCCAGTGGTCGTTGGTGGACAATCCTGATTTGAAATACGCCTGGCTCGCCGAATTCGACCGCGAGTTGATGGAATTCGCAAAATCCACGAAACTCCTCACCACCCCTCCAGCCCAGAACCTCTGGATCGACGACGAGCGCAAAATCCTCGTCGCCGAGCGCGCGAACCGGATCTTCGTCTTCAATTTCTCCGTCGGAAATTCCGAGTTCGGCTACCCCGTCCGCGTCCCCGGCAAAGGTGCCTACAAGCTCATCCTCGATACCGATTCCAAAACCTCCGGCGGTCACGGCCGGGTCGATCCCACCGCCGACTACCCCGTCGATGCCAACGGCGAGATGAAGATCTACACCCCGTCCCGCAGCGGCCTTGTTTTCGAGCTGGAGTAGCGGCGATCACCGGTCGCCGCGACCCCGTGGCGGCGGTTTCCAACCGCCAAGCCCGCGTTAAATCCCCACTTCACATACCTCGCCGTCCGCCGCGATTCCTGCACCGGGGAAAAGAAAGCGAGTTCGGAAGGTCCCACGACGCACCAATGTCACCAACCCGCCGCCTTCCCCGCCACCCGCGGGTCATGCACCCCGATCAACCGATCTCCGTCCCTCGCCACCGCCTGCGAAATGCCCAATCCGCCAACCTTCTGCAAGCGGTGCCCTTTCGCTTCCAACTTCACCATAATCCCCTCACCCATTTTCTCCTCGATCCTCAGCGTTCCGGGCGACCACTGGTTGTGAAACCGCGGTTGCGCCAGCGCTTCCGCCGCACTCATCTCCAAATCCACCACCCCCACAATTGCCAGCAGCACTTGACTGATGATCGTCGGCCCGCCGGCCGCCCCCACCGCCAGCACCGGTTGCCCATCCCGCATTACCAACGTCGGACTCATGCTCGATAGCGGCCGTTTCCCCGCCTCCACCCGATTTGCTTCCGAGCCGATCAACCCGAACGCATTCGGCACGCCCGGCTGGATGGAGAAGTCGTCCATCTCATTGTTCAGGATGACTCCGGTTCCCGGAACAATCACTTTGGAGCCGAATGTCGTATTCACCGTGGCGGTGATCGCCACCCAATTCCCTTCCGCATCCGCCGCGGAAAAATGGGTCGTGTGGCGTTTGAAAACATCCTCTTCCCATTCCGGCGGTGTCCCATGTTCCTTCACCTCGATCACTCGCGACGGGTCGATCTTTGCCGCCAACGCCGCTGCATAACCGCGGTCCGTCAAACCCATCGGCACCTTCGCAAAATCCGGATCGCCCAACCAATAGGCCCGATCCGCAAATGCCAGTTTCATCGCCTCCGCCATTACATGGATCCGCTCCGCCGGTTGCTGGTTTAGCGCCTTCAAATCGAAGTTCTCGAGGATATTCAACATTTGTGCGACATGCACCCCGCCGGAGCTCGGCGGCGGCATCCCGATGATGTCATATCCACGGTATTTCGATCGAATCGGCTCGCGCGAAATCGCCGCATAGTTGACAAAATCCTCCGCGGTAAGCAGCCCGCCGTTGTCCTTCATCCATTTGCCAATTCCCTCTGCCACCGGTCCGCGGTAAAACCACTTCGGCCCATGCTCCGCAATCCCTCGATAGGTTTTTGCCAAATCCGCTTGTTTCAATAAATCCCCCTTGCGCAGCGGCGAGCCATCCTCGCGGAAAAACAATTTCCTCGATCCCTCGAACCGGCGCAGGTCCGCCGCCTCCGCCTGAATCCGCGCCGCATAACTCGCAGAAACCGGAAATCCCTCCTCCGCGAGCCTCGCGCCAGGCTCCAACAATTCCTTCAGCGGCTTGCTGCCGAATTTCTCAACCGCAATGGCATACGCCGCCAGCGCCCCCGGCACCCCGGAAGCCAGCGCACCGGTCTGGCTCAACCGGGTGTCGCCCTTGCCATCCACCAAAAACATCCCGGGAGTCGCCGCGGCAGGCGCCATCTCGCGCCCATCGATCGCCGCAATCCGTCCATCCGCGGCGCGAATCAAAATGAAACACCCGCCGCCAATCCCCGAGTTATAGCCATCCACCACCCCCAGCGTCAGCCCCGCAGCCACCGCCGCATCGATCGCATTTCCGCCGTTGCGGAAAACCGCCACCGCCGCATCCGTCGCCAGCGGATGCACCGTGGCCACCATCCCCCTCTTCGCATGCGCCGCCTCGTCCGCCGCCCCGACCATCGAAATGCCGCCGCATCCAAAGCCCGCAATTACAACCAAACCCCTCAAAATTCGAATTCGCATACGCTCAGAGTGTTCCATCTAGTATCGAATCAAAAGCATGGATTCTCCTCACTAAAAGATGGTGAAACTGCCCACCGAAACCATGGACGAGCCGCTGCTGGCCAAACCAAAGCATCGAAACATACAGCGATCCAGCCGCGCTTCATGATTTTGTGGACTCCAGAAAAAAATACCGCTGCCAAGATGTGGGATCTCTTGAAGCCGGAGGCTTCGCAGCCATTAGCCGGTAGTTGAGCGAAGCGACACCACCGGTTCTACTCAAATCCGCATCCCGGAGGGATGCCAGCGGCGGCGGCTGACCGGGGAGGAATCGGCCGATATCAGCTGACTGAAGGACCAACGTCGATGCGAATGGGGTTAGTTCGAACCGTAAATAAAATCCATATACAGATGCACTTAGCAGCCCCTAATCCGCCCAGCATTTTTGCCACCAGCTGTAAGCCGAATGTGATGAGGCTGGTCGGAATCGGGCGTATCGGAAAATAGATCGAAGCACTTGGCCCATTCGCTCATCAGTAACTCCGTTCCGCTCTTGCCACATGATCAATAGCTCGAGCGTGCCAAAAGTCCCGAAGTTCGGGTTTCGTTTTTTCGCCCGACGGATCGCTCTTTCGTCATCAATGGCGACAGGATGGCCCCGGCTTTCCGCTAAAGCGAAACACATCGCCTCTCCATCGCCGGCCCCCAGCAGCGCGGAATAGTCAATCAGGAGTTCAAACTCCGAATCGGTCTCGGGTTCGATTCGCTCAAGCAACCCAACCGTGAAAAACGGCTCCAAGTCGATGACATGTTCTTCGCCGGTTTCGCGGTCCCGGAGGACCCTTACTTCGCGAATGACGTCAGGACAGATCTTGAAATCCATCCCGCACCCGGAAAGAAGTTCCCCCGCCACTCCGGAAGCGACGAGGTTGATCAGCACGGAGGCGTCGGTGATGACGATAGATCCCATGGTTCTCGCGTTTGAAATCAGACCGCAAGAAGGAGTTGATTGGGATCGAGATCGATTCGTTCAAATCCATCATCAAACTGCCCATCGGCCTGGCTACGGAGCACCTCGAGTTCATCCCTGACTGCCACCCGATCCATTCGGAACAGCGATGCGAGTTCGGACTCTGTCATTTCACTATCGGCTGCATCGTAGGCATTTCGCGCCATCATGCGGTAGCGGAACGGCAGGACCGGTTCGCGCGCGGTCAACGGAAGCCCAAGCGTGGTTCGCGCCTTGTCGGGTTGAAACCGGTTGGCCCGAAGACTGTCCCAAGTTCCGGCGGGAAGACGCTTCAACTCTTCCAAACGGCGGAAGATCGCCTCAGCGGAAACCCGGAATTGGTGAGCCAGAGTCAGCACGTCGGCCGCAGTTACGCCCTTGCCATGGGCGGAAACCATCTCGGACAGCAAACGATTCACGCCGGTGCGGGGCATCAGGAAATTCTTGGCGAACGAGTCTGCGAATTTTTCGGCTGCGGCTCTGCCCCACGGTGCGCCATTCCAAAGGCTGACGTCAGCCGCGTGACGGGTCGAAAGAAAATGCCCGTATTCATGGGCCAGCGACCAGACGCCTCGAGGTGCAGGATGAAGACGATTGATCGCAATGCAGCCGCCCAGATCTTCCGAATAAGCATAGATCCCGCCAATCACGGAAGGCAGGTCGAGATAGAAGACGCGTAAGCCGACGGATTCCTCAAGAACCGACCGCAGGTCATGGATAGGGCCATCGCCCAGCCCCAGCCGCGTCCGTTCTTCGGCTGCTACCTCTTCACCGCGCATCTCGGGCGTAATTCCAGGTCCTTCGTAGGAATAGGGCACCGGATGGCGGCGAACCAAAGGAAGAGCGGTGCGCTCCTCCAGTCCAGCGTAGTCGCGGGCAAGGTTTTCGAGCGTGGACACGGCGTCACGAATCTCGGATTCTCCAAGGTTCAGCTCTCGTGGCGGCATCCGGAACTGTGGCACCAACGGAACAGGAGCTGGTTTCTCGCTCAGCCAGTCCGACAATGGGCGCCCATACAAAGAGGCCAACATCACGAGCTCCTTCGCGGTGATCCGTCGGTCGCCTTTTTCGATGGCAACAAAAGTGGTGCGAGCGACTCCGAGATGATCTGCGGCGTCATTCTGAGTGAAGCCTCGGGCGGTCCGGGCATTCTTCAGTTTTTCACCCAAGATCCCTGGCTCGATCTTCTGTAGAGTGTTTTCCATGGAAAAATTGAAATTTCGATTCAGGCGGCACGACGAGGCCGCCCGATCCGGTTTCGGTGAAGGGGTGGCATTTCACACTACTCGCGAAACGGCATCGCTCGCTTGCGATGCGACGAGCCTGACACATTTACCGATCTTGTCGATTTCATTCTGACATTGTCAGCCCCTCTAGGATGGCCCCCCGCATTCCTTGTCGGCCCTTTTTTCTGCTCACGATTCCCGGCGCTTCTCCCCCAATTTCCCATTGCCGTCCGAGCCGCCGCTCGTCAGACCCGCCCAAGCCAATGATCTCCCTCCTGTCCTACCCCAAGCGGCTCCCGACCGATCCGGCAAAAGTCCACCCTTGTCTTTGGTTTGAAGCGTATAGCCAGCACAACGCTTACTCACTCCGCCGCCGGCGGATCCAGCCCGCGTTTCGATTCTCACCGAACCCGCATCTCGGATGGATGCCAACAGCGGAGGTTCAATTCCATGTTCAGACAAATCTTTCCATCCCGCGCGTCACAACAATGGTGAGTGGTGCGAAACGCGAACTGACAGCCAAGCAACTCGAACAGATCCACGATGAACACGTCGCGCCGATGTTCCGCCTCGGCATGGCCCTGCTTCGCGATGAAGCCTCCGTCCTAGAAAACAATCAAATAAACCTCTCGATCCAACCTGATGCTACTGACTTCGCCCACCAAGCCCCATCGGGGCGGGACAACAAACTCGTCCCATTCCGCAAAGGCTTCCCGCCTGACTACCATGAGGAGACAGCCCCCGGCTTCGGCTTCCCAGACGAATTCTAACTAAAGTGGAAGCTGAATTCTCAGGTCAGTCCGTCTCCCTGACGTGGCCGTTGTCGTTACCTTGGAGGCCCGAGGCCTGCCTGAATCACAAACGGGTTTTCTTCCACATCTTCCTCGCAAAACCCATTGTCGTAATCCTCGGCGTAGAAGCTTCGGATGAATTCCAGATGCCCAGGGCGGACTTGGAAATCATCGAAGATTGCTTTTTGATGGTGTAACTCGGGCAGGATGGCACCGCTGTAATCTTCCAGGATCTCCTTCACCTCATGGAATTTTCCGAAATCGATCACATGGTCGAAGCTCGCGATGGGACGGGTGGGATAGAACTGAGATTGCGGGGTGAAATGATGGCGCAGGTTTGTATCGGTGGCATACAGGCTTGGAAATGCCTCTACGAACGAGTCGAAATCCAGTTCCAAGCCGCGCTTGTCACGGAAATTCCGGTAGCCCGAGATAAAGCGGCTCACCGGATCCCGTCTCACGATGAGGGTCCTACCCAGACATCCACCACCCGAAAGCCATCCATGATCATAGACATTGCCTTCCGCGCTTCTGCCGCATGTCCGCAGATAGTAAGTCCACCACCAAAGCGTGGTGCCGCCATTCTTGGGGATCGTGAACAGGCTGAGATCCTGTTCCGGCAAATGGATCGGATGACTAGGCATGGATGAAACAAAAAGGGGGCGGATGTGAGGCAAAGATGCGGCGATTCTGCAGCGGTAAACCAGTAAAGAAAATTACTAGTTGGATATCGGATATGATGGCCCCCGGAAAGAAGCGGTTATTCCGAACTAAAAAACGAAGCAGAGAAAAATCTTGAGAAATGGTGTTAGGTGAAAGATTGAAACCCACAACTGACCCCGCCTCACATAATGCCATTCACTACTGAGCTTATTCACTGGGAAGATTTTTCGACTTTGTCGGAAACCAATTTCAGAGCAGCTTTCTTTTGTTTTGGATCTTGGATTTCTTGAGCCCAATTTTCTGCACTGTCGAGTTCTCCACTAATTAAGGCCTTCTTAAAAAATGCAGACGCTGCCGCCGATTGCATTGGAATTTTCAGGCTTTTCCTATTGTTAGTATACCAATCTACCGACTGTGTCGAATCGAGATCAATCCAAGTGCTGATTGCCTGATAAAAATTGCCGGGGTTCTCCGCATCTTTGAAAAGTACAATTGCCGCACTCGAATCGCTTGTGACCATTTCAGAAATGGCTTTTGACTTGGTCCGGGTCAAGAATTGATTCGTCTTCGGATTTAAAATCGATTCTATGTATTCCCACTTTTGGAACGGATCTTCGAATTTCGTCGAGTCGATTATATATGGAGCATCCGAAGGATTCAGCACTCCAGAGTTAAGCAATGAGCTAGCCGCGAGCAGAACGGCCCCGAGTTCATCGCCGCTACTTGTTCGCAGTTGGATTTGAAAGTACAGACTCACTCCGCCATCGAATAAGTTGGGATCCAATGCTCTGGATCTAGCAAGCGGTCCATCCACCGCCAAAGAATCTAGCAGCGATTTGGCTTTAACGAGATCAAAGTGCCGCAACCAAGATGACAGGGAAATGCCCGATTCCGCACTAATTCTTAAGTCTTTATACTTCTCGCTGAATTCATCGGGAGATAACTGAGCATTTAAAAAGTAATATTCCAACTCTTTGTTTCGGACGACCCCCTGCCCTTCTGAGATGAGAGACCATGCCTCTTCCTGAAAGCCTGCCAAGCATAGTGCACCAATGATGTCACCACACTTTGCGGCACGCTCAAACACATCTGCAATTTTTCTACTTTCTTCTAAAAGGCTTCTCGCTACAGCAGGGCTCAATCCACCTTCTGGCTTAATCTCGATTCCGTTTCCACGGCCGGTGAGAATATCGTCAGCTTCGACCTTTTCAGGAAGTGATTTCGTTACTCTTTCATTGCCTTTTTCGAGACCACCTAAATTGGGTAATGCACCGTTTTCTTTGAGAAAAAAGAACCTTAAGGTTATCATGAGACCGCAGGCAAACGCGATGAATCCGGCTAATTTTAGAGCGGTTTTCATCTCTCTTGCTTCAAAACGCGAAAATTAGAGGCTTGTTCGCCACGCTGCATCACCGTGTTCTTTTTAGCGAAAGTTTTAAATTTTGGCCTGCCGAACTGAAGAATACACCTTTAGAATAACTCATGGAACGAGACAACCAGCTGTAGATGGATCTTCTTCGAGTCCGCATGTCACCATACGGCGGCAGTTGCTCTTGGAGCAGTAGTAGACTTTATACCCTGCCACTTTGATGGTGGTGCCGTCTGCCTCATAAATGTTGGGTTGTTGAGAGGAAGGTTTTGTCGGAAACGTGTGTTCGTAACCTGATCCTGCGGACTCTCCTTCTGCATTGGCGGTCGCCCCAGCGAGTTGCCACGCAAACATCGTCGCAACCGTAGCACCTCCGGTTCTTTTGAGAAAGCTCCTCCTAGAACCGCTGTTGTTCCATTGGTTTCCCGCCGGAAGTTCTGCGGATTTTTCAGGTTGACGAAATGGCGAGGGGGGGGGGTACGGATGGGTCGTAGTTCATGGTTTTGTTAGTTCTTCAAGGCGGAGACAAGCGAATCTCAAATTATTGTCAAACCCATTCTCCCGTTTTTTATATGTTGTCCCCTTTCGAGTCAGCTGTTCCCGTCCAAAAGCCGAATCTGCTTTACATTGTGGCCTTCGACATTGCCGGTTGGCGAGGAGGCCGGACCATGGCGAAGCTGCTGTGCTCGTCGCTTTTGAGGCATTTCTGGAGTGGGGAGATCGTGGTGTTCCGGAATTTTGAGGAACCGCTTTTCCCCGTGGAGCGAAAGGGGCTGGAGGAAATCCATGTCGAGACGGCACCGTTTGGCGAAGGACGGGAAGCGGGGAAGGCCTGTCTGGCTTCGGCTCTGGAATTCCGTTTTCGCGCTGCGGAGATGATCGATGCCGATCGCTACGAGTGGATCGCGTATCTGGATGCCGATTGTCTGGCGCTGCGCAATCTGGATCACCTGTTCGCGGGAGATGCGGACATTCTGGTGCAAGCGGAAGCGGGTAGGAAGATGAGGGAAAGCCAGGTTTTCAACGGCTACATCGGCGACGAGGAAATCCTCGCGCCGGTGTGCAATACCTGGCTGCGGAACGAAGGGGACGGGATCAATGCGGGAACTTTCGCGGTGCGGGGTGCCAATTACGCGGAGGTGATGGAGGAGTGGAAGCGGATTTTCGAAAGTGAGCCGGCCCGGCACACCGAGATGCGGGATCAGACGGCTTGGAACCGCTTGCTGCTGGATACGGAGCTGCGGATCCGCCCGTTCGAGCGGGGCGAGATCCGGTTCCCGCTGCATCTGGACAAAGGGTTCCTCGATTACAAGCAGGCGGCGCTGCTGCATTTCGTGGGCGGGAAGCAGCGGGACAAGATCGATCTGGCCTTCGCGCTGCACATGATGAAGACCTACGGCGATGCCGGTGGACTGTTTCTGGATCTGCTGGAATCCTGAGAATCCGAATTTATGAACATCGAAAAGGAATTTCCGGCGCGCTACTGGATCAATCTCGGGAGGCGGCAGGACAGACGGGTGGAGATGGAATATCAGCTCGAGCTGGCGGGGATACGGGCGGAGCGGTTCCCGGCGGTGGACGCACGGTTCGTGAAGCGAAACCGTGGCTACGAGAGCGCGGGACGTTATGCCCTGGCCCTGAGCCAGAGGCTGGCGATACGCAAGGCGATGCTGGAGGGGGCGGAGGCGGTGTTGGTGATGGAGGATGATGTGGTCTTCCACCCGGAGCTGGTGCAGAGGCTGGAGGAGATCGTGCTGCCGGAGGACTGGGGAATCTTCTATCTGGGATGTGCGCACCGCTGGCCACCGAAGGCGGTGAGCGACGGGTTGGTGAAGGTGCGTTACGCGCTCGATACCCATGCCTTCGCGGTGAGGACGCCGTATTACAAACGGGTGATGGCGGCGCTCTCGCTGCGGGGTGATGAGGCGGCGGATCACCCGCTGGCGAGCGATTGGTTTCTGGCGGATCTGCACGGGGAAATCTCGACCTACGCCTGTTTCCCCAATCTGGCATGGCAGGCGGCGACGAATTCGGATCTGGCGGGTGGCGTCTATAGCAACTACACGGAGAACGGCGAGCAGAAGTGGGGCGGCGAGGAACTCCATGGGGTGCAGGCGGCGGCATGGGGAGGAACGCGCTGGAGTGGTTGGAAGCGGCCCGCCTCGGAGGTGACCGACCCGAAAATGGGCCTGCTATTTCTAACACGCGGCGAGGTGAACCAGCCGCGGATCTGGCGGGAGTTCACGGCAGACGCGGGGGATGAGGTGAAAGTCTTCTGCCATGCGAAGGACAGGGAAGAAATTGTCGGAGGATTCCTGGATGGAACCCAGATCGAGGACTGGCATGAGACGCAGTGGGGCGACATCTCGCTGGTCCGGGCGATGCTGGCGCTGCTCAAGACGGCGATGCGGGATGAGACGCTGACTCATTTCGCCTTTCTCTCCGAAGGCTGCATCCCGATACGGCCTTGGGCGGAAATGCGGCGGCGGCTGAAGCTGGATCCGCGCTCGATGATGCCGATTAAAAAAGCGGACGAGATGAAGCCGCAGCAACGGGCGCGGCTGGATGCCGTCCGAAATCTATCGGTCCGTGAGATGAGGCTTCATCCGCAATGGATCGTTCTCAACCGGGAAGCGGCGGAGTGTGTGACCGAGGATGATTTCACAGAACGATTTTCTGAGATTTTCGCGCCGGATGAGCACTATTTCGGGACCGTTCTGGCGATGAGGGGATATCCCATCGCTGACAGGGTGAATCCGACGACTCCGACCTGGGTCGAGTGGACCGGATCCCTGCGCTGTCAGCGGCCTGTGATCCATTGCGAGACCTCCTCAAGATTGGCTGCGGAGCTTGCGGCCCGCCCGGGATTTTTCGCCCGCAAGTTCGACCCCAGCTCGGATATCGGGAAATGGGGTCTGCATCGGAGTTGATGATAGGGAAGCACTTAATTTCGCACAGACCATGGAACTGACCGAAACCGTCGCAAAGTATCAGAATCACAACAAGTGGGGGTGGTATCGCCTGCAACCGGGGGTCTGGAAGCGCACCTTGGCGACATCACAGAAGCTACGCGTGCTGGAGATCGGCGCGTATGACGGGGTGAGCGCGAACGTGATGCTGGATGCTATTTTCACCCATCCCGAGTCCGAGGTGCATACCATCGATCCCTACCTCAGCGATCCGACGACACCGGGCGTCGGGGCGGAAACGAGGGAACGATTTGAAGAGAACTGCCGCCGGGGAGGACACGGAAATCGTATCCTGCTCTATGAGGGACTCTCGGTGGAGGTGCTGGGCTGGATGATCGCGGGAGAGGGATTCTGGGAGGGATTCGATGTCGTTTTTATCGATGGAAGCCATCTGGCGCGGAACGTCATGACGGACGCCACGATGTCGTGGCACCTGCTTAAACCGGGAGGAATGTTAGTGTTTGACGACTATCAATGGGGGAAGAACCGCCCTGCCACAGACCGGCCGCGGGAGGCGATCGACGCGTTTCTGGCAGCGTATGCGAACGAGCTGCATGTCGTTTGGTCAGGGGCGCAGATGTTGGTCCAAAAAAGAGTTGGGGCAGGATGCCCGGACGGCTGACTGGGGCGCGACGCACCCAGCCACTCTCAGGACGCACCCAGCCACGGAGATGCCTTCGCGCCCTTATCAACGCTGTTCCAGCGCTGTCCCATTATTTAGTCGGAAGGATCAGAGTCGGAAGGATCTCGAAAGGGCCGGTCCCGACCAGCAAGCATTCACCGTCGAACCAGGCTGCGGGTCCGGCCAGTACGCCATTCTAGGGCGGTCCGCTTTCAGCGTCTTTCGCGGCGACCGGTGATCGCCGCCACGTTAGGGAATGCGATGGGGTAGAAACGCTTGGGTGGGATCGGTGAAGGTGACGATGCCGGCGGCGGTCCGGGTGTAATTGCCGTGGATGGAGAGGGCGCCGCCCGAAATGGGTTCAGTTTGCTGCCGCTGGAGGGACGCGGATCGCGAGGAATGCCCAGCGTTAAGAATCTGGCGAACTGTTCGATTGAACACAAGAAATCCCGCCATTACGGTCCGCCCGCGGTACTCCCCGGGGTGCCGGCATCGGACATGTTCGCCGCGCTCCATATTCCGGATTTCCCGGTTGTCGCGGCCTTGCGGAAGTGGCCGCAAGGCCGGGGGATGCCGTGTGGCGTGCTCGCGATTCGCGGGCCGAACGAGCCGCGGGAGAAGCTGCCGCTGCTGGCGCTCAACGGCTTGGCGCGGGACGCGGGGATTTCCGCCGGCTGGCCGCTGAACCGCGCGCTCGTCCGCTGCCCGGATTTGCTGGTGCTGGATGCGGATTTGGCGGCCGAGGCGGCGTTGCGCGCGGAGCTGGCGGCATTGGCGGAATCCCTCGTGCCGGATTTGGAAATGACCGCGCCGGACGCGGTGGTGCTGGACCTTTCCAGCCGCACGAAACCGATTTCCGCCGCGCTCGACGACCTGTTCCTGCCGGATGCGGAAATCCGCCATGCGCGCGCCGCCACGCCGGATCTGGCGCACCTCGCCGTGCGCTGCGAGGCAACTTGCGGCGGCGTCGTTTCGCCGGAAAATCTCGCGCCGCTGCCGCTTGCGACGCTCGCCGCACTGGGCGGAAATCCGGCCACGCTGGCGCTGCTCGAGCTCTGGGGGCTGCGCGCGCTCGGCGATTTCATGCGCCTGCCGCGCCAGGCGCTCACCGACCGGCTGGGGCCGGAAAGCGGGCGCTGGCACGACGTGCTCCACGGGAAATCCTGCCGGCTGCTGCGGCTCCACCGGCCGCCGGAATCGATGGCGCAGGTGTTCGATTTCGAGGATGGCGTGACGGCCACCGAGCCGATGGTTTTTGCGCTCAAGCGGCTGCTTCACACGCTCGCCGGGCGGCTGGCGGCGCGGCATCTCGCGGCGGCCACGCTGGATTTCCGGCTGGTGCTGGAACGCGGCGCGCCGGTGTCCCGGCAAATCCGCCTCGCCGAGCCGCAGTCCGCCATCGAGGGGATGCTCGCGCCTCTCCAGACGCTGGTCGAGGCGCTGGTGCTGACCGCGCCGGTGGTGGCGCTGGAGCTGGATGCCGCCACGACTTTCGCCACCGCGGCGCAGCGGGAATGGTTCGGCCGCCACCTGCCCGAGCCAGCCCGCTGGGCGGAAACGCTGGCCAAGCTCGAGGCCGTGCTCGGCCCTAGCCGCGTCGGCATTCCCCTGCCCGGCGAGTCGCACGCGCCCGACGATTTCGCGCTCCACCCGGCGGCCGGCGGCGTCGCGATCCCGCTCCGCGCCGCGCCTCCCGAGTGCCCGCTGCCGCTCCAGCGCTTCCGGCCGCCGCGGGAAATCGCCGTGGCCTACGAGGCTTGCGGGCGCCTGCCGCGGCCGCTCGCCCTGCTCAACGGACCGCACCCCGGCGAGATCATCGCCCGCCGCGGGCCGTTCCCGATTTCCGGCAACTGGTGGGACCCCGCCGCCGCCTGGCAGCGCCTTGAGTGGGACATCCAGCTCGCCGACCGCCGCCTCCTGCGCCTCGTTTTCCAGACCCCCGACCGCTGGCAGCTCGATGGAATCTATGGTTGAGCCGCGTCAGGCGAAATCCCGCATGTCCCGCAACGCCCTCCATCCAGAACCATTACAAATCCCGGAAAGAGCTCTCAAAACGATTACGGGACTTCACGGAACTGTTACAAATCGTCGATTCGCGAATCGAACGATTCCAAATCGCCCGATCCGCCGCGCCGATTTTTCCCCGATTTTCGGATTGCCAGGGCGGAGGGTCGCTCCTAGCTTCCGCGCCCCGCGGGCCTTCCACCGCATTTTTCGAGATGTCCAAGCACAACAGCCTCAAATCCAGCGCCACCGTCGGCGGCAAACGCTCTGTCCTCAAGCGCTTCGAGCGCGTGAAGCTCCTCCGCGAGCGTGGTGAATGGAAAGCCGGCCGCTCGCCGGTCGGCCTGCCCAAGACCAAGGGCGAGGGCTGAGGGCGGACCGCCCGCACTGAATCGGCAAGCGCGCGGAGCCCGGCGGGTTTCGCGCCTTTTGCATTTCCACCCACCCGCATTTTCCTGCCATGGCCACTCAAGACGGCGTCCGCCTGAACAAATACCTCGCTTCCTGCGGCATCGCTTCCCGCCGCGGCTGTGACGAGCTGATCAAAGGCGGCCGCGTGGAGGTGAATGGCGCGCCCTGCGTCAATATGGGCACGCGGATTTCCCCCACCGACCACGTCAGACTGGACGGCAAGCGGGTCGCGGCGCGGGAAACCATGGTGGTGGCTCTCCACAAGCCGCGCGGCTACGTCTGCACCCGCGAGGACGAGATGAATCGCCAGACGATTTACTCGCTGCTGCCCGGCTCGATGCACGCGCTGCACCACGTCGGCCGGCTGGACATGGATTCCGAGGGACTGCTCATCCTCACCAATGACGGCGATCTTTCCCAGCAACTGATGCACCCGTCGAAATCCGTGGAGAAGGAATACATGGTCACCGCGGATCAGGCTTTCGAGAACGCGCATTTGGACCAATTCCTCGCCGGGGTTTATACGGACGAAGGGAAATTGAAGGCGAAATCCATCGAGCGGCTGTCGTCGCGGCGGATCAGCGTGGTGCTCGACCACGGCGCCAAGCGGCAGATCCGCGTGATGTTCGACACGCTGGGCTACAGCGTCACCAAGCTGCTGCGCGTCCGCATCGGCGCGCTCTGGCTGGGCGATTTGGAGCCCGGCACGTGGGCGATTCTCAATCCGATGGAAGTCCAGATGCTGCTCGGCGAGGCCAAGCCCGCGAAAAAGCGCGCCGGCGGAAAGTAACGCATTTCCTCCCGCCTTGTGCCGCGGGCGGCCAGTCCCTACCAGAACTCCCCGTGGCCGGCGCGACTGACGATCAACACCCGAAGCGCTGGAAATGGCGGCTGGAATGGCTGGCGCAGACCGGATTGGAAAAGCTGGCCGGAGCGATGCCGCCGGCGCTGGCATTCCGCTGCGGCGAAGCGTTGGGAGGCATTGCCTGGCATTTCATGAAATCCCGCCGGCAGATCGTCCTGCGGAATCTGCGGATCGCGTTCGCCGGGGATTTCGACCTGCCCGAGCTGGAGAAAATGGCGCGAGAGAACTTCCGGCGGACGGGCGCCAATCTCTTTTCCGCCCTGCGCACGACCCGCCTCACCGCCGCCGGCGTCGATGCGCTGGTCGATTTGGAAAACGTGGAAATGGCCGACGAGGAACTCACCCGCGGTCCCGGCTTGGTGCTGATTCCCATCCACATGGGGAATTGGGAAATCCTCACCCGCATCCACCGGCTGCTGCCCGCCGGGCATGCCAATGGCGCATTCTACCGCCCGCTGAACAACCCGCTGCTCGACCGCCGCGTGCTCGCGAACCGCGAGGCGCTGGGCTGCCGGCTGTTCTCGAAGCGCGACAGCTTCCACCAGGCCAGCGCCTTTCTCCGCGAGGGCGGCATCCTCGGGATTCTAGCGGACCAGCGCGTCGGCCGGCAGGGCGAAATCGTCTCGTTTTTCGGCCGGCTCACCCGCGCCAGTCCCCTGCCCTCGCTGCTTGCCCGGCGCAGCAAGGTCGGCGCGCTGGTGCTCCGCTTGGCCACCGTTTCACCGGGAAAATGGCGCGTCGCCTTCCTCCGCCCCGACCCGCCGATCCGCACGGAAAGCTGCATGGCGGCGATCGAGCGCGCCATCCGCGCCAGCCCGTCCGACTACTTCTGGATGCAGGAACGCTGGCGGGTTTACATCCACCCGAACCACACGATTCGCGACTGGCTCGGCGAGGGGAAATCCGGCGAAAAACCCCACCGCGCCCTGCTTTGGCTGCCCGGCGCGCCCGCCGGCTGGGAGCTGCCCGCGGACTGGATTCATGCCGACGTGATTTATGAAATCGTCCGCACCGGGCCGGTTCCGCCACGGGATCCGCACAATCTTTACGGCCGCGAGACCCGATTCCACGCCGGACCGGATTTCGGCACGCGCGAAGCCTTGGTAGCATTTCTCGAATCCCTCGACCGCTCCGCCGCGCTGCCTATTGATTTCATCCTCGCCTGCCAAGCGCCCAAAGCCCTCGCCAAGGCCGCGCGGCGCTTGTCCATCCCGCTGGTTTCCCTGCCGCCGCCATGAAAATCCTCCAAATCCTGCCCGAGCTGGATGCCGGCGGCGTCGAGCGCGGCACCTTGGAAATCGCCGCCCGCCTCGTCCGGGATGGTCACGAATCGCTCGTCATTTCCAACGGCGGCCGGCTCGTCCCGGAGCTTGAGGCCGGCGGCACGCGGCATTTCACGATGCCGGTCCATCGCAAGGCATTGGCCTCGCTCGGCCAGATTCCCAAGCTGCGCGCGCTGTTCCGGCGCGAGCGGCCGGATATCGTCCATTTGCGCTCGCGGCTGCCGGCTTGGCTGGCATTTCTGGCGTGGAAATCGATGGACCGCCGGACCCGCCCGCGGCTCGTCACCACCGTCCACGGCTTCTACTCGGTCAACGCCTATTCCGCCGTCATGACCAAGGGCGAGCGCGTCATCGCCGTGTCCGAAAGCGTCCGGGACTACATTTCCCGGAGCTACCCGGCCGCCGATCCGGCGAAAATCACCGTCATCCACCGCGGCGTCGATCCCGCCGCCTACCCCGCCGGATTTTCTCCCGCCCCCGCGTGGCTGGCGGAGTGGAAATCCGCGCTGCCGATGCTGGCCGGCCGCATCCCGCTGCTCATGCCCGGCCGGCTGACGCGCTGGAAGGGCCAGGAACATTTCCTGCGCCTCGTTGCCCGGCTGCGCGCGGACAAGCTGCCCGTCCACGGGCTCATCGTCGGCGATCCGCACCCGAGGAAGCTCGCGTATCTTGCTGAGCTGGAGGGCTTGGCGAAATCGCTCGGGATTTCCGACCGGATTTCCTTCCTCGGCCACCGCGCGGATTTGCGGGAAATCATGGCCGTCAGCGCGGTGGTTTTCTCGCTCTCGCTGGACCCCGAGGCCTTCGGCCGCGTCTCGCTGGAGGCGCTCGCGCTCGGCCGACCGGTCGTCGCCTACGACCACGGCGGCGTGGCCGAGCAACTCCGCGAACTGTTCCCCGCCGGCCTCGTGCCGCCCGGCGATTGCGACCGTGCCGTTGACTTGACCCGGGAAATTCTGAACGCTCGCCCCGCTCCGCGAGCCTTCGGCACATTCACGCTCGAGGAAATGTGCGGCCGCACGCTCGATGTCTATCAAACCCTGCTCCGCCAGCCCCGTGCCTGACCCCGCATGAAGCAAGTCGTCTGCATGAAATGGGGCACCGTTTACGGCCCGGAATATGTCAACGTCATGCACGCCATGGTGGCCCGGAACGTCACCGGGGATTTCCAGCTCATCTGCTTTACCGACGATCCCACCGGCGTCCGCCCCGAGATCCGCTGCCTGCCGCTGCCGCCGCTCGGCTGCGAAATCCCGGCCGATGTGCCGGGGAAATGGCCGAAAATCGCGCTTTGGGGCAGCGAACTCGCCGGGCTTTCCGGGAACGCCCTCTTCATCGACCTCGACTCGGTCATCGTCGCGAACATCGACGGCTATTTCGACCACGGCGATCCCGCCAAAGTCTATGTGGCGCGGAACTGGGTGAGGCTTTTCGGCAACTACGCGCAGACCTCCGTGTTCCGGTTCCCGATCGGGAAAAACGGCTACATGCTCGACGACTTGCGGGCGAATTCCGCGGAAATCTCCCGCAAATACCGCTTCGAACAGAACTACGTGACCGATCACCTGCGCGGCGGCGTGAATTTCTGGCCGGAGCCATGGACGAAGCATTTCAGCCGCCACTGCATGGGCATCTGGCCGGTCCGCTATCTGCGCCCGCCGGTTCTACCGGGCGGGGTGAAAATCGTCACCTTCCCCGGTCATCCAAAACCACCGGATGCCATCGCCGGCCGCTGGCGCGAAAGCGTGCCGCCGCGCCAACCGCTGGAGCACCTGCGCTGGGTCTGGGAAAACCGGAAAACCCATAAAAAATGGCGCCGGCACCTGTCGCGCTTCGTGCTGCCCTCAGAATGGGTGGCGGAACATTGGCGCGAATGAAAACCGACCCTTCCTCCTTCGACACCGCCTCGCCCTGGGGCACGTGGAAACCCGCCGGATTTGCCGCCGGCTGCCTGGCAATCAGCGACTTGCTTCCGGTTTGCCCGCCCGCCCGGCGGCTCGCGCTGATGCTCCGAAAGCCGGTGAAATCCGGCTCCCAGCATGTGTACGACCGCACCATTTGGGGCCTGAAACTCCGGCTCGCCGGCCGCGGCAACCTCACCGAACAGCGCTGGCTCACGATGGCGCGCTTCCACGACGCGCCGGAGCGCGAGCTTCTCCGCGCCGCGCTCGGACCCGGTTCCGTCTTCCTCGACGTGGGCGCGAATGCCGGATTTTACACCTTTTGGGCTCTCTCCCTGCGCCACCCCGGCCTCCGCGTCATCGCCGTGGAGCCGATGGAGGAAATGCTCGTCCGTCTCCGCCACAATCTGAAAATCAACGATTTGGAATCCGCCGTCACGCTCTTCGATTGCGCCGTCACGCCGGAGCCATGCGAAGTGGTGCTGGCGGATCATGTCGGGAATTTCGGCCAGACCTCGGTGCGCTCGTCCGGCGAAGGCCGCCGCGTCCCGGGCCGTCCGCTGCTCGACTTGCTGGTGGAAGCCGGCGCGGACCGGGTCGATGCCATGAAGATCGATATCGAAGGCTTCGAGGTGCCGGTGCTGGAGGCGTTTTTCCGCGACGCCCCCCGACCGCTCTGGCCGCGGATGATCGTGGGGGAAATCGTCGGCGAAGGCGGCGCGCCGTTGAAGCGCCTTCTCTCCGGCAAGGGTTACCGGCTGGATTGCGCCACGAAAATGAACGGCATTCTGGTCCTCCGCGACGACGCATGAAGCGCATTGCCTGGATCGTGAGCGAGGGCAGCCCCGGCCACGTCAGCCAGTCGGTGGGATTGGTAGCGGCGCTTGGTTTTCAATCGATTGCCATCGAAACCAGGCCGAGATTGGGCGGAATTGCCCGGCAGCTTGTGCGCCTCTGGATGGGCCGCGCGGGCCGCCCGCTGTCCCGGCGATTTCGCGAAAACCGCCTCCGCTGCCGCGTTCCCGATGATGCGCCCGCTCCCGGTCTGATTGTCTGCAGCGGCGGGAAATCCGTCTTTGCCGCCCGCTCGCTCGCCGCGGAAACCGGCGCGCCGCTGGTTTATCTCGGCGAGCGCAAACCTTACCCAAGTGACTGGTTTCACACGGTTTTTACGCCATCCGCGGCCGAACGGGGAGCCAATGACGTGCCGATCGAATCGATTCCCACCAAGATCAATCGGGATTTGGCGGACGCCGCCGCGGCCGCTTGGACCGACCGCCCCGCCGGTCCGCTTTGGGCGGCGCTCGTCGGCGGATCATCGGCCAGCCACCGCTACCAGTCAGCGGACTGGCAGGAAATGGCGGCCGGCATGAACGAGCTGGCCCGCGCCCGCGGCATCCGCTGGCTGATCACGACTTCGCCCCGCACTGGCGCGGAGGCCGAGCGAATTCTAAAATCCGCGCTCAATCCTGCCGCGATCGCAGCCGCCGTCTGGTGGAGCGAAAGCCAGGACCGGAAAATGGCCGCATTTCTCGGTGCCGCCGACGCCGTCTTCGTTACACAAGACAGCGTGACGATGGTCACCGAAGCCGTCGCCTCGGGCCGACCGACTGCTGTCGTCCGCCCGTGCGAAACCCATTTTGCCTCGGAAAGCTACCTACCCGGCTACTTCACAAATCTGGAAAATCGCGGCCGCCTCAAGCGTCTGCCCATCGCCGCCCTCGCCGATTTCCAACCCGCCGCCGGCTGGCACATCCCCCGCGAGTGCCCGGTGGAACAAGAGCTGGCAACGATTTTGCTGAAGCGGCTAGGAGTCTGAACTGGGGATCTACCATAGTCCCGCGATTCCCCCCAAACCCGCCCGGAGTCCGGCCTTCAGGCTGCCGCTTCCGACACCGGGGCGACGCCGAAGAGCAAGCTGAAGCTTGAACTCCGGACGCGCTTGGGGCGGCAGGTGGATTTCAGCGTTTGCCGCCAGATTTCCCGGTGGCCAGCAGGAGCAGGCGCTTGGGCGTTTTCAGGATTTCCAGCAGCAGGTATTTATAAGCGGCGAATTTCAGCGGGCGGTGGCGGATGGCCAGCGCGTGCCTGCCGACCCGCGACCAAACTTCCAGCCCGGTCTTCGGGTAGCGGGAGGAATTCCGGGTGATGCCGTCGTCCAAATAGCGGATTTGTTTGGATGGAAACGGGTAGGTCCAAATCTTTGTCCGGGCGGAAAGCGGGATGAAAAACGGCCACATGTTGGCGCTGCGGTAGCGGCCGTCGTAGCGGATTTCCCCAAGCGTGGCGGTGGAAATCACGTGGGTTTTGTCGCCGCGGAGGGATTTGCCGTACACGTAATCGTCGATCCAGTCGCGGTAGCCGGCCTCCTTGATTTTGCGCGAGCCGGGCTTGTCATCGCCGGAGGTGTTCGAGAGGAACCAGCCGCAATCCGGATGCGCGGCAATGACGGAAAACGCCTCGTCGAGCGCCCGCGGGTCGAGTTCCTCGTCATCGCCGGAGGAGAGCAGGAAATCGGCGCCGGCGCGAATCGCGGCGTCGATGCCGGTGTTCCGCGCGGCATTGCAGCCGCCATTTTTCTCGCGCCGGATGAACTCGATCCGCGGGTCCGCCAGCAGCGGCATGACGGCAGTGTAATCGGCCGCGGAGGCGTCGTCGCAAACGAAGAGCCGCCAGTGCGGGTAGGTCTGCGCGAGCACGGCGGCGACGGCGCGGCCCAGCAGCTCCGGCCGGTTGAACGTGGGGATGACGATGCCGAAAACCGGCTGGCGCGGCGCGGCGGATGGCGGATTTCCCTTCATGGCGCTTGGATTCACTCGTGCCAGTGCTCGCGGACGAATGGCGCGTGCCGCCACCGGCCATGCCACGTTTCGGAAACGTCGGGCGGTAGTGGATCGCCGTGGAACGAGACGATCGCCGCGCCCGGCGGGACCGTCGCCTTGCCCCACGCGGCGGTGGACCAGCGCAACTTTTCGCCGACCGGCCCGAGGATGAAATGACCGCGCGCGCCACAGTGGCGCTTGAAGGAAACGACCTTGCCGGGCGGGAAGAAATCGAAGTCCTTGATGTTGGCGTCGAGCCAGTTCTGCTCGCCGATGAGCCGGGTTTTGCCGTGAAAGCGGTCCACGTTGTTTTCGCGGTCGCCGTAGAAGCGGTCCCAAATGAACGCGTGCGAGCCGACCTTGAGCCGATAGACCGAGCCGCTGGCGCGCGCGCTGTTCTGCTTCCGCGCCCAGTTCCGGCCGATGTGGAAATCGATTTCCGGCCGCTCCAGCAGGAAATCCAGCGAGCCGGTGATGACCACGTCGAGGTCCAGACTGACAACAAATTCGCCTTGGAGGCCGAGGAAATCGTTCTGGAATGTCATCAATTTCCGCCAGATTCCCTCGACGCCGTTGTCGGGCAGCGGATGGATCTGGATTTCAGGGGCCAGGCCTGTCGCGTCGTCGGTGATGCAGTGGAAATCGAAGGGAACCGCCAGATTCCGCGCCACCATGGCCCGGAGCCGGTTGACGTAATGCGGCCCGTAAAGCGTGCCCCATTTATAACAGATGATATGGAGGCGATCGATGGCGGGCATGGGGTTTCGGAGCTCCCGGAGACTTGCGGGAACCCCCCGCGGGGGTAAAGGCGAAAGCGGCGTGACCGCCAAGCCGCACCAAGCGATTGCCAAGCACCGCCTGCATTGCCCTACTTCCCACCTTGAGCGCGCAATCATCTTCCTCTAAATGCCTCGTAACCGGCGGTGCCGGATTCATCGGCTCGCACCTGAGCGAGGCGCTCGTCGCGGCGGGCCGGGAGGTGGTCATTCTCGACGATTTCAACGACTACTACGACCCGGCGATCAAGGAGGCGAACGTGGCGGCCCTGCGCGGCAAGGCGGAAATCCTGCGCGGCGACATCAGTGACGAGGCGACGGTGGACGGGCTTTTCGCGCGGCACCGCTTCGACACGGTGTTCCACCTGGCGGCGCGGGCGGGCGTGAGGCCGTCCATCGCGAATCCGCGGCTGTATTTCCGCACGAACATGGACGGTACGCTCAATCTGCTGGAAGCCAGTCGCCACTACGGCACGCGGGATTTCGTATTTGCCTCGTCGTCATCGGTTTATGGGGTGAATCGCAAGGTGCCGTTCGCGGAAACGGACCCGATCGAACGGACGATTTCGCCCTACGCGGCGACCAAGCTGGCGGGCGAGCAAATGTGCTCGAACTACGCGCACCTCTTCGGCCTGCGCTGCTCGTGCCTGCGGTTTTTCACCGTCTATGGACCCCGCCAGCGGCCGGATCTCGCGATTTCCAAGTTCACCGCCGCCCTGCTCGAAGGCCGGCCGATCGACCGTTATGGCGACGGGTCCACCGCCCGCGATTACACCTATGTGGACGACATCGTCCAAGGCATCCTCGCGGCTGCGGCCTACATGGAAAAATCGCCGTTCGAGATCTTCAACATCGGCGGCGCGGCGACCACCACGCTTGCGGAACTCATTGCAATGGTGGAATCCGCCACCGGCCGGCACGCGGAAATCCGCATCCTGCCCGACCAGCCCGGCGACGTTCCCCGCACCTTCGCAGATGTGACGAAAGCGGAGAAATTGCTCGGCTACCACCCCACCACACCGATCCGCGAAGGCATCCCCCGCTACGTCGCCTGGCGGCGGGAAATGGCCGGGTGATGCTCGCGGCATGCGGCAGATTTCGGCATGCAAGTTCGCCAGGCGCCACTAGCGTTTCCGGTCATGCCACCGCTCTCACGAATCATGCACAATCCGAACATCATGGGCGGCAAAGCCTGCGTCCGCGGTCACCGGGTCACGGTTGGAATGATTGTCGGACTCGTGGCTGCGGGTCATTCCCGTGAGGAGATCCTGCGCCTTTATCCCTATTTGGAAGACGGCGACATCACGGAGTCGCTCGCATTCAAAGCTCACTAACCCGCACCCGCCGCCAGCGTCGGGATTTCCCCCAGCGGCAGCGCGGTGATCCCTTCCGCCAGCGCGAACCGCAGGGTGCCGGGGTGGACGACATAGAGGTGGTCGAGCTTGAGGTCCGCGGCGGCGATATGCATCGATTTCGTGGTCCGCGGCGTCTCGGAGAGCTTCATTTCGAAGCCGGTGCGGGTGGTGCCGGAAATCGCCAGCAGGTCGAGCTCCGCGCCGGCCTGGGTTTGCCAAAACCACGCTTCGTCCGGCCGGAGATGGGCGAGGATTTGTTCCAGCACGAAGCCTTCCCACGAGGCGCCGGCCGATGGATGCAGCCGCAGCGCCGGGCCATCCCGGATGCCGAGCAAGACGTGCAGCAACCCGCTGTCCCGGATGTAGATCTTGGGCGATTTCCGCTGGCGCTTGGCGAGATTTTCATGCCACGGCTGGAGCCGGCGGAGGACGAAGGATTCCTCCAGAATATCGAGATGCGAGGCCACCGAGTTGTGGCTGCGGCCCAGCGAGCGGCCGAGTTGGGAGAGATTCAGCAGCTCACCGTGGAGGTGGGCGCACATCGTCCAGAGCCGCCGCAGCTCGGCGGCGGGGACGCGGACGCCGTATTGCGGGAGATCCCGGAGGAGGAAGGTTTCGACAAAATCCCTGCGCCATTCCCGCGATTCCGCGTCATCCGCAGCGAGGTAGGAGCCGGGAAATCCGCCGCGGTGCCAGAGCGGCGCGGCGTTCTCCACACCGATTTCCTCCAGCCGGAATCCCTGCATCGGAATCATGTGGATTCGGCCGGCCAGCGACTCGGCGATGCCTTTCACGAGGTCCGGCGAAGCGCTGCCCAGCAGTAGAAATCGCCGGTCCCGCCCCGTCCGCCGGTCCTCGTCCACCAGCACGCGCAGCACCGGATAGATCGCCGGGACGAGCTGCGCCTCATCCAGCACGATCAGCCCTTCCAGCGGGGCCAGCACCAGCTTGGGATTTTGAAACGCCGCCGCCACCTCCGGCTCCTGCATGTCGAAAATCGCCGCCCCGCGCCGCTCGCCCATCTGCCGGGCCAGCGTGGTTTTCCCGCACTGCCGCGGGCCAAGCAAGGCGGTCACCGGGTTATGGGAAAGCGAACGCGCAACTTCGGCTTCGAGGGTGGTTCGGCCTATCATTCTTGCAAATTGTAGATCACACTTCCAATTCGCAAGGAAACCTTTAACCTAGCAAATCGTAAGTCTGTCTTACATTTTGCAAGGAAATCGCTACAATCACCTCCAATGACCCTCGATCCACCGAGCCGGCAGCGAGCGATGGTGCGGCCGCGTGCCCCGATAACCAGCGATCGCCTCATCCGGATCCGGCCGGCCGTGGAAGGCCACGATCCGCGCCCCGTCCGGCAGCTTCGGCTCCAGCACGTGATTCAGCGGAAAAATCGGCCGGGAATGCCGCTTGAAACTCCGCACCCACACGTCCGGCCAGAACACCATGTGCGGGCGGATGCAGTGGGTCAGGTAGGATTGCGGCGGGCGGAAATTCGCCAGCGCCCACTCCTTCTCCGCATGAAACTGGTCCCAGACGAATCCGCACTCGTTGACGCGGAAGCGGAATACCGAGGAATTTCCAATCATCGGATCCGGGCGGAACAGCTTCTTATCCCAGCGCACCCAGTTGTGGATAATCGGGATTTCCTCCGATTTCCCAAAGGTGAAAAAATCGTCCAACGGCCCGGTGATCACGATGTCCAAGTCCAGAAACAGCGCCAAACCGTCGATTGGCAGATCGCGGCGGAACAGGCAGAGCTTGCGCCACGGCGTGACGAGCACCTTGGGCTCCAGCTCGATTTCCGGGATTAGGAAAACGGAAACCTCCGGGTCGATGCCCGCCGCATCGTCCGTGAAGCACACCACCCGCACCGGCGATTTCGTGTGGCGCCGCGCGGCGGACGCCAGCCGGTTCACGTATTCGGGGCTGTAGCGGTCCCCCCATTTGAGCGTGACGATGTTGCGGGTCATGGGCGGCGCGGAGCTTGAAAGCCACCCCGGAACCCGAACAGCCTAAAGTGCCCGCTGCGCGCGGCTGCGGCAAAAGCGCAACCGACCGCATTGCTCGATTCCGATTTCCCCCCGCTCCCGCCGCCGTCCATCCTCCCGGCGTGACCGATGAAATCCAATCCCTGCTGACGCGGATCGAAGCCACCGAAAACGTGCGGATTCCCTACGCTTGCGAGTCCGGCAGCCGCGCCTGGGGATTCGCCTCGCCGGATAGCGATTATGACATTCGCTTTATTTATATCCGCGACGAGTCAGCCTACTTATCCGCCATCGCCGAGCCGGACACGATCGAGCTGCCGCTGGAAGGCGAGCTGGACGCGGGCGGCTGGGACATCCGCAAGGCGGCGGGTTTACTGGCGAAATCCAACGGCCCGCTCGTCGAGTGGCTGCACTCGCCGGTCATCTATCGAAACGAGGGCGGCTTTTGCGAGCGTTGGCAGGAAATGGCGCGGGAATTGTTTTCGCCACGCGCCGCCGCCGATCATTACCGCGGCCTGGCGAAGCAAATGACGATGGCGAAACTGCAATCCGACCGCGTCCGCGCTAAAGACTATCTCTATGCATTGCGCGCCGCGCTGGCCGCCACATGGATCGCCGAAAGCGGATCGATTCCGCCCGTGCCCTTCGCCGATTTGATAAATCTTGCGCCTGCTGAGGTTCGCGAGGAAATCCCCTCCCTGTTAGCACACAAAGTCCGCACCTCGGAATCCGAACGCATGGCACGCCTCGCACCGGTGGATGCATATCTCCGCGATTTCCTGGAATCCGCTTCGAACCTCCCCCACGGACCAGGCCCCACGGCATCGCTCGACCGGCTGCTGCGGCGGGAAATCCGCACTCCACGGGCGATCGAGCTACCTGCGGATTTCACGCTGGACCGGGTCCGGCAGCCGGACATGGCGCTGCTGGATTCCATCGGCGGCAGCCACGCGTATGGCACCGCTATCGAAGGATCGGATGAGGACCGGCGCGGCGTGTTCGCAGCGCCGCGCTCGTTCATCGGCGGGCTGGATGAAATCGAGCAGGTCTCCGACGAGCGGGGCGATCAGGTGATTTATGAAATCGGTCACCTCGTTTCGCTGCTCCTTCGGAACAACCCGAACGCACTCGAATTGCTCGCGGTGCCGGATGATTGCATCATTTACAAGCATCCGGTTTTCGAATTGCTGAAGCCGGAAATCTTTCTCTCCAAACAATGTGCCACCACCTTTGCCGAATATGCCATGGGTCAGATCCGCAAAGCGCGCGGACTGAATAAGAAGATTGTCAATCCCCAGCCGGAACAGCGCATGGCAATGCTGGATTTCTGCCACGTCCCGCAGGGCCAGGGCAGCGTGCCGGTGCTGGACTGGCTGATTTCCCGAGGTATGGAGATACGCGATTGCGGACTCACCGCCATCCGCAACGCGGCGGGCATGCATGCCATTTATTATGATAAAGACATGATATATCGCGGCCTGATTTCACCCAAAGATCCCGACGCCCTTATCTTCAGCAGCGTGCCCAAAGACGCGGAGCCGGTGGCATGGATGCACTTCAATCAGGACGCGTTCCGCGCGCACTGCCGCGCCCACCGGGAGTACTGGGAATGGGTGGCCCTGCGCAATATGGAACGCTACACCACCAATGCCACGCACGGCCGCGGCTACGATTCCAAGAACCTATTGCATACCTTGCGCCTGCTCGACATGGCTGGAGAAATCGCCGCCGAAGGTGCGATCCGCGTCCGCCGCCCGAACCGCGATTTCCTGCTCCGGGTGCGTGCAGGGGAATTCGAATATGAGGAACTCGTCGCCCTCGCGGAAAGCCGGCGGGAGGAAATCGTCGCGGCATTCGTCCGATGCCCCCTCCCCGAGCGCCCGGATCGCGCGCGGGTGAACCGGCTGCTGGTGGAAATTCGCAATGCGTTCTGAAGAAGCACTCATCGGTATTTCCCCGGAGAACCGGGAGATGATTCCAGTGATCCGCCGTTTATTTCACGACTCGTTGCCCCCACTTCCGGACATACAAACCGCAGGAATCGGAAGCGATGGCAGCACAAGGTTATTGTCGCCAACGATCTTCAAAATGGTTGGTTCAGGGCCGGTGAAGCGACCCAACCTTTGAAGTCGGGTAGGTAGCGATGTGCCGCACCGCTTTGGATCATGGTGTCCCGGCAAAACCTGAAGGAGCCGATCCAAGTCTTCAGGCAACATTCCCGAATCCGAGGATCGACTCCGTTTGTAGCAATTCCGGTGCTAGCGTTTTGTCGCTTTCTTGATTTCTTTCTCCACTTCCTGTTGCGTCACCTGCGCTTCCATCTTGGCGGGGGCGTGTGACGCAATCTGCAACCCGGTGAAAAAAGGCTGCGCGCCAAGCCGAGCAAAAAAATCTGCTAACCGACGGGAGCTGTATTTGCCGTGGCTGGCCAAAGAAGCAGCCGGGGTCGCCGAGTCCGAAGGATCGGGCAAGCCGATCGAACCGCGACGCTGCGGAGTGGCGGCACCGAAACTTAGATTTTTGAAATTTGCTTGATCGGATCTCCGGGCTGGAGGAATGGCGCGCGTCGAAAAAATCCCATGACCAGAAACAGTTTGATCAACCCTTCGAATTCCTTTCACCCGGCCATTCTCGCCGCTGGATTTCTGCTATCCGTTCCGTGATGCCGGCGCTGCGTGCGGCTCCCGCCGTTCAGGAAGTCCGCCTTCTGGTGAAACCCAAAGTTCATATGGAGGAAGCGGCACTTAATGCGCTGGTTTCAGCCCACGGGGGCCGTCGTCAACCAAAGTGCAAATTTTCATCGACGGAGCGCGTTTTGGTAGAACCACATCGGATGCGCCCACTTTCTCATGGAATTTCTCCAAATTCGCGAAGGGCGCCCACTCGCTCCAGGCCTATGCCTATGACGCAGCCGGAAATATCGGCTCGTCCTACTTGGTGACTGTCTTTAAATAAGTCGTTCTTCCATCAGCATCCCCGCCGCACCGGAGTGTCGGCGGGGATGCTTTTTTTGGGAATCATTGCGCAACCCGCCACGGCAGAGGATTTGTGGTCCGGATGGTGGCGGGCTGAAAATGTATTCGCGGCAGCAAGTCTGGCAGCTTGTGTCGCTCTCTAAAATGGCGGATGTGGTGGCTATATGGCGGAGGGCATCAGACAGGTATTTGCAGGTTTGAACGGAGTTGTAGGGATATTCGGAAACAGCGGATCGTCCTGAAAACGAGACCCTCCTAAGAGCGTTGCCACTGGGGCACTGCGCAACAACCCTCACTTCCGCAAAGCTTGTCAGCTTCGGCTCGAGGGTTTCGAATCATTCAGGATGGATTGGAAAAACGTTTCCCACTTCTGAAATGAACCGCTCCCCCGGCCAGTAAAATTTCGCACACTCCCCTTTTCATCATGAAAACACGCTGCTCTGGAAACCCCCTCGAACGCCATTCTTCCCGTCGTGAGTTCCTCTATGTCGGCTTTCTCGGGGGACTCGGTCTCGGCCTTCCGGGATTTCTCAGCCAGCAGGCAAAGGCGGCGCAGAAATTTTACGAAACCAAGGAGGGTGCTGCCAAAGGCATCATCCACATTTTTCTTCCCGGAGGTATGGCCCATCAGGAATCTTTTGATCCGAAGCCCTACGCGCCAGCCGAGTATCGCGGCCCCTTCGGCGCTATCGACACTTCGTTACCCGGGATTCAATTTGGCGAAAAGCTCCCCCACCTTGCCACGATCGCCAATAAGATGACGGTCATCCGATCCATGTCCCATGGCGAGGCCGCCCACGAACGCGGCACCCATAACATGTTCACCGGCTACAGGCCATCCCCCGCCCTCGAGTACCCTTCGTTCGGCTCTGTGATCTCCCACGAGCTGGGATCAAGAAACAACCTCCCGCCCTACGTCTGTGTCCCCAACGTCCCGAACGAATTCGCAAATTCCGGCTACCTCTCGTCCGCCTACGGGCCCTTCGCCCTCGGTGCAGACCCCGCCCAAGCCAATTTCAAGGTTCGGGACCTCAATCTCCCCAATGGCATCGACGACAAGCGTTTCGCCCGCCGCAGGTCCTTGCTCGAAACCGTCGATCACCACTTCCGCAGCATCGAGGAATCCGACGCGCTCGACTCGATGGACGCCTTCTACGAGCACGCCTACAAGCTCATCTCCTCCGAGAAAGCCCGCGAGGCCTTCAATCTTGCTGCCGAGGATGAAAAAACGAAGGAAATCTACGGCAAGACCCCGGCCGGCCAGCGCATGCTTCTCGCCCGCCGCCTCATCGAGGCCGGCACCCGATTCGTCACGCTCACCGCCGGCGGTTGGGACCACCACGACAACATCAAGGACGGCATTCAAAAAAATCTCCCCGAGGTCGATAAGGCCATCGCCGCCCTCATCAACGACCTCGAACAACGTGGCATGCTCGGCTCCACCCTCGTCATGGTCACGTCGGAATTCGGACGCTCTCCCAAGATCAATCCCACCGGCGGCCGCGACCACTGGCCCCGCGTCTTTTCCGTCATGCTCGCGGGCGGGGGCATGAAAAAAGGCTACGTCCACGGCGCTTCGGACGCCCTTGGAGGAGAAGTCGATACCGACGGCGTCAGCGTCGCCGACCTCGCCACCACCATCTACAATCAAATCGGTATCAACGCCGACAAGGAACTCATGTCTCCCGGCAACCGCCCCATTGAAATCGTCGCCGGCGGCCAGGTCCTCGAATCCCTTCTCGCCTGAACCGGCGCGGAGGGAGTGCCCGGTCATCAGAACCGATTTACCATGTTCCGCCACCTCTTCATCGCATCCTGGATCTTGGCGTCCCCGGCAAACGCCGCGTTCACTCCTGTCCTCAATCTCATCGAGCCCCGCGGTGCCCAGCGCGGCACCGACCTTGACCTCCACCTCTACGGAGAGCGCCTCGACGACCCCCGCCAGCTCCTTTTTCATAACCCCGGAATTGAGGTTCTTTCCTTCGACGCAAAGGACTCCAAACACCTCATCGCCCACGTCCGTATCGCACCCGACGCGCCCCTCGGCGAACACCCCGTCCGCCTCCGCACCTCCGGCGGTGTCACCTTCCTCCGCACGCTCTGGATCGGCCAGTTCCCCACCATCAAGGAAGCGGTCAAAGAGACCGGCGAAGACGATTCCTTCGACAAGCCTCAGCGGGTGGAACTCAACACCACGGTCCAAGGCATCGCGAAATCCGAGGACGAGGATTTCTACTCCGTCATCCTGAAAAAGGGCCAATCCCTCTCCGTTGAAGTTGAAGCCATGCGCCTCGGCCGCGGATTTTTTGATGCCTACGTCGCCATCCTCAATCCGCAACACTTCGAACTCGCTGCGTACGACGACGCACCCCTCCTCTACACCGACGCCTACGCCGCCATCGTCGCCCCCGAGGACGGCGAATATCGAGTAGTGGTAAGGGAAGCGGCGTATGAAGGCAGCGACGCATCCGAATACCGCCTCCACATCGGCAGCTTCCCCCGCCCGGCCGCCGTATTTCCCACCGGCGCACGCCCTGGCGATACCCTCTCCTTCCAATTCTTCGGCGACCCCGCTGGCGAAATCACCCGCCAGATCACCATTCCGCCGGACGCCTCCGGACGCTTTCCCATCTACGCCGAACGCGGGGGGATTTCCTCCCCCTCGCCGAACTGGATTCAAGTCTCTCCCATCGCCACCGCCAACGAAACCGAGCCGAACAACTCCTTCAAGGAGGCCAACCCCACCCCGCCGATCCCCTGCGCCCTCCACGGCATCCTCACCAAAGACGACTCCGCCGACACCTTCCGCTTCTCCGCAAAAAAAGGCGAAAACCTCGTTTTCCGCATCCTCGCCCGCTCCCTCCGCTCGCCCCTCGATTCGGTCATCTCGATCCGGAATTCCAAAAACAAATACCTCGTCACCAACGATGACCAGGGCGGCCCCGACTCCGTTCTCCCCTGGCCCGTGCCCGAAGACGGTGAATACCTCATCGTCGTTACCGACAAACTCGGCCGTGGCGGCCCGAACTACACCTATCGCCTCGAAATCGACCGCCGCGCGCCCACCATTTCCGCCACTCTCCCCGTCTTCGAGCGCAACAACTCCCAAGCCCGCAAGATGATCACCATCCCCCGCGGCAACCGCTACGCCACCACCATCAATATCACCCGCGCCAATCTCGCTTGCGACGTCCTCTTCCAAGACCCGGCGCTCCCCGCCGGCGTAACCATGATCGTTCCCCCTGTCCCACGCTCGCTCAACGATTTCCCCGTCGTCTTCGAAGCCGCTGCCGACGCCCCCGTCGAGGGCGGCTATTATCATTTTCGCATCCGTGCCACCGGCGACAAGGCACCCGACATCGCCGGCCCGCTGCGCGAGGAAATCCATCACATCGAGGTCAACAATCAAGGTCCCTACCACTCCACTTTCTCGGAAAACATCGCCGTAGCCGTTATCAGCGAGTCCCCCTATTCCCTGACCCTCGACGCCCCCGCCGTCCCCATTGTTAGAAACGGCGTGCTCAAGCTCAAGGTCCGCGCCCGGCGCGCCGAAGGCTACAAGGAACCCATCACTCTCCGCTTCCTCTGGAAACCGCCAGGCATCGGCACCCCCGTCACTATCAAACTGGATGGCGACAAATCCGAAGCTGATTATGAAATCAATGCCAGCGCAGATGCGCCGCCCGGTGAGTGGCAAATCTGCATCCTCGGCGAAGCGAACACCCCCGGTGGCCCCGTCATCGTCTCCAGCCAACTCGTCCCGCTCAAGGTCGCCGACCCCTTCGTCAACGCCACCATCGACCTCGCGGCCACCGAACAAGGCCGCAACACCCCGGTCCTCTGCAAACTCGAGCAACTCACCCCATTCGACGGAAACGCCCGCGCCGAACTCATCGGCCTCCCCCACGGCACCAAGAGCACCCCTGTCGAGTTTGATAAAGACGCCGCTGAAATCACCTTTCCCATCGAGGTCGCCGCCGATGCCGCCATTGGCAAACACGGCGGACTCTTTCTCCGCATCGAAATTCCCGCGGACGGCTCCACCATCCTCCACCAGACCGGCCAAGGCGGCACTCTGCGCATCGACAAGTCTGCTCCGAAAACGACCGCCGCTACCACCGTCGCCCGTCAGGAAACCACCAAACCATCGGACGACAAGCCCACCGCCAAACCCCTCTCCCGCCTCGAACAACTCCGTCAACAGGCGAAGTAACTCCCACCCGACATGCGCCCGGTTTCCTTCATTCTCCTCTCCATTTTGCTCGTGGGATCAACTCCGGCCGACCCCTTCGCCGACGCCCGCGCCATCCTGGAAACCCGTTGCCTTTCCTGCCATAATCCCGACAAAACGAAGGGCGAGCTCCTCATGACCACCCGCGCCGCCCTCCTCGAAGGCGGCAAAGACGGGGCTGCCATCATTCCCGGCGACCCAGCCAAATCCCTCATCTTCCAACGCGTCTGCCTCGATGGGGACGATGACGACATCATGCCGCCCAAGGGCGCGCCCCTTAGCGCCGCCGAAAAGAACAGCCTTAAAGCTTGGATTACCGCCCAAGCTCCGTGGCCGGACGGCATCACCATGGCCGCGCGCCCCAAGACCGCCCTCCCTGCCTGGGACGCCCCCGCCGACCCCGAACTTGCCTCCATCGAGGCCTTCCCGAAAAGCGTCACCCTCGAAACCGCGGCCGATTTCCACCGCGTCATCGTCATCGCCCGCTTCAAGGACGCCGCCACCCACGACATTACCCGCCTAGCGAAAGTCACCCTCGCAGATCCATCGCTCGCCTCCCTCACCGACACCACGCTGCACCCGCTTAAGGATGGCTCGACCGCCCTCAAAATCGAATACCGCGGCCTAACAACCGACGTTCCCATTGTGATCAAGGATGCCGCCAAAGAGCGCCCGATTTCCTTTCAACTGGACGTCATGCCCGTGATCACCTCTTCCGGTTGCAACACCGGCTCCTGCCATGGCTCCGCACGCGGCCAGGACGGTTTCCACCTCTCCCTTTTCGGCTTCGACCCGAAAGGCGACCACTTCCGCCTCACCCGCGAAATGGTCGGCCGCCGCCTCAATGTCGCCCTCCCGGAAGCCTCGCTCATGCTGACCAAGGCCACCGGCGACGTGCCGCACACCGGCGGCAAACTCATCGGGAAGGACAGCGCCAACTACCTGACCCTCCTCACTTGGATCCGGACCGGCGCGCTCTACGACAAGGACGACATCCCGCAGCCCACCGGCATCACCATCGAGCCTCCGCAGCTCGTGATGAAAGGCCCCAACCTCGAAATCCCGCTTACCGTCCGCGCCACTTACTCCGATGGCACCGACCGGGATGTGACGCCTCTCTCCTCGTTTTCGACGTCCAATGACAACTCCGCACCCATCGGCAAACACAGCGGCATCGCCTCGTCGAAAAACCGCGGCGAGGCCTTTCTCCTCGCCCGCTTCCACACCTTCACCGAGGGTTCCCAAGCCATCGTCATTCCGAAAGACCTGCCTTATACCCGTCCCGAAATCGCCGGGTTCAATTACATCGACAAACACGTCCACGAAAAGCTCGACAAGCTCCGTGTGATTCCTTCCGAAGTCTGCTCCGACGAAGTATTCATCCGCCGCCTGTATATCGATGTGATCGGCCGCCTCCCCACCCCCGCCGACCGCGAACGCTTCCTCGCCTCGACCAATCCTGACAGGCGGGCGGCCCTCGTAGAGGAACTCACCAACCGCAAGGAATTCACCGAAGTATGGGTTATGAAATGGGCCGAACTCCTTCAGATCCGCACCTTTAACAACGGCCCCAACCAAGTCTCGTACAAGGCCGCCCTCGGCTACTATGGATGGCTCCGCGAACGCATCGCCGCCAACGTCCCGTTTAACGAAATCGTCCGCCAGATCCTCTCGTCCGAAGGTGGCACTTTTGAGAGCCCCGCCACCAACTACTTCCAAATCGAGCAGGACGTTCTCAAGCTCAGCGAGAACACCGCCCAAGTCTTCATGGGCACCCGCATCCAGTGCGCCCAATGCCACAACCACCCGTTCGACCGCTGGACGATGGACGATTACTATGGATTCGCCTCATTCTTCGCCCAAGTGAAACGCAAACCCGCCGAGGACCCGCGCGAACGCATTGTCTTCGATGCCAGTGGCGAGGCTCAGAACCCCGTCACCAAGCAGAATGTCAAACCGCGATTTCTCGGCGCAACCACCCCCGACACTTTCGGAAAACAATCCCGCCGCGAGGCTCTCGCCGATTGGCTCGCCTTAGCGGACAATCCGTGGTTCGCCAAAAATGTCGTTAATATTACTTGGGCGCATTTTTTCGGCGTCGGGATCACCAACCCGGTTGACGACGTCCGCGTTTCGAATCCTTCGAGCAATCCCGAACTCCTCGACGCGCTCGCCGCCAAGTTCGCCGGGTCCAACTACGACATCCGTAGTATCGTTCGCGACATCTGCAATTCCCGCACCTATCAGCTCGCCAGCACCACCAACGAAACCAACGCGACCGACGAGACGAACTTCTCCCACGCCCTCATCCGCCGCATGCGCGCGGAAGTCCTGCTCGACGCCATTTCCGAGGCCACCGATACCCCGAACAAATTCAAAGGCCTGCCCCTTGGTGCAAGCGCAGTCCAAATCGCCGACGGCAACACCTCGAACTATTTCCTGACGACTTTCGGCCGCGCCTCCCGCGCCACCGTCTGCTCATGTGAGGTGAAAATGGAACCCAATCTTTCCCAATCACTCCACCTTCTCAACGGAGACTCCACCAACACCCGCATCCAGCAAAGCAAACTCATCCCCTCACTCCTCGAACAAAAGAAACCGCCTGACGAAATCATCCGCCAGCTTTACCTCACCACCCTTTCCCGACTCCCCACCGGGGACGAATCTCTGCACCTCGACAAATATCTCGCCGACGCCAAAAATCCCAAGGATGTCCGCGATGTCCTCAACGACATCTTCTGGGCGCTGCTGAATTCCAAGGAATTCATTTTCAACCACTAGGCGGAGGCAGACGAGGTCCGGGCGGCCGCTTTGTTCGCAAGAAGACCTACTGCATTCCGTAACGATTTCGCTCATGTTCACCGTGAATCGCCGGGTCAAAATCCTCACCAGCCTCGCCTTCTGCCCACTCGTCGCCGGAGCTGCTGACAAGGTGACCTATGACGAGCATGTTTTCCCGATCTTCCAGCAGGTCTGCCTGAACTGCCATAATCCGGACAAAACCAAAGGCGGCCTTGATCTATCGACTTTCGCCGGCGCGATGAAAGGAGGCTCCGGCGGGAAAATTGTGGAATCCGGCGATACCGGCTCAAAGCTCATCACCTGCGTGATGCAGACCGCCGAACCGAAGATGCCGCCCGAAGGTGACAAACTTTCCAGCGACCACATCAACCAACTCAAGGCTTGGATTGAAGGCGGCCTTCTCGAAAACAAGAACTCCAGCGCCCGCAAGCCCTCGAAGCCCAAATTCGATATTGCCATCGATTCCAACCCGTCGGCCAAACCTGACGGTCCGCCACCCGTCCCCGAGCATGTGCTTCTGGAACCTGAAATCGTAGCCACCCGTCCCTCCGCCATCCATGCCATGGCCGCCTCGCCTTGGGCGCCTCTGATCGCCGTTACCGGCCAGCGACAAGTCCTGCTTTTCAGCACGCAATCCTTCGAGCTCAGCGGCGTTCTCCCCTTCCCCGAAGGTGACCCCGTCTCCCTGGCTTTCACCCCAAGCGCCCGCTATCTCATCGTCGGCGGCGGCATTCCTGGAAAGTCGGGACTCACCGTTACCTTCGACGTAACCACCGGCACCCGCGTCCTCACCGCCGCCCGGGAATTCGATACCATCCTGGCCGCCGACCTCAGCCCGGATCTCGGCAGCGTTGCCACCGGCTCTTCGTCACGACTGGTGAAGCTCTGGAAAAGTGAGGACGGGTCGCAGCTCGCCTCGATCAAGAAGCACACCGACTGGCTCACCGCCCTCGATTTTTCGCCCGATGGAATCCTCCTGGCGACCGGCGACCGAAATGGCGGCGTCTGGGTCTGGGAAGCCGGCACCGGCAGTGAATTCCACACCCTCCGCGGCCACCAGGCCGGCATTACCGCCGCCGTTTTCCGGCCCGATTCCAACGTGCTCGCCACCGCCTCCGAAGATGGCACCGTCCGCTTCTGGGAAATGAACAACGGCAGCGAGATCAAGAAGCTCGACGCCCACCCCGGCGGCACCCTCGCCTTCTCCTGGGCCCGCGACGGCTCGTTCGCCACCGCCGGCCGGGACAGGACTGCGAAGCTTTGGAAGGCAGATTTCAACCAGCGCCGCGAGATCAAAAATCTTCCCGATATCCCCACCGCCGTAACCCTTGATTCGGACGGCAAGCGCGTCTTCATCGCCGACTACAGCGGTGTGATTTTTGTCCACGACGTCGAAACAGGGGAGCGCATCGGCCAGTTCGACGCAAATCCGCCGTCCATCGCCTCGCGCATCGCGATGATTCAACAAGGCATCACAGCCCATCCTGAATCCCATAAAATCGTTCAAGCCGCCCGCACCGAAGCCTCCGCCAAGCTTGATGAAATCCGCAAGGGAGCCGCCAACACCGAAGCACTTCTTTCGCAGGCGAAGAATGCCGTCCCGGCCGCTGAGAAAGCCCTCGACGAAGTCCGCGGAAACCAGCAACGGGTCCTCCTCGAGCGCGAGCAACATCAGGCGAAAATCCAACAGGCACGGGAGCAGTCGCGCCAACTCCGGGAGCAAATCGAACCTCGTCATGAATCTCTCGCCGAGCTCGCTCGGAAACTCGTGCTCGCAAATAGGGAAACGGCCCAAAGCGAAGCCCTCCTCCATGCCGTGGAGCAAGCCCCCGACAACCCGGAAAAAGCCGCCAAAGTCGCCGCCGCCCGCCAGGTTTTCGAACAAAACCAACTCGCCTGTTCCGACATCACCACCCAACAGCAGCACGACCAAACCGAACTTGATCCCCTCGTCGCCAAACTCGACGAATCCCGCCAAACCATCGGCGATCTCGACGAGCAATTGAAGCCCATCCTCGAAACGGAAAAGAATTTCCCGCCTTTGATCGAGACCGCAATCACAGCCCTCGACGCTGCCCGCAAACTCATACCGGAAACCGAAAAACAACTGAACGAAGTTCGCGCAGAACTACCTCCCGCCGAAGCGGCTTTGAAAGTCGCCGATGCCGCGCTCGCAGATTCGGATAAACAGCTTGCACAGCTCAAGCAGCAGTTAGCCCGCTGGACCGCTGCCGAACTCAACGCCCGCTCCATCAAAACCACCGCCGCAGCCAACGCGCTGGCACAAGAAGCCGAGAGCCTCGCCGCCGATTTCGCGGGCCTCAATCACGACCTTGAAATCCTGAATACCGAGATCGCCGAGAAGCACGGGGAAACCAGCGCCGCCGCCGCGAAACTCAGCCAGAAGCAGGATGACTCGACCGCCACGGAACTCCGCACGACCTTGAAATCCCTCGATACCACCCTCGCGGCCCAAGCTCGGAAGAAGGCAGCGTTCGAGATCGATTTCCTCAAGCTCCGCCGCGAACTCGAGCAGCAGCTTCCCGAAGTTTTGCATCTTCGAAGCGAAGCTGCCGCGCTCCAAGAGCAATATCGCGCCCTCACCTCCCGGCCCCCACCTTGATGTGTGGTTGGTATCGGACATGGCTGGTAAAGCGGATGCATAGGCGGAATGGTTTGCAGTGGTAAACCGCGGAAAAGTCTCCAATCGCCGCGATGGAGGAGGCAACATGTTTGAGCGGCATGCACCCACTTAACTCGACACCAGCTTCCTGATGTCTTCATCCCCGTCCTTTGCGATTTCCTCGAGCAGCCACGCGGGGCACTTATTCCATTTCATAAGGAAATTCACGGCGTCGCTACGGCAATACATGCAAGGCGTGAATTCATAAACAAACAGCGGGAGCCGGGGATCTTGGATTGATATCTGCGATTCGAGGAACTTGGTAACGTCCATGAGTAGTTCGTGCGGATCGTCCTCGATATCATGCCGGGCGAGCGCCGCAACGATCGCTTCCGCATCTTCGTCCCGCGCGCTTTTCTGCAGGAGTTTCAGACCGGTTGAAGGGTCGCCATTTTGGAGAAGCGCGAGGCCCGCCTGCTGGACCTGCGGCTCACCATGATGGGAGAACAAGCGCCCCGCGTAGTAACGGACATCGTCGTTTTCGTGAAATGCGAATTCAAGAAGCGCGGGATCGAAATCGCCAAGGCGCTGGCCGCTGAGGCACCAAAGCGCGTTCGCCAGAACCATGGGTTCCGTTCCCGTCTTCAACAAACCCGTAACCCGCGCGCGCGCTTCATGGCTGGACTTGGATCCCCATGATCGGAGATTTCGAACAATCACTGTTGAGGAAAGTATGGCTTGAATGACACTATCGACAGTCTGCACCCGTTTTGTGGATGAGGACATCTCCCGTTTGTCGCTCCGCTTTCCATAAGCGTCCAATTCCTGAAGATAGTGACGGATCGCGAGATCGTCGGGCGCGAGCCGGGCTAGAAGCGCACGTCCCAGGCCTTTGCCATGGATGTCATCGAATTTCCATAGTTCATAATCGGAAATCGAAAATTCCGGGTCGGCAAACAGCTCTTCACCAAGTTTCCGCGCGGCGAAACCGAAGCCACGCTCACCATCGGCTTCGATCAGATCGCTGATCGCCTCGACGTAATTCGCCCCCAGCAGTCGCTTACACATCTCGCGAAGTTTCGGCAGCGCGTGCGGGTGCCCGGCAAGATGAAACTCTTTTAACAAACCCGCGCGAAGATTCCTCTCCCGCGAAGACGTGGACGACTCCATGCCGATGATGGTATCGACCAATCCGGCATACTCGCACAAGCGCGCGAGCCACCATTCCCGCTGGCCGTTCATTTGCGAATCGTAAACGAGGCTGGTGGTGGCGGCGTGCAGGATTTCCTCGCGGAAATCCGCGACACCAAATCGCTCCGCATGGATCAGGGCGCGACCGTGGCCGGTGGTAAGGGCGCGGGTGAAAGCTTCGCGGGAAAGCGGATAGTCAGGTGGGTGGATTTCCAAAGGGAGAGACAAGGCGAAAGAGTGAGTAACTTCACGCGAGCGGAGGTAGCCTGTATTTCACGAAGTTTTGAAGCCGGGCGTCTTTTGCCGTAGCCAGCAATTCCCGCGGCCAGATGCGGTCGAAATCGATGTTGTGGATTGAGACGCATTTCAGAGCATCTGCCGAAGTGACGATCTTCAAAACCTTTTCCAAAGGTATGATTACAGCTCGGGTGACGAGCAGACCAGTCTCAGCCGCTCCGATGAGTTCGACCAACGACTCGCGCACGACCAACAACATGAGATTCACATGTTTGTAATCATTCCGGTAGGACTGATCGAGGTGGGCTAAATTGGCGACTTTTGCTTGGAGCAGCGGGACCACGAGCAGCACCCGGATCGCGTGGATTCGCCATCCTTGGCGATTTCCAGAGTGACAGCATCGCCCTCCAACTGCTGGCGTCGAAGCCCTTACACGTCGCGGAGCACGTCGATTTGGCGATCGACGCCTGCCAAGGTCACCACCAGCTGGCCGACCACCGGGCTGCGCGGACCAGACAGGCGATACCTGCCGCCGAAGCGCTCTTTCATCCCCCGGAGCAGTGCGATAGTGCCGAACAAATCGAGATCCTTGCTGGTAAGTGGCAGCCAGCGTTCCATTTCCGCGCCGATCCGGTCCCGGTAGGACAATGCCCATAGATTCACCGCATGGCCTCCGACTAATAGTGGAAGTTCGCCTTCCACAGGGTTGCTCAGCACTTCCATGAAGTCGCGAACCTCGCTGGAGCGCTGGGCCGGAGGAATCATTTCCGCAGATAGGCTCTTTTGGCGTATTCGATGAAGTCGAACCGGATCACCGCCCCGTTGGGAATGATGGAGTTCTCCTCCTGAAGGGCTTCCGGGATGATCTCGCCGTTTCGCAGCCGTTCCGCATCGCGGGCGCGTGCCTGCCGCTTTTCCCGGTCCAGTTCTTCGAAGGTGACGATTGTCTTTTCCATGGCGCGGTCGGAATAGGGCCACGGCTGGGGCCGTTTGTCAACGGAGCGGCGGACGCCTGCTACGCTGGGGTGCGATCATTCGATTTCCGGTTGGTTAAGGTGATACCTCAAGAACCCCAGAGAGATTCCCGTTTGGTTCTTCCTGCCTGTGTCCCGGCAAACTCCCCAGCGCCCCTGAGAAACAACAATAGTCCGCGATTCGGCGTCGTCCATTTTTGTTCGGCCGCTTCCAACCTCGTTTGGAATTCTACTTCGAGGATATTTCGGACTGTCTTCTCGATGAATTCCAATAGGTCAGAAGGAAACTCCGTTCCATCGGTTCCGGACACGAGGTGAACTGTGTAGCCTGAGTATTCATGGGTGGCGAAGTATAGAGGAGCGAAGTTTCTTCTTATTAATCCAGACTTTACGATAAGCTTCTCAGCCGTGCTGATTCGCTTCAGCAATTCCCTTCGCTGAATATCGCATCCCGTCAGGTGATGGCGCGCCATGAACGCTTAGGCGCTAACTTTGGATGGAGCTGGGATAAAGATAAAAGGCAACCCGGAAAAGGACCCCTCCGACAAACGCCGCCGCCACCGAAATCAGCCAAAAAAAACTTCGATCCAAATCTTTCGAGGTATGGGATTCTTGATTATATTTTGAAACGGGAGTTGAGGCTCATAATTTTGGGTGTGTTGCCGATGAGGCGGGAAGCAGCGGTTACTGTGACTCGATCTATCGTCCGGATCCGTCTTGCGTCTCATTATGGACGGGATTTATCGCTTCTTGAAATACGAGCGAATCGCATATCGTATCTCGTCGCTGCTTTCGGCTAGCCGTTCATGGGCTTTCATAGCTCGCCAGCCGATTATTAGCCAAAAAACAGTGACGACAAGTGTCCATACGGCACCGAGCAATAATAGCAGTTGAGCATCGTTCATTGGGTGTAATTCTGGTGTGATTGATTATTTTCGCGAAACTCTTTGGCAGCATACTCTACCGAGCAAGTAGAGGCTTCCTCACTCGTGACGGGAAGTCACAGATTCGGAAAAGTTGAGGATTACGCGCCCTCCCGGATTTATCGATCTACGTGCCCGGGAATTTTCTCAATTGAGCGAATTAAAATGGAATGGCGGCAATGACTTCTATTTTCTAATTACAAGGCGCGGAATGAGGGTTGCGAAAGTCAGGTGCGAGAGCCCCCCCGGGCCTTGAGGTGGGCGGGACGCCACGGCGTAGAGCGGCTACGCAATTTCGGGGGAGCCGAAGTAGGGGGCCAGGGCTTCGGGGAGGCGGATGGAGCCGTCGGGTTGCTGGCATTGCTCCAGGAGGGCGACGTAGAGGCGCGGGAGGGCGGTGCCGGAACCGTTGAGGGTGTGGGGGAAGCGGTTTTTGCCTTCGGCGTCTTTGAAACGGAGTTTCATGCGGCGGGCCTGGTAGTCGCCGAAGCAGGAGCAGCTTGAGACTTCGAGGTATTTGCCGTGGCCGGGCGCCCAGACTTCGATGTCGTAGGTTTTGGCGGAGGAGAAGCCCATATCTCCGGTGCATAGCTCGATGGTGCGATAGTGGAGGCCGAGTTTTTGAAGTATGGATTCGGCATGGGCGGTGAGGGTTTCCAAGACTTCGAAGCCGTGGTCGGGATGGACGATTTGGACCAGCTCGACCTTGTCGAACTGGTGCGTGCGGATGATGCCTTTGTTATCGCGTCCGGCGGATCCGGCCTCGCGGCGGAAACAAGGAGTATAGGCTACCATTTTGACCGGCAGGTCGGCTTCTTGAAGCAAGGTGTCGCGATAGAGGTTGGTGACGGGAACCTCGGCGGTGGGGGCGAGGAAGAGACTGTTGACGCCGTTTTCAGCGGCGTCGGTACCATACATGTCGTCCTCGAATTTCGGGAGCTGGCCGGTGCCTTCCATGCACTCGCGTTTGACGAGGTGGGGGACGTTGACTTCCTCGTAGCCGTTGGCGGTTTGGGTATCCAAGAGGAAGTTGATGAGAGCGCGTTCGAGCCTCGCGCCTTTTCCCCGATATACCACAAAGCCGGAGCCAGCGGTGCGGATGCCGTCTTCCCAACTGATGAGGCCGTGCTTCATGGCTAGTTCGACGTGGTCCTTGGGATCGGCGATTTCCGGCTTGGTCCCCCACTCGCGGACGACGGGGTTTGCCGTTTCGTCGGAGCCGACGGGGCAGGCGTCGTGGGGGAGATTCGGGATATTAAGTAGGAGATCGCTCTGGCGGAGGGAGGCGGCTTCGGCCTCGGTATCGAGGGTGGCGATCCGCTCGTTGATGCCGCGGGCCTCTGCTTCGGCGGCGGCGGAGTCCCCGCCGGTGGCGCGGAGCTGGCCGATTTGCTTGGCAATGATTTTCCGCGAGCTCTGGAGCTGCTGCTTGGAGGTTTCCGCGGCGCGGCGGGATTCGTCGCAGGCAAGAACTTCGTCGATGAGCTTCCAGTGGTCGCCGCCGCGGAGCTTGAGGCGGTCCTTGATGGCGGCGGGATTTTCGCGGATTACGCGGATGTCGAGCATGGCGGCGGGACTGTCACGGGCCGCCGGGGTGGGAATCAACGCGAATCTGCGGCTGCGGGGGCGAGCGGCGTGAGAAGGATTTTCCGAAAGCGGACCTCGCCGCCCTCGCCCTGGAGGCAGATGGCGCCGCGGGTGGCGCTGAGGGCGGTGGCTTGGTTGACCAAAGTGCCGTTGATCCAGACGGACATGGAGTCGCCTTGGCAGCGGACGCGGAGTGAGTTCCATTGGCCGGCGGGCTTTTCCGGGGATTTCCCGCTGCGGGGCCAGCGGCGGCCCTGCGGCTTGGTGCCGGCAACGGTGAGCTTGCGGCCGATGGTCCAGAAATCGCCGGCGTCGCCTTGGGCGAGCTGAATTTCAATGGATTGCGGCCAGACGAAGGTTTGGCGCGGCTCGCCACAGTGGATGAGGACGCCGCTGTTGCCGGATTTCATGCCGGCGGGCCAGCGCCATTCGAGGGTGAGTTCGTAATCGCCGTAGTCCTTGACGGTGCGGAGGATGCCGGGCGGGCGGCCCTTGCAGACGATGACGCCATTGGAGACGGACCAGATGTCGGCGGCGGGGATTTTCGGGTCGATATTGTCGAAGGTCCAGCCGGTGAAATCCTTGCCGTTGAAGAGCGGGGCGGGATCAGCGGCGCGGACGCTGGTGACCACGAGGGCGATGCAGGCGAGGATTTTCCCGAACATGACCGCGTCTAGCAGACCAGCGGCGGGCGGGTCAAGCGAAGGCGGATTATTTCCATGGACGCGGGACGGAAATCCGGGTTTTCCAAGTCGCCATGGAAGCGCGAGCGGCATCGGCTGAGGAAATGGAGGGTCTGGGCGCGGCGTGCGCGGCGGAAGCGGCGGCGGGGGATGTGTTTGCGCTGGTCGGCGGGTTGGGCGCGGGGAAAACCCACTGGGCCAAGGGATTCGCGCGCGGAATGGGATCGGCGGCGGTGGTGACGAGCCCGACTTTCGGGCTGGTCCACGAATACTCGGACGGCAGGCTGCCGATTTTCCACCTGGATTTCTATCGGCTGGAAGGGGCCGCGGAACTGGAGGCGCTGGGCTGGGACGAGCTGCTGGAGCAGGGCGCGGTGACGATCGCCGAGTGGGCGGACAAATTTCCTGAAATGATGCCGCCGGGGACGCGCTGGCTGGATTTCGCCGTGGAGCCGGACGGAAGCCGGACCGTGAGTGGATGAGGATCAGCCGCCGCCGGCCATGCTGGCGGCGGTGTTGACGACGCGGCCGGCGGAGCGGGCCATGGCCATGGGAAGGCCGCAGGATGTGAGGGAAAGGGCGATGGCGGCAATGGCGCTCACTTGGAAAATCCGCTTCATGGCCGCGCAGCATGAAGGACGGCGGGGCGGAGTCAAGCAGCCGGTCCGGCAGGATTTTGGAGTGGCCAAGCGGGTGGCGCGGGCGTTGATTTCCCGCATGATGCAAATTTCAGAACTGATCGAGCTGCTGCGGCGGCGGGAAGACATCATCGCAGACCACGCGTGGCGTGACCGGGACGGAGAGGGTCACCTGGAGGCACTGCGGGACGTGTCCGAGAGCATCGGCGCGTGGAACTCGACACACCGGGCGGCGGTGGATGCGCAACTCCGGCATTTCCTCACGAACGCGAGCTATGCGAAAGCTTTGGCGCACGCCGTGGCGCTTCAGGACCAGCTCAAGGGGAACTAAAATCTTTCCAAAGACAGGCGGCGGCGGATACGTATCGGGCCGACCTATGAAACTGTTTTTCAATCTTTTCGGCATGGCTCTGGCGGGCGCGCTTGGCTACCTGATGGAGCCGAACCTCCGCTTCCAGTTGACCGGCCAGCAGCCGAGCGCGGTGGAACGGGCAGAGCACGGCAGGGTGATTCTGAAGACGGACGACGACGCGCCGCAGATCGATGTAGCCGCGCTTTCCGCCAGCCAACTTCCCTCCAGCGTGCAGGTGAAATCCGCGGTGAAGGTGGCGAACGCGGCGAGCGGAAACACCATGACAGTCGATTCTGGAAATCGAGTCAATCTGGTGCGGATCGATTACGCCAATGCCGTCATCAGTCCGGCGGAAGGCTTCGAAGGGCGGATTCCGATTACCGAGACCGATTTGCTCGACCAACTCGCCGCGAATCCGCCTGCGCAAACAGCGTCAGCCGTCGAGCCGCCCGCTGTCGTCGAGCCGCCGCCCGTGATGACTCCGCCGGAGCCGGTTACACCGCCTGTGGTGGAAAATCCGACGCCGACGTCCGCGCCGGAAATCGCGCCGGACCCTGCGCCTGAGCCAACACCGCCGGCAACTCCCGCACCCGCGCCGACCGCCGGTGGTGGCGACCCGGTGGCCGTCATGCAGGCAAGCATCAAGGCAGGCCAGATCAAGGAATTCACGTTCGACCAAGTGCAGGAATGGAAGGCCGGCGAGGACGAGACGGTGGATGGCGAATCGTTCCAGACCGGCCTCGCCTCCTACAAGGCGGGGACGATTTTCGGGGTGAAGACGATTCAGGCAAAAGCGCTCATCAAGGACGGCAAGGTCCAGCGCTGGAGCTGGCCGAAGAGCGGGATGGAGATCAAATAGGCCGCGATTTCCCGGCGCGCGCGGAGGTCGAATTTTCCCCAGCCCACCCTTGCCAGTTGGGGGGCGGCGGGTTACCTCCCGCGGCCTATGGCAAGCTATCGAGTACTGGTTTCGGACCCCATTTCGGAAAAAGGCGTGGAAGCGCTGCGCTCCGCCCCGGAGATTTCCGTGGATGTGAATACCGGTCTCGCGCCGGAAGATCTGTTGAAAATCATCGGGGACTACGACGGTCTTGTGGTGCGGTCGCAGACCAAGGTGACGCCGGAGGTTTTCGCCGCGGCTACCAAGCTCAAAGCGATCGGCCGCGCCGGCGTGGGGGTGGACAATATCGACCGCGCCGCCGCCACCGACCACGGCGTGGTGGTGATGAACACCCCGAGCGGGAACACGATTTCCACCGCCGAGCACGCCTTCGGGCTGATGCTGGCGCTGGCCCGGAACATCGGCCAAGCGCACACTTCCATGCTCGCCGGACGTTGGGATCGCAAATCGCTGGAAGGCGTGGAACTGAGCGGCAAGCGGCTCGCCATCCTCGGTATGGGCCGGATCGGGACGGAATTCGCCAAGCGCGCGCAGGCATTCGGCATGACGGTGGTGGCTTTCGACCCCTTTCTGACCGCGGCACGCGCGCAATCGCTGCGGGTGGAGCTGGCGGAAAGCGCGTCCGAAGCGCTGACCGGCGCGGACGTCGTGACGCTGCACATCCCGATGACGCCGGAAACGAAACACATCATCAATGCCGAGCGGCTCGCGCTGATGAATCCTGGCGCGCTCGTCATCAACTGCGCCCGCGGCGGCCTCGTGGACGAGGAAGCGGCCAAGGATTCGCTCGATGCCGGACATCTTGGCGGCATCGCGCTGGATGTTTATGAGGTCGAGCCGCCACCGGCGGATTTTCCGCTGTTCTCGGCGAAGAAGGCGGTTTTCACGCCGCATTTGGGAGCTTCCACGGCGGAGGCTCAGGAAAATGTCGGCATCGAAGTCGCCCACCAAGTGAAGAATTTCCTGCTCAGCGGGGAAATCGTAAATGCGGTCAACATGCCGAATCTCGACAGCCGCACGCTCGAAAGCGTCGGCCCCTATCTCGAATTGGCCGACTCGCTTGGGAAATTGGTGTCGAAAATCGCGCCGGCCCAGTGTGACGGGATCCGCGTGTCCTACCTCGGGCCGGTTTCCGAGCTCGATACCGAGCTGATCACCCGCCGCGTGCTAACCGGCTACCTCGGCGCGGCGCACCACGAGGCGCAGGTGAATCTGGTGAATGCCCCGGCAATCGCCAAGGCCCACGGCATTCAGGTCACCGAATCGAACTCCGCGCTTGCCACCAACTGCACGGAACTCATCGAGGTTTCCGCCATCAAGGGCAACGAGGTCTGCACCGTTGCCGGGACATTTTTCGGGACCTCGGCGCGCATCGTCCACATCGCCGGGCACAATGTGGAAACGAACCCGACCGGGCGCTTCCTGTTCGTGGAAAACGACGATCGCCCCGGCATCGTCGGCATCATCGGCAGCGCCCTCGGCGAGGCCTCGGTGAACATCGCGAACATGGCGCTGAGCCGGAATCGTGATCAAAAGCGCGCCGTCACCGTCATTGAGGTGGATACCGAACCGCCCGCCACGCTGATGAATAAATTGAAGACGACGCCCGGCATCATCCGGGTGCTCAGTTTCGAACTCTAAAAATGCTCCGGACTTGGAAAAATCCGTTGCCAACCAGCAAGCCGCCTCCCTAGCCTCCCCGCAGCCATGAAAAAACTCCTCGCCATCGTCAGCACGTTCGCCCTTCTGGGCGGTGTCGCCTCCGCCGATATCCAAGCGCCTCCCGGCTCTACCTACACTTCCGCCCGCAAGCTCGGCCGTGCGTTGAGCAACATCATTTATGGTGCGGTGGAAATCCCGGAACAAATCGTCCGCAAGAACGAGCAATACGGCCGCCAAGCCGGCTACTCCTACGGTGCGGTTGACGGCACGAGCCGCGCGCTCCGCCGCCTCGGCTATGGCTTCTACGAGCTCTTCACCTTCACCTGCCCGACCTATCGCGGCACCTTCAAGCCACCCTATGAGCGCTGCGGTGAGGACAATCGCATCGAAATGAATCCGCACGACGGTCTCTCGGAATTCCCGCCGGAACTCGGCTTCGACGGTGGCTGGAGACACAGCCGCACTCAGAAATACTGAGCCGGCCAAAGCTCTAGGCGATTTTTTACCAGTCCCTACCGCGCCAGACGCGGGAGGGATTTTTTTTCGTCCGGCCCGGTGGCGGAATGCCCTTGCAGCGGACGCAGGGAGACGCGGGGGAACAAGAACGTGTCTGGCAAATTTGGTTAGCCCTAGCGTCAAGGAACCGGACTGACCCGAAAAATCCGACAACCCTGCGTCAACAAAAAATATGCCTGGCAAATTATTTTATCGTGGAATCCCCCGCCCTGCCGGCCTTTCGCCGGACTCCCGGGCGAAACCCGTGCTTGCCTCCGCCCGGCGTCCGCCCTATTTCCGCCCTCCCAAACCATGGCCAGCACTCCGATTATCAACCTGCGCAAGGGACACGCCGTCCGACACAACAACGAGGTCTGCCTCGTGATCGACCATGAGCTCAAGACGCCTCCGCGGATGGCTTCCTACGTGCAGATGTCGATCCGCAGCGTCGCCACCAAGAAGGTTTTCAACCTGCGGATGACCTCGAACGACAGCGTCGAGGGCGTGGTGCTGGAGCGCACGCCGCACGAATATTCCTACAAGGACAGCAGTGGATTCCATTTCCTGGACCCGAACACCTTTGAGGACGCCGTGGTCTATGAAGACTTGATCGAAGGCGTGAAGAACTACCTCATCGAGGGCCAGCTCTACAATCTCATGATCGCCGATGGCGTGGTGGTCGCCGTCGAGCTGCCGCTCTCCATGGTGATGACCGTCGCCGAATCCTCCGAAGGCGTGAAGGGCGATTCCGCGAACAACGTTTACAAACCCGCCGTCATGGAAACCGGTCTCATCGTGCAGGTGCCGCTGTTCATCAATGTCGGGGAGCGCATTAACGTGAAGACCGAAGACAATTCCTACACCGGTCGCTCCAACTGAGCTGCCCCTGTCGGCAAACTTCCAGCGGCCCTCCCCCACCGGGACGGCCGCTTTTTCGTGCCGGGGGCGCGAGCCGTGCCGGGATTGACAGCGCCGCCGCCGTTTGCCCACGCTTCGCCCATGACGGACGAGAAATGGCGCGATGACGACAAGAACGCAGCCCCGCTGGCTGACGGCCCGGCGGTGAACGGACCCGTGTCGAACACCGGCCTTTCCAATGGCGCGATCCTCGCATTCCTCGCCGCAGCGGTGCTCGGCGCTCTGATCGTGCTGGGGATCAAAAACGCCTTGCACCGGCCGGATTCTAGCTCGTCCGCCGAGCTGTCGGACATGCAGGCCCAGGCGAACGCGCTGACCGAAGAGGTGAATCGCCAGCGCAGCGCCCTCGGCTACGGACCGTTGGGAACCAACGCGGAACCGATCGGCGACATTGCCGCCCGCCTTAAAAAGGACTCCGGCTCGCTGGTGGCATTGGCCGGGAAATTCCAGGAAATGCTCGCCGAAAAGGACGACGAGCTCGCCGCCCGCTCCGCCGATTTGCTCCGCTCCGAGACGACCCGCCAGACCTTGAGCGAGGAAGTCGCGCGGCTGGGCCAGCAGCTCCGCGACACGCGCGTGGATAGCACCTCCGCAGACCTGCTCCGCCGGGATTTGGAGTCCGCGCGCGCCCGCAATGACGAACTGTCCGCCGCTTTGGCGGAGGCCCGCGCCAAGGTCGGCGCAATGAGCCAGGGCGTCGCCCCCGAGGATTATGCGGACCTGAAACGCCGGCTCGATGAAACCCAGCGCGCCAAGGATTTCTTCGAAAAGCGCGTCAAGGAACTCGGCGGCAGCTTGCCTGAAGCGGAGTGATCACGCCGGGCGGATCGATTCCGCATCCATCTGGTGCCGCCGCGCTTCGAGCACCGCGCGGCGGGTCAGCAGGCCCAGCAATTTCGGCACCGCCGAGCGGTCCACCACCGGCAGCCGGCCGATGCCGTGGCGGATCATCAAATCGACGGCTTCGGAGAGCGCCGCGTCCGGGAAAACCGTGATGGGATCGAGCACGCCGGCCTCCAGCACCGCCGTCACCGGGTCGGATTCCAACGCAGCGAACAGGTCCGCGCGGGCAATTACCCCCAGCAATTCGTTTGCCGGCGAGACGATCGGCATCAGCCGCACGTCGTGCCACGGCGAGCCATGCTGGCCGAGCCGGAGCGCCAGATCGCCGATCGTTTCGTGCGGCCCGACGGTGAGCGGCCGGGTTTCCATCACGCGGCTGACCAGCAGCGCTTCCAGGAAATCCGGCGCGTAATCGCTCGGGATGCGCACGCCGCGCCGGGTGAGCTTTTCCGTCATGATCGTGTCCCGCATCAGCGCCCGCGAAACCATGACGGAAGCGCCGCATCCCAGCAGCAGCGGGCCGAGCGAGCCGGTCGCGTGGGTGGCTTCGTAGGCGAAAATCACCGACGCGAGGAATGCCCGCGATGCCCCGGCGAAGGTCGCCGCCATGCCGATCAGCGCGCCTAGCGCGATGGGGAAATCCGCGAAGAACGGCACGCCCTGCAAGGCATGCGCGGCCAGCGCGCCGGCCGCGCCGCCCACCGTCATAATCGGTGCGAGCGTCCCGCCGGAGGTGCCGCTGCCCAGCGCGAACCACCAGGAAATGAATTTCAAAAACGCCAGCGATGCCAGCAGCCCGACCGCCATTTGTCCGTCGAGCAACTGCCGCAAATTGTCGTAGCCCACGCCCAGCGTCCGCGGGTCGAACCAGCCGACGATGCCGACGACGAGACCGCCCAGCGCCGGCCACCACATCCAGTGGAGGGGCAATTTCTCGAAGCCGTCCTCCAGCAAATAGACCAGCTTGGTGAGCACCACCGCCAGCACGCCGCAGCCCGCGCCGATGACGAAGGTGCCGCAGGAAAGTTGCACGTCCGGGATGCGCGCGAGCGTCATCGGGAACATCGGCAGTGGTTCGTGGAAGAGCGAGCGCAGCGCCATCGCCGTGCCCGCCGCCAGCGCCACCGGCAGGAAACTCCGGCTGCGGTATTCGAAAAGCAGCAGCTCCACCGCCAGCAAAACCCCGGCCAGCGGCGTGCCGAAAATCGCCGTCATGCCGGCCGCCGCGCCCGCTGCCAGCAGGATTTTCCGTTGCGCCGGGCTGCTGGCAAGCCATTGGCCGACTTGCGAGCCGATTGCGCCGCCGGTCGCGATGATCGGTCCCTCCGCGCCGAACGGACCGCCGCTGCCGATGGAAATCGCGGCGGAAAGCGGTTTCAAAATCGCCACACGCAGCGGAATCCGGCTGTCCGCCGTGCCGATCGCCTGCATGGCCTCGGGAATGCCGTGGCCGCGGATCGCCGGGCTGCCCCAGCGCGCCATGCAGCCTACGATGAGGCCGCCGATGACCGGCACCGCGATGCCCCACGCGCCCCAGGTCGAGAAATCCGGCACCGCCTCCGCGCTGGAAAGCGTGCCGTGGAAGGCAAAGTTCGTCGTCAGCCGGATCAGCGCGATCAGGCCCACGGCGGTCAGGGTGACGATGCCGCCAAGCGCCACGGCGAGCAGGGAAATTCGGGCGCGTTGCCAGCGGGATACGGTTGCGGAATTCATGATTTGCCTAGAGCCGTGAGGAGCCGGACGATTTCCGGCCCGAGTCGTGCCAGCTCCGAGCGATGGCTGCGCGCCAGCCGGTCAAGCCGGCCCGCGCCCTCCGCCGTGAGATCCAGCAGCACCGCGCGGCGGTCGTCCGGCGAGGTTCGCTTGGTCAGCAGCCCGGCTTTTTCCAGCCGCTGCACCAGCTCGACGGCGGTGTGGTGTTTTAGGCAAAGCCGCTCCGCCAGCAGGCCGACATTTGTCGGTCCGGCGGCGTTTCCGCGGATCGCCAGCAATGCCTGATGCTGCTGCCCGGTCAGCCCCTCGCCCGCCGCCTCGTTCTCGCTGAATTGCAGGAAACGCCGTAGCCCGTAGCGGAAATCCGCCAAACGGGCGAAATCTTCATCGGACAATGGCGGGGTGGCGGACACGCCGCCGGTTATCTCGCATTACGATACATCGCAAGACCAAATCGATTTTTCGACCCGGCCGCCCGCGCCTATTTCGCCTGCGCCAGCTTCTCCAAACCCGCCTGCCCGGCAAAATCGACGAGTTCCTTCTCGCCGGTCGTGTCGTCCCCGCCGATTTCCACGTAGATGCGGCTCTTCAGGACGATCTGGAGCTTGTGTTCGCCCTCCATGATGGCCGTTTCCCCGGCGATCTTGTGGGTTTTGCGGTGCGTCATTTCGATGAGATCGGGGTTCGCCAGAAGCGGCAGGAGCTGGCCGATCAGCGGCGAATCCTTCGAGATGATGACCGTGATCGTCTTCTCGCCGGACTTGTAAATCCGGGTGACCGCCGTGCCGCCGCCGGCCATTTCTCCGGTGCTGGCGGCGTCGCCCTTCCAAGCTCCCACCGTCTCCGGCAGCAGCTCGCCGAACTTGGCCGCCTCCTTGGCCTCCACCACCGCGAACAGCTCGCGAAGTTTGGCTGTCACGGCCGCGGTATCGCCCTTTTTGTAGCTGGCGAAGGCGGCGCGCATGCCGTCTTCGAATTCATCGCCGAGGGCGGCGGCGGGAATCATGCAGGTGAGGACGAGCAAGGCGGAGAGGTGACGAATGGAGGATTTCATGGGATTTGGCTGGTTTCGGCGATGGTTCGCGGGAACTCGCGCGGACGTTACGCAAATTCTCCGCGCATTTCCGCCGGAAAATCGCCGGTTGCGCCCGGTCATGCGGAAATTACCCTGCCCGCCTTATGCACAAAATCGCACTCGTCACCGGCGCCAACAAAGGCATTGGCCTGGAAATCTGCCGCCAACTCCTCGCCCGCGGCCATCACGTCTTGCTTGGTTCGCGCGACCTGAGCCGAGGCCAGGAAGCCGCCGCATCCCTTGGCGGCGACGGCGTGGATGTCGTGCAAATCGATATTTCGGATCCCGCCACCTTCGATGCCGCGCGGGAGTGGATTTCCGGGAAATTCGGCCACCTCGACATCCTCGTGAACAACGCCGCCGACGCCGAGGACGCCGACTGGGGCAGCACCGCCGAGAACCTGCCGCTGGACGTCCTCCGGCGCACTTTCGACACGAATTTCTTCGGCTTGGTGGACCTGACCCAGCGCCTGCTCCCGCTGCTCCGCCAGAGCGACGCGCCGCGCATCGTCAACCAATCGAGCATTCTCGCCTCTCTCGCAGAGCACTCGGATCCCGCCAGCTCGATTTACGGCGTCACCGCGCTTGCATACGATTCCAGCAAGACCGCCTTGAACGCCTTCACCGTGCACCTCGCCAAGGCGTTGAAAGACAGTGCTTTCAAGGTGAATTCCGCGCATCCCGGCAACGTCCGCACCGATTTGAATTCCAACGGAAACCTCACTCCGGAGCAAGGCGCCGAAACCGCCGTCCGCCTCGCCACGCTACCCTCGGACGGCCCGACGGGCGGGTTTTTCCACTTTGACGAGACGCTGCGCTGGTGAAATCCGGCGGGCGGGAAGCGGGTTGCCAGTCCGGGGAATCCGTTGTTTCCTGCCAGCCATGTCAGACATCAAAATCACGCTCCACACCACCGCCGGCGACATCGACGCCACCATGTATGCCGACAAGGCGCCGATGACCTGCGCGAATTTCCTCAATCTCGCCAAGCGCGGTTACTACGACACCGTCGCCTTCCACCGCGTCATCGAGGGGTTCATGCTTCAAGGCGGAGATCCCACGGAATCCGGCCGCGGCGGCCCGGGATATAAGTTTGCCGACGAGTTCCACGCGGATCTCCGCCACCGCGCGCCCGGCGTTTTCTCGATGGCGAATGCCGGCGCCGGCACCAACGGCTCGCAATTTTTCATCACCTCCGCCGCCACTCCCTTCCTCGACAACCGCCACTCGGTCTTCGGCCAGGTGACCGACGGCATGGATGTCGTCGGCAAGGTCACCGGCAAGAACAACACCGGCGAGCGCGGCTGCAAACACAACGGCGTCGGCGACAAAATCACCTCGATCGACATCCACGACGACACCACCGCGCTCTTCGAAGCCCAAAAGGACAACATCGAGCACTGGAACTCGGTCCTCGATAAGCGCTGAGTCACCCGGAAAAGCACTTTAGTTAACCTATCCTAACTTTCCATCCCTCCCCGCCCCGTCCTTCCCGGATGGCGCGGGGATTTTCTTTTCCCGCCACAACCCGCTGATTTCCTGTGATTTAAAAATCATTCACCAGCCCGCCTCCGACCCGATTTCCCCCTACGCAATCGCGTAGAACGGCCGGAGCCGCTTGATTTCCCTTTCGCCGCACGCTTCTTTTTCCCCGTCGCCCCGCAACGGACGACAACCACTCCCCCCCCCTAGATGAGAACCAACCACTCCCCCCGTGGTGGTCGTGCGATGCTGAGTCTGCTTGCAGGTCTTTGCACTTTCACCTCCGCCTTCGCCGCTTCCGACATCCCCACCGGGACCCTCCATGTGGACCGCGACATGGTCCGCGTCGGGACCCGCACCCAACTCGCATGGAGCATCCAATACCCCGGCTCTAACGTGACAGACGTCGTCGATATCACCGACTCGGGAACGATCATTCCAAAGAAAGCTCTCAGGATGAGAGTGCGCACCCTCGGCGTCGCGTTCCAGTCGGGCAGCTTCCTGCTTCCGATCGATGCCTACTGGTCGAAGAACGGAGGCGCTTGGAAAGGCTACTTCAATGGAATCAGCACCGCGGTGAATGCCAATACGGTCCTCGTCGATACCACGCTCAAGAACGGCGACAAGATCGACTTCGGCGCGCAGGGCTGGGGCGGCTATAGTTGGCTGCCATTCCACTCCACCGCCACCAAGGGCGACAAATACGTCACCGTCCTCAAGAACGGCGACCGCGCCCCGAGTTACGTGCCGGCCTACAACCAAGGCAGCGTGACGAGCTTCCTGAAGCCCTTCATCGACTCGACAGGCAAAATCAAGATCGGCAACCGCGACGTGATCGTCCTCTGGGAATGCTCCACCGCAGCTCCCGGCACCACCTACTTCGACATGCAGGACCTCGTGATTCTCGCGACCTTCGAGTGATCCCCGCAACACCCTCTCCACTGTTACACCCCCCCCCAAACACACCCCCCCCA